>JAIFKX010000004.1 GCA_020049335.1 Paludibacter sp. | reverse complement strand
AGCAAAATAAGATTGTTTCGCATACTTGTTTTTTTTTGTGTGAAAATTATACGGAGTTGATAGTTGTATTTTAATTTTACTTTGACAGATTATAATTTTTTAGATAAAAATAAATAAATCGATAGTAACTTCAAGTCCCCTTTAGGGGATATAGGGGCAGTTAAAATTCAATTCTTTATTGCCCCAAGCCCCTAAAGGGGATGTAAAGTTACTATCGTCTCTGAATCTATCTACAAGTTATTTTTAATCTGTCAAAGTAGAATTAATCTCAAATTTTATCAACGGCAAATATACATGTATGTGTATGGAATTGGTGTAAAGACAGTGTGCAGGATTTTAAAATTTTAAAATCCTGCACAACTATTTAATTATCGCTACAAAAAAGCGCTAAAAAATTGGAATTATTGCTACAAGCAATTGGATGCTACAAAAAAAATCATCTGATATTATTTCTGAAACTGGCGGGAGTTAAGCCTGTGAATTTTTTAAATGCGCTATAAAAAGTTCTTTTCGAACTGAAACCTACTTCGTCGGCTATCTGCTCGAGTGATTTCTTTTGCAATTTATCCTCTTCGAAAAGCTCACAGGCATATTTTATTCGAATGGCATTTAAGTAATCGTTGAAATTCGTATTTAATTTTTTGTTGAAATAATTGGACAAATAGGACGTATTTGTTTTCATTAGTTCAGATAGCTCAGTAAGGCTTAAGCTTTTACGGACAAATACTTTCTCAGTATCCATCAAATAATTCAGATTATTTTCGATTGAAAGGTTTAAGTCAGGGTTGTTGTTATAAATTTTAGTACTCGACTTCTCAAATTGACTGGATATTTCATTTAATTGATGCAGATGATTTTTTTTCTGTTTCATATTTAATACTCTATAAAACAAAACAATACACAGAATGATGAATAGCAAAACAGCAATTAAAATTTTGAAATTAGCTATCAAAAAGTTTGCTTTTGATGCCTCATCTTTATATTGTTTAACTGATTGTTTTATATGTGTGTTTATTAGCAATAATTTATTTGAATTATTGCTGGTGGAATTGTTAACCACCTCCAAGCTATCAGCATATAATATAGTCTGCTTTAGATAGTAGCTTTCTTTTGCTTTATCCCCTTTGTAGGCGAATGTTTGGCTTAATAATTTGGCGCTTTTTACACAATAATCAAAATATTTGTTATTTGCGGAGATGTTATATGTAATTGTAGTATATTTCAGCACCATATCATGCTGCCCTGTAACACTATATAATTCCGAAAGATTATACGCAGCTTTAGCGTACAAATTCCATTCGTTAGCCTCCTCGCTTAATATCATAAGCTGCTCAAACTGCAGTATAGCTTTGCCGTATTGTTTTTGATGGTCGTAGTAATTGGCCATCAAATTTGCATCATTAATTTTCACATCCCTCAAAATTGTTTTCGAAGTGAGTGCCGAATTACTGCTTACTTGTAGTTGGTAATTTTTTAGTGCGTAATTTTTATAAAACAACATGCTGTCAAATTCTTGTTTTGATGCAAAAACGCTCGCGATATACATATAACTTTGCGCCTTGAGCTGCGGTTGCATGTATGTTCTGTATCGAAGCGCTTCTCTGAAAAAATACAATGCTGAATCAAAACTACTTTGCTCTTTGTGGCACAAAGCAATGTTATTTAAACCTACCGAAATGGCAAAACTGTCCTTTTGAATGGAACTTATTTTTATTGATTTTTCGTAATTTTCAACTGCCTCCGAATATAGTTTGTTATTGTAAAGCATGTTACCCATATCAATAAAAAAATACGGATGGTCAATATCAGTACCATTATTTTCAAGCATTATTTTTAATGCTTCAGCATAGCAATTCAGAGCACTTGCGTCGTCATGCTTTCTTGAATTGTACAATTCGGAGAGTTTTAAATACTCTTCATATTCATTATAAGGCATCTTTTCGGCAATATAAAGCGCAATAAGTTGGCGGGAATAGATTATAGCTGAATCGCTGTTGATAGGATATACTGCATGAATTTTCCTATTCAAATAATCAACTTGAACTTTTAGTTCTGGAGATGTGATTTTTTCGGCGCTCCATTTTTTGTTTGACTTGTGTTGCGTTTCAGAAGAACACGAACACAAAAAAAGCAACAATATAAGCATAATCAATAACGGAAACTTATTTTTTTTTATCATCTAATTAGTTGTTGTTCATTTAATATCGTATTACCCTAGGGTGAAATCCGAAGTTCAATAATTTTCGTATCACCCCTACGGTGAAATCCGAAATATTTACACTCCCGGAATATTTATCCCTGTAATTTTTCGATACAAATCGAGCGCATAAATATCTGTCATACCCGAAATATAATCGAGTACAGCCATTATTTTGTAGTAATTGTCCGTATTTTCGGTTTCGAACTGCTCGGGAATGCTGTAAAGTAACTGCTTGGAATAGGCTTTTTCGGGATGAAGAACAGCCTCAATAAAATGCTCTAACAAAGTACTAATGATTTTGTAACCTGCCAATTCCACATCGAGCACAACCGGCGCACGGTAAATACGTCGGAAAGCGGTATCTGAGCAGGTTTTATAGGCATTTACACTTATTTCGGGCAATATTTTTATCAAGGTAGAATTGAATTTTCCTTCGAGAATCGCGGCTTCGTTTGCAACAAAAGCTTCGGCGCATTGCTCTATCAATAAACCAATTACAGATGAACGTAGGTAAGCAATTTGTTCGTTTCGGTCGCTTACGAGCAGCATGGTTTCGCGGCGGCGTTTTTGGCGCGCCTCGTCGAAAAAGCCCATAAACAATTCAACAGTTTCGTCAGTAGATAAAATGCGTAATTTGTGCGCATCCTCAATATCCATTATTTGATAGCAAATATCGTCGGCAGCTTCCACCAAATAAACGAGCGGATGGCGGGCATAACGATTTGGATTTTCGGCATTACGTACTATGCCCAATTCGGAAGCTATTTTCTCAAAATCGGCTTTTTCGGCATCAAAAAATCCAAATTTTTGCTTTTTTATATCCGAAAAAATAGAAGAGTAAGGGTATTTAATAACTGAAGCCAATGTGCTGTAAGTAAGCACAAAACCACCTTCGCGCCGACCATTAAACTGATGCGTAAGCAGTCGGAATGTGTTTGCATTTCCTTCGAAGCAAATGAGGTCTTTCCATTGCTCTTCGGTCATCTCGTTTTCGAGAATACGTCCGTTTCCTTCCGAAAAATAAGTAGCGATGGCTTTTTCGCCTGAATGTCCGAAAGGTGGATTGCCCATATCGTGTGCCAGACAAGCTGCTGAAACAATAGAACCAATTTCGCCCAAATACAGATTCTCGGGATGGTTGTGTTGGAGTTTCTGCACCACCGAATTTCCCAACGACCGACCTACACAAGCTACTTCGAGGCTGTGCGTGAGGCGGTTATGCACAAACACACTACCCGGTAGCGGAAAAACCTGCGTTTTATTTTGCATACGCCGGAAAGGAGCCGAAAAAATCAGTCGGTCGTAGTCGCGCTGAAATTCGCTGCGGTCATCATTGCGCTGTGCGTGATAAGCTTCTTGCCCAAAGCGTTTGGTAGAAAGTAATTGGTGCCAATTCATTGTATCGTTGTTTTTATGCAAAAATACAAATCTTATTTGGATAAATGAAAAACAGCTATCTTTTGAATTGATTCAAATATTCAATGTTAAGTCTTTTACTAATTATTTTACCTTAAAATTGTCGAACATTACACCCTCATATCCGCACCCAAGTCCCACCATGCCATTCGAATAGCTCGTATCTCGTATTGTAAGAATGGATTTATTATTTATTTCAACCGAAATATTTTTACCATGAAACGAAAGTTTTAAGTTTTGCCATTGATTAGTATCGATAGGAATTTGTCCTTTCGCAAGCTCTGTGCGTCTTCGCAAGTCGAACATGCCCCACTGTAAACACTCCACAAAAAGCATTTCGGGGTCGGTATCGGCTTTTATGAGTTCCGCCACTTTACCAAATTTTGCCAAATCGGCAGCAGGCAATGCCATTAATTCGTTATACGAAAGTTGCAGGCTTTGATTAGTATTATTAAAACGGGCATAAAACTCCGGCCAGTCGGATTTGAAATTGTAATGTCCATTTTGAATGGCTTTTAGCGTTTTTCCCAAAGTCCAGTTACCTTGTCCATCCACTTTTAACCAATACGAATTGGGCTCGGTAGTGCTATGTTGATACATACCATTTAATCGTCCGAATATAGTGGCGTGTTCTGATGGAGTATTGAGCTTTACATCAACCTCCACCGTGTAATTGCGCCATGCGGTATCGCCTACAAAAGTATGCGGGTCAGGGTTTACGTGATAGAGCCATTCGATACCGCGCTGATTGATAGTTTGTTGGAGAACTTTACCGCGATTTGGTTTATTCACTACTTCGAAAACACCTGCCTGGTCGCTCATGTAGCGAGGTTGACTGCCAAGGTTATAGCTTTCGAAATCGTCGGAATAGGGAAATGGGAACGCTTTGTTGCTCAGCGTTGTAGGTTTATCATCAGCTTTGCGCTGACCGGTAGTAGTGGTGAGCGAATAGATGGAACCCTTTAGTAGTTTCAGTGAAAATCGTCCGTTTTTAGGTGTAATGGTTGCCACTTTTACAAACGAGGCATCGATATCCGTTTTCCACACATACACTTTCGATTGTTTCAGTTTGATCTTTATCATAGTCCACGGTTTCGAAAATCATCGAATAATCGGCCGATTTGGGATTGTAAAGTGTTACGTACGACGATTTATCTTTATTCAGAAAGCCATTGGCTCCTTCCAAATATACCCAACCCGGCTGTACAAACTGCGTATAATGTGCTACAGCCCATGTGACTGGTTTAGTCTGAAAATCGCCGTTCCACGGAGTACATGCATTGAGCAAGCCCGACTCGGGGACGGGCAAAATATCGTAATACGAACCCACCACACTCCAAATCACTTGTTTTACCATCTTACCCTTAATATAACCTTGGTTGAACTTGCGGATAAGATGTTTAGCACCGTCCCAATGGTTGCGC
>JAIFKX010000076.1 GCA_020049335.1 Paludibacter sp. | reverse complement strand
GTCGAAAGGTGCTGGCAAATGAGCATACTGAGCATTGATCGCTAAAGATAGGAGTGCAAAAACTCCAATGAAAGTTTGTTTTTTCATGATTGAATTTTTTAGTTAGTTGAGTAGTCTCAATTGATTTTTAATTTATTAAGTGAATTTTCTATAAAACTATTTTTTTAGTCATAGTTTTATTCGTAGTCATAACTTTTATAAAGTAAACTCCTCGATTTAAGGATAAAGAAACTGTATGGTTTACAGAAATTTGCTTTACTAGACTTCCGGTTGTACCATATATTTGAATATTTATATTATTTCCTGTATTATTATTTATCATTAATTTCCCATCGGAATTTGAGATGTTTACTCCTTCAATAACTTGTTTTAAAGCGGTAGCTGTAATGCTAAAAGTCTTTAATACTGCATATGGTCCACCAACAAAATTTGCATCAATGGCTTGTACGCTCCATTCGTAATTACCTGCAGGCAAATTGTAAAGTTCCCAACGTTTATTTGTAAATACATTGCCATGTTGACTCACTTTTCTCCAGCCATCTTTTTCACCTCCAATTACTGCCATTGGATTGTATAGCCATTTACCTGTAGTTGTATTTTTAAGCAATACGTTGTAAGTCAAAGATTTTTGTGGAGTTTCGATGTCACTTGCAGCATTCCAACTTAAAGTGACTAAGGTTTCTTCACCCGACTTCACAATTTGGTGATTTAAGGCACTTGGTATTGTAGGTTTTATATTAACTTTTGATGATTGATTAAGATAATATCCGCAGATATTCTTGTCGAATTTACCTACTTGTGTTGCCTGATTTCCATTATATCCGGTAATCAGAAGGTCAATCTTGCCATCATTATTCAAATCGGCTGTTTCAATACTACTTTCAGATACTCCGGGAAAATCAGTATTGCTCAATGCATTTTCGGTATAAGTGAAGTTGGTGGCATTGGTACATTCAAAAAGCATAGTAGCCTGTCGGCCTTTTGTTCCACTCCAACCAGTTAAAATAATATCTAAATCTCCATCATTATCCCAATCTACCATGCGTGCTCCATCTCCCACGCTTATTTGACGATAATCGTTGAAAGTAGCTTTAGGTTCAAGATTTCCCCCATTATTTTTATATAGGCGATAAACATCCGAGCTACCTTCGCCATCTGCACCACCATCACCATTAAGTAATAAATCCATCCAACCATCACCATCTACATCGCCCCAGACTGATGAGCCGAAACCTTTTCGGATAAGATTTGGTTGAAGCAATGCAACAAACTTTCCAAACCCATCATTAATTAATAAAGAGGAATAGCGCGATTTTGCAGTATCATCCCATGCGCTTATAAACATATCAATATAACCATCGTTATTAAAGTCGACAATTGAAATATCAGGATCTACTAGGTTTAGATTTCTAAATGAACTTTGGTCTTTGGTAAATGTTCCATCGCCATTCTGAAAAAACATAGTACCCGTGTTTGCAGTACCATTTCCTATAACAAAATAATCGAGCAATCCATCATTGTTAAAATCGGCAAATCCACACGAGATAGTGGCCGAAGTAACATCTAATGCTGAACGTGAAAAGATTCCATTTCCATCATTAAGCGCAATGCCTTTTCCCATTTCGTTATTGCTATTCCCATTAAATATTACATCCAAGTCACCATCACCATCAAAATCGCCTATTTTGATGTCGGCAAAATGTCCCGGAGTAATTACATTATCAGTTCCCTGCAAAGTATAAGTACCTGCATTGTTGATGAAAATTGCATTTTTTACAGTCTTTGGATTTCCTCCTGTCTCTCCACTAACTATAATATCAAAGTCTCCATCATTGTCTATGTCGGCAGCCACAACATCACCGTGTTGCATGTCAAAAGTTGCATCGAATTGTGCAAATTGTGCATTCGCAACTGATATTGCGAAAAACATTAAAATTAAAGTAAAGTTTCTCATTTTGTAAATTGATTTAAAAGATTAATAATTGAGTTTATATTTATTTATTATTGAGTAACGACAGGACTAATTTGTATATTAGCATTTGGAAATCCACCCGTTATTGAAGGCCAACCACCTATCCAGTTTATTTTGTCGAGCATTAATGGTCGTCGGGTTGCCCCACTAGGTAGCGTGGAGTTTGATACATCAATTGCATGATAAAAAAGATAATCATTTCCTGCATCGTCTGTAATGATTTTTGAATTATGACCTGGTCCCACCCATCCAAGTGTAGAATTTCCACTAAGAAATAATGTGCCTTCTTGGCCACTTATAAGTATGCTTGTATTATTTTTATTCTTATAAGGACCTATAATGTTATCAGCAACTGCTACGCCTAAATGATATTGACTATCTGCCCCTTCGCAACAACTCCCAATTGAACCGAAAAAGTAAAACTTGCCATCTTTTTCTTTGATATAAGGAGCTTCAAATGCATCCCCTGCAATTTTAAATTTTAATCCTGATGTGCTTTTTAAGTCGGCACTTAATTGAATACCGTATATACCATTAAAACTTCCCCAAAAGAGATATGACTTAAGTGTAGCTCCTGAGCCTGTTTGAATAAAGAATGGGTCTATACTATTAGCAACTCCAATGGAATTTGAATCGAAGAGCTTGCCTTGATCTACAAACGGTCCCTGAGGCAAGTCTGCAATTGCTAGCCCAATTCCAGGATTACTGTCGCCCCATGTAGAAAGACTGTAATACATATAGTATTTGCCATTTATATAAGTGACATCGGGTGCCCAAATCCCACCATCGGTTTTCCAACTTGGACGCACATTAAATGCATTGGACACAAATTGCCATTGAACGAGATTTTTAGATTTTATAATCGGAACTATATGATGCCCATCAGTCCAAGTGTTTTCTGTGCCATAAGCATAATACCAGCCATCTACAGCTTTTATCACCGTAGGATCTGCAAAATCTGGTGTAAAAACAGGATTCTGATAAGTAGAAGGATTTTCAGAAAATTGAGGGGTGAAAACACCATTGTTATTAATATAAATCATACTTTTGGGAACTTGCAAACTATTTTCAGTTGTAACCCCACTTACAACAACATCCATATCACCATCATTATCAATATCTACTGCTACTATATCGGCATGTTGCATCCCATAAACTGTATTAAACGGAACAAATTGAGCTGATAATGAAGCATTAAACGTAAGAAGTAAAAGTGATATGATGATTTGTATTTTCATTATGACAATTAATAAAGATAGTTTTTAAATTATTATTTTTCGAAATATGGGGCTGCTTGCAAGGTTTTACTTGGTAATCCATTTTTTATTTGAGGCCAACCATCAACCCATGTTATTTTGTCCATCATCAACGGGCGACGTGTAGCCCCACCAGCTAAATATGGATTTTTTACATCAATGGCATGATATAAGAAGAAGTCATTGCCTCTGTCATCAGTCATTATTTCGGCATTGTGACCCGGGCCAACCCAACCCCATTCACGATCTCCGCTAATAAAAAGAGTTCCTTCCTGTCCAAAATCAGCAATTGAATTTCCGGATTTATCAAGATAGGGACCAGTAATATTGGTTGCACATGCTACTGCAACATGGTATTTGCTGTCTATACCTTCGCAACATGTACCCAATGAACCAAAGAAGTAAAATTTGCCATTGCGTTCCAAAATGTAAGTCCCTTCAAAATTAGCATTTGCTATTTTGAATTTTGCACCTACAGCAGTTTTCAGGTCAGCACTTAACTCAGTTCCAAAAATACCTTGAAAACTTCCCCAAAACAAATAAGACTTTTTATTCCGCCCGCTTCCGGTTTGAATAAAACATGGGTCAATACTGTTAGCTACGCCAATCGACTGAGAATCAAAAACCTTTCCCTGATCAACAAAAGGCCCATAAGGTAAATCAGCAATAGCTAAACCGATTCCCGGATTTGAATCCCCCCAGGTGGAAACGCTGTAATACATATAGTATTTGCTATTTACAAACGTTACATCCACAGCCCAAATTCCGCCATCTGTTTTCCATGTTGGTCTTGCAATAAATGCATCCGCTACATATTCCCATTTGGTAAGATTCTTAGATTTAATAATAGGTACCATTCGGTGAATACCGTTACTCCAATTATTTTCAGTACCATAAGCATAAAACCAACCATCTGCTGCTTTAACTACAGATGGGTCAGCTAAGTCAGGTTCAAATACAGGATTTTGGTAAAGTGTATCAGCCGAAGTTGGAGGGTCGTTCCAAATAAGAATTTCTTCCGTTTTTTCAACACAAGACGACCAGAATAACAATGTGTTCAGAAGTATAAATGTTATATTCATTAATGTTTTTTTCATTTTAAATATTTGATAATTATTTGATTGTGATAATTTCTAAAGTAAAAGTGTTATTGTTAGAAGATTAATATCCTGGGTTTTGAGTAATTGGAACTAATGCAATCTCGTGGTATGGTATCGGGAAGCGATTATTTACACCAATGATAAAATTGTTAAAATCGGCATCGCGATTTTTGAGCCATGCTACATTAGTAGCAATTTCAAACATACCCCAACGTTCCAAGTCGAACCAGCGAGTTGATTCTCCACCTAATTCGCAGCTACGTTCGTGCCTAATTTGTGTACGCATTTTCTCTTTGTCGATTCCAATGCCAGTAAAAACGGTTGAGTTCTCAAGATCAGGCATTCCTACACGTCGACGAACTTTATTGATGTATTCGTAGGCTTCGGAAGTTCGGTTCAGTTCGTTGAGCGCTTCGGCGTACAACAAATATATATCGGCGAGGCGAACAACTCTGAAATTGATTCCTGAATTATAATCTTCAACAGTTGCAGTTTCGTAATTGGTGTATTTTTTCCAATAAACCATGTCGTGGTTCAAACTCATTTCATCCCATGTTTTACCATAAAATGTTTCGGTAGGATTTGCCGGATCGTAATATGCCAAAGTATGTTTTATACGAGGGTCGGGTTTATTGGCAGTTGTTTTTTCCAATAAAAACTCATTATAAAGCGATTTGCGTGGATAAGCATCTGCCCATGATAATCCATCGGCTGCAATACCCATAAATTTTGCACGGTTACATCCGACTTCCGCACCTGATTGCAATCCAGGAGCATACTGAACTTCAAAGATTGATTCAGCATTATTCTCGCCTGCTTGCGAAAAATTATCTTTATAATTGGTTACTAATGAATAAAGTGGTTGTCCTCCACTGTTTTTCAAGGCAAAAATTGTACGGCATTCTGCTTCTGCTTCAGCCCAGTTATGTTCTTGCATAAGTACTTTTATACGCATTCCACGTGCAGCTCCTTCGGTTGTACGCCCCAAATTTTTAAGTTCGCTGTAGTAAGCAGGAAGCCTTTTGATGGCTTCGTCGAAATCTTTGCGTGCCTGTTCGTACAAACCCAATTGTTCTGCAACTTCTGGTGCTTCGCCACCTGCAAACGGATTTAACATTAATGGTCCACGACCATATACAGCAGCAATGTTGAAATAATGCATCCCACGTAAGAAATACGCTTCACCAAGAATTCTGGTCTTCAATGCCTCATCCATTTTGATATTCGTACTGTTGTATATAACCTGATTAGCCCAGAAAATACCTTTGTATAAATCAATCCAGGTAAATTTTATTGCCTCTGCTGAATCATCGTTGTAGCTTTTTGTGAGAAAATTTGAGTATGACTGAAAATAAGGGTTTGGCGATTCGCTGTAACCCTCGTCGGAACGCGACACGTAAAGAATATGTAGCCATCGGGAATATGCGCCGTTAAAACGCAATGGACGGTAAGCAGCGTCAATTCCTTTTTGGAGATCGTCGCCTGTTTTCCAAAAGTCGGTGGTAGTCATTTCGTTTGGATTTTTTCTATCCAGAAAATCCTTGGAACATGCCGTCAGACTTATAACTGCAAAAATTGCAGCGATTATATGTAAGTGTTTCATAATATAACTTTTTGTTTCGTTGGGTAATATGTTTAAAATGAAATTTGTACTCCGGCATTAAAACTTCTAACCGGTGGAAAATGTCCGTTGTCATTTCCTTTTCCAAAAACATCTCCTCCTGAAATTTCAGGGTCGTATCCGGAGTATTTTGTTATGGTGAATAGGTTTTGCACTCCTGCAAATAACCTGCAACTTTGGATTATTTTGGTAGGTTGCAATAGTTTTTTTGTAAAATTGTAGCCTACTTGCAAATTTTTAAGGCGTAAATAATCACCATTTTCAATCCAGCGATCAGAATTTGCTCGTGTGTTTTCATTTGGTCCCATTACTGCGCGAGGCGTTGTTGTTGAATGATTTTCCTCTGTCCATGGAACTAGGCTCGATGGTAAATTAGCTGTTTCATCCATGCGTTCGAGCCAATACTTAGTGTTGTTATATATTTGATTTCCGAAAACCCCTGTCATAAACATAGATAAGTCGAAATTCTTGTATTCGCACGAAAACTGTAATCCCAGTTCATAATCAGGAAGTGGACTGCCAACGTATTCTCTGTCATCACTATCAATCTGTCCATCGTCATTACTGTCTTTGTATCGAATATCTCCCGGCTTGGCATTGGGCTGAATCATGGAGGTAGTTTCCACATTGGTTACTGGATCGGTACTGGTAAAGGTGTATGCATACACTTCGTCCCAACTTTGGAATATACCATCGGTACGAATAACATAAAAATCACCGACCGACCGTCCTTCTTCCGAACGATTCACTCCGTTGTTACCACCTTCGCGATAGCTTTCTCCCAACGATAATATTGTGTTTTTTACTTTGGTCAAATTTAATCCTACGTTGTACTTAAATTCGTTCTTTTGTTCTCTGAATCCGAGTGTAAGTTCAACTCCGTTGTTAATCATACGTCCGAAATTTGTCCACGGAATATAATCTGATCCATACGCCCAGGCCATAGGAAGCTTAACGAGAATGTCTTTTGAATCCGACGAGAAATACTCTATCGAACCGTATAACTTATTCTGAAGTGCAGTAAAATCTAATCCTGCGTTGAATGTAGTTTTCGATTCCCATCGAAGATTCGGATTGGCAGTTCCTTTTTGAATTGAGCCCACATTAAGTGCTTGATCCGACCCAAAAACACCACCTTCGCCAACAAATACATAAGCAGAGTAATCGTAATCGCCAATGGATTGTTGATCGCCAATGATACCGTAACTTGCACGCAATTTCAAATCATCAATGTATTTTTTAGCTCCTTCAAAGAATTTTTCTTGACTGATACGCCATCCGAGCGAAGCTGATGGAAATACACCATAACGATAATTCACCCCAAATCGTGAAGATCCATCGCGACGAACATTGGCCTGAACCAGGTATTTATCATCGAATGAATAATTTATACGTCCCAACAACGATAGCATAGCGTACTCTGAGTCATTACCGTCTGTCAACATATCTTCTTTTCCGGCACTTATTACCCAAAATCCGGGAACTAAATCGTTTACAGTTGAAGTTAGTTGTTTCCATTTTGTTTCCTGAGCAGTATAACCAGCCAATACATCAAAGGCATGTTTGCCAATTTTTTTATTGTATGTCAGTGTGTTTTCGAGCATAAGTGTTGTGAAGTCGCCTCTACGCTCGGTTAGGCTGTTTTCGTAATTGGATACTTCGAGATAGCGAATTTGATCGAAAGTTGTTTTTTCACGGTCGTTCCAACCATGGTATTCAATTCCAAGATTTGATTTGAATTTCAGGTTTTTTAAAATCTCAATTTCTGCAAATATGTTACCTATCAAACGATTCGATGTTTGTAGATAATCGCGGGTTTCTTGCATACCAATTGGGTTGGTGCCGTAAGTTTGATACGATGTACTCCCTGTTCCCCAACTTCCGTCTTCGTTTTTTACAGGTATAATAGGAGGGAGGCGACACAAATCGATAAATGGTGAACCTATCATTGGTTTTGTTTGGGTGCGTGAGTAAAGCATATTTTCCCCTATCGTTAAAATACCTTTTCTGATTTCAGTATTAATACGGAAAGTGTAGCGGTCGTGATATGGTCCTTTTACAACAGCATCTTGCGAAAATACATTTCCAGAAATAAGATAATTTCCATCCTTGTTTCCTCCCGAAACTGTCAGGTTATAATCCTGCGTGTTTCCTGGTTGAAAAAACTCATTCTGCCAGTCGGTGTTTATCAATACTTGTCCCTGAGCGGGTTCGCCCGGCCACAACATGCTGGCATTTTCGTAAGCTTGACGATTAACTCGTAAGAATTCCAAACTGTTCATCATCTCAATACGCTTGACAATTTGCTGACTGCCATAGTTAACCGAAAGATCTATTTTAGGAACTCCATCTTTTCCTTTTTTTGTGGTAATAACAATTACTCCGTTTGCACCACGGGCTCCATAAAGCGCTGTGGCCGAAGCATCTTTCAATACCTGCATCGACTCAATGTCGTTTACATTAAATTCGCGCTGTCCACCGTTAAGAATCATTCCATCAACTACATACAATGGCCCTACGTTAGAGAAACTGCCGATGCCTCGTATGCGAATATCAGCCCCTGATCCAGGTTCGCCCGATGTGCTTACCGAAACACCGGAAACCTGACCTTGCAATGCCTGGCCTATGTTTGACGATTGAATTTTTTTCATTTCCTTGGTATCAACTACGCCCACGGCACCCGTCAAATCTTTTTTTCGTTGTGTACCATAACCAACCACAACTACTTCATCGAGTTGCTTTGTATCTTCAAGCATAACCACCTTTAGTGATTTTGAGGTATTAACTTCAACAGTTTGTGATAAATAACCTAGATACATAAAAGTCAGTTTCGTACTAATAGCATCGACTTCAATATTGAATTTGCCATCAATATCTGTTATTGTACCCTTTGTTGTTCCAATTATGGAAATACTAACTCCAATTAATGGTTCACCTTGATTATCGAAAACTACACCTTGAATAGATCGAGATGTTTGAGCAAACATTTCGAAAGAAGTAAATAATAACATGAAAAAAACGAATAACTTTATAACTATTCGATTTAAGGGAAAAAAGTTTTTACTATGTAACATATTTATTCTGTTTGTGATTTCTTATTGTTGCTGTAATTTTAAATCGTACACATTATTATATTGTGCCTTTAAAATCGATTAACAAAAGTAATTGAATATACTTATATTTATTTGTACAAAAATGGTTTTTTGTAGCAGTAATGTACAAAAACATATTTAATAAAGCTCTAATCTATTCCTCTGAACATAAATACAAATGTTTATACAAAAAATACAAGCTTTCAGGCAGTAAATGAGATTCATATTTGATATTTTTCTGTCAAAATAGCTTATATTTGTAGTTCTGTTATAAATTGTTCTAAAATCTCTATTAAAAAACTACTAAGCATGCTTTCTAAAATTACAATTTGTACCATTCAAATTAAATTCAAAATTTTTTGTGCGATTTTATGTTTTGGCTCTCAAAGTATAAGCGCGGTAAAAAGTAGCTATTTCTTTGATGCGATAACAAACGACAAGGGTTTGACTCATAATACTGTTTTTGATATTTGTCAAGACAGTTTGGGATTTATGTGGTTTGCAACTGATGGAGGACTTAACCGTTTCGATGGTAGAAATATTAAACAATACTACGCTCTAAAAAACAATAATTTGCTTCCATCCAACTCTGTACCATGCATTATCTATACCACCGATTTCCAGCTTTTTGTAGGTACCTCAAATGGCTTAGCACGGTATGTTCCCGAAAAAGATAATTTCAAACAATTATTATTTAAAGGCGAGCCAATTGGCGATATTATTGCTATCAAACAAGGTATTGGTTCTGAGTTGCTTATCTCAACCGAAAATGCGGGAGCATTTATTTATAATTATAAAAAGAATCTATTCACTCCATTAACCTTTTTAAAAGATCGAATATTTGGTATGACTGCGGATAAAGAAGGATATTATTGGGCGTTTTCAAGATTTTCACTCTATCGATTCAATAAATTCAATAAAATATCCAATAATTATTTTGTAAATTCAACTTTATTTAATTCGGCAATTTCGCATATAATGAGCGATTCAAAAGGGATATTATGGGTGGGAACTTTTGAGAAAGGATTGTTTACCTATAATTTTAACAACAATAAATTCAGTCCAGTAACATTTACTAATGGTACTGAAATGTACTATATTCGAACTATTGAAGAAGGCAACAGCGCCGATGAGTATTGGGTGGGAACTGAAAAGGGTCTGTTTATTTTTAATATAAAAACCGGATATATTCAACATTTTGTTCAATCAATAGATAAATCACGTAAAACACTGAACGACAATGCTATTTATAAAATTTTCAAAAACAAACAAAAAGTTATTTTTATAGGAACATATTTTGGAGGAGTAAATATTTCGAAAACAAGAAATTTGGGATTTGAGGCTATTTTTCCAAACGAAAAGCCAAATTCACTTCAAGGAAAAGCGTTGAGTTCTATTGCAAAAGCACCAGATGGCAAAATTTGGATAGCTACCGAAGATGCAGGAATTGCTATATTAAATACAAAGGATCAAACCTTTAGACATCTGTTTTCCTCTCAAGAAATCAAAATCACACAGCCAGCCAATAATATACATGCGTTACTAATGGATAAAGATGATTGTTGGGTTGGTCATTTTATGGGCGGATTGTCCAAAGTAAATATTAAAACCGGTCATGTTAAACGATTTATTGGCAATGTCAATATTCCTTTTTCGTTGAATAATAATTTTGTTTTTTCATTACTGAATTTATTTAACGATTCCATTTTGGTTGGCACTATTGCAGGGATAGAATTATTTGATAAAAATACCGAAAAATTCACTCGATTTAGAGAAAATGAATTGAACGATTGTTTTGTTTACGATATGTTCACTGCCCCAGATGGAAAAGTTTGGATTTGTACCTATAATAAAGGCATCTTTATTTTAGAAAAAAATCGTCGAGGTTTAATGTCTCATTTTAAAGCAGGTGATAATTCACACCTTACCAGCAACTCAATAATCAGTCATTGCATTGACTCAAAAAAACAAATATGGATTGGTACTCGAGGAAATGGGCTTTGTCGTTTCGATTCGAAAAAAAATATTTTCGAAACCATACAAAAAAAAGAGATGCTGATTGATAATGTTGTTTACGGCATTCTTGAAGATAATAAAGGATTGTTATGGATTAGCACCAATAAAGGAATAAGCCGATTAAACTTTAGAGATTCTACAGCTACTCACTTCAATTTTAAACATGGTATTGCCGGCAATCAGTACAATTATAAATCCTATTTCAAAGATACTGATGGGACAATGTACTTTGGAAGTGTAAATGGTTTGACAAAATTTAGACCCGAAGAGATATTAACTCCCAAAGTCAGGCCAACTACCTATTTTAGTAATTTTAAAATTTTCAATGAAATAATCTTGCCCGATGGAAAAATTATCGATAAGCAAATTGATTTTTGTGATAAAATAAATCTAAAATACAACCAAAACTCGTTTGCATTTGAATTTGCAAGTATAAACTATTTTGAAGGAGATATAGCTTATGAGTATTTTCTTGAAGGATTCGATGAAAAATGGTCTCCTTTGACCGAAAAGATGCAGGCAAATTACACTAATATTTCACCAGGAAAGTATGTTTTTCATATTCGGGCAAACAATCGGATTTCTAACATTACCGGAGATGAACGTACCTTAATAATTGAAATTGCTCCTCCATTTTGGGCATCCAAACTCGCTTATTTCCTTTATTTAGTTTTTGTTGGAGCAGTCTCTTTTCTGCTTTATCGTAATTACCAAAATCGACAAGCAGAAAAAGTTGCGCTAACTATTGAAAAAATCGAAAGGGAGAATCTTAATATACTCCATCAGCACAAGATGAACTTCTTCACATACATCTCGCACGAATTTAAAACCCCGCTTAGCATCATAATTGCGTCTGTTGAAATGCTTTTTAAAAGTAATGACAAGCAAGGTGCTGAAACACTAGAGATGCAAAATTTAATAAAACGCAGTGCTACAAGACTATTGTTTTTAGTAAATCAATTAATGGAATTTAGAAAAATTGAAACTGACCATGCTGTGCTAAACATTACAAAAGCGAATATTGTCGATTTTACAAATCAAATCATTGGCGTTTATCGACCATTACTTTCAAAAAAAAATATCGACCTAAAAGTTCAAATGTATTATACTGAAATTGAATTGCTTTTCGATTTTGATAAATTTGAAAAAATACTTACTAATTTACTCACAAATGCCGTTAAATTCACACCTCAGTATGGACAAATCAGTTTTTCATTAAATATTAATCCCAATGCCATCGAATTTTCAGTAAAAGATAGTGGTAAAGGACTTGACGAACTACAGAAAGAAAAAATATTTGAAGTGTTTTATAGTGATGATATCTCAAATGAACTTGTGGAAAGCAGCGGTATAGGATTAGCATTAACTGCAAGTCTTGTAAAATTACTTAAGGGAGAAATCACAGTGGAGAGTGAATCTGGGAATGGATGTAAGTTTATTGTAAATTTACCAATTACTACCGAAAGAACAACTTTTAATGAGGTGGAAAATCATGTCATTAACAATAACCTAAAAGAGATAATTAATACAACCGAAACAGAAATACACCAAAGCAGTGAAGTCCTAACTGTTCATAAGGAATTTAGTATAGTAATTGCCGAAGACAATAAAGATTTATTGCTTTTGCTAAATAAACATTTCAAGTATAAATATAAAGTAAAATGCTTTGAAAACGGTAAAAATGCTTGGGAGCATATTGCTAATAATATACCAGATGTTGTAATAACAGACATAATGATGCCGATGATGAGCGGTACAGAACTATGCTCAAAAATAAAAACTGACATCAACCTATGTCACATCCCTGTGGTTATGCTTACTGCCAAAACTACTCCTGAAGCAAAAATTGAAGGGCTTCAAATTGGCGCTGATATCTATATGACTAAGCCATTCTCAATGAATGAGCTTGATATTCAGATAAATAATATTTTAAACAATCGACGTTTTTTAAAAAACAAATTAAAAGACCTTGCTCATTTCGAGGGATTAATAATACCGTCTACCAATCATGAGTTAGCATTTATTGAAAAGCTATATGATCTGATTTTGAATAATATTGAAAATAGCGAACTGAATGTTCAATTTCTTGCAAACCTGTTAAATATAAGCAGAACAAATTTGCATAACAAATTAAAGCAAACACTTCAGGTTAATACTACCGAATTTATTAATACCATACGAATTAATAAAGCCAAAGAATTGATTTTAATCAAAGAATTAAACTTTTCACAAATCGCATATCGTGTTGGATTTAGTGATGTTTCGTATTTTAATCGGACTTTTAAAAAAATTACAGGAAAAACTCCGGGTGATTATTTAAATGACTATCATAAATAATTCCCGGAGTTTAACAATATCGGCATTTTGTTCGGATAAATTTATTGTTCGGATAAAATGAAATGGTAATTGCCTGATGGTATTTCGATTTGTAGGTGTTGGCGAGTTTGTTTTATGATTTTTACACCTTCGAGCGAATGAATATCTGTATTGAAATGCTTAATTTGTGATATTGATGTTGCTGGAAACTGAACAATTGCTGAAGTATTAGCAGGGATAATAATATCCCATGTCAGTTTGTTATCTTCTCTTTTCCATTCACTTTTTATTACGCCATAAGGAGAATTGTGCGATGCCTTTACAAAGTTTAACCCTTTCACAAAATTAGGTTTCATTACTATTTTTTTAAATCCGGGTTCGCTTTTCTCTGTACTGATTCCTGCCAAATCTTCGTAATACCAGCTCATCAAATCGCCAAGAAGCATAACATGATTTCCTGAATTCATCGAAGGGTCGGCGGTATTTCCGTTCCAAAGTTCCCAAATTGTAGTAGCGCCATTGTCAATCATATATCCCCAGCTCGGATAGGTTCTGTTGGTGGCAATTTTGTATGCCAAATCAGCCCTACCATATTTAGTAAGTCCTCGCATTAAAAACTGAATTCCAATCAATCCAACGCTTACATGTGAGTTATATTCGTTTTCGATGGTTTTATAGCTATTTTCGAATACAGCCTGCTCGTAGCCTGCAGGAACAAGTCCTTGCATTAATGAGATTAAATTTGCAGTTACTGTATTGTTATCGTATTGGGCTGTATTTGGTTGAAAAAATTTTGCGTTATATGCATCTTTTACTTTAGCTGCAAGCAACTTGAACTCATCGGCATCTTGTGTTTTTCCTTGTGTTGTTGCGAAAATAGCCATTGTATGTAACAACCGGTAGTAAAAACTGGTCGAAAGCAACTCTCCATTTGTTTTTCTTTTAGGATCAATGGAATGTATCAATTTCAAATCCTCTGGAGGCATACACCAGTCACCATAAGTATCTTTAGTGATTATATAATCCTTCATATAATTCAAACGCATATAATTCATCCATTTTTTCATCGATTCGTAATGAAGTTGTATCGGTTTAGTGTCACCAAACTGTTGATAAAGCATTTCCACAATGCTTATGTAAGCTGCAGGCCAGGTAATATTGTCAGAGTAAAACTTCCAATAAGTTGGCACAACATCGGGAATACTACCTGTTTCTAATTGAGAATCATTAATGTCCTGTACCCATTTCCGATATAGTAATTGATTATCGAACATAAAACTTTCGCCAAAACATCCGGTAGCTCTATCGCCCAACCATCCCATTCGTTCGTCGCGTTGAGGACAATCGGTAGGCATACCACGGTAATTTCCCAAAATCCCCCAATTAGCATTCCGATAAATATGGTTTAATGTAGAGTCAGAAGATTCAAAAGTTCCAGACTGGCTCATCTGATCGTAGTTCACTTCGCCCGTAATATCTGACAAACTGGGAGAATAATCGATACCGGAAATCTCGACATACCGAAAACCATGATAAACAAAACGTGGTTTCCACGAAAATGAACTGTCGTTTAATGGAGTATATATGTTTGTTGATTTCGAGCCACGAAGATTGGCTACGTATAAACTACCATCAGAATTTAGAAACTCGGCAAAGTGAAAACGTATCGGTTTTCCAGCAGTAGCTTTTAAATTAACCTTAATCCAACCAACCATGTTTTGACCCATATCTACTACATATTTTTTATCTTCTATTTTGTTAATCGAAATTGGTTTTATTGTTTTCATGGTTAGAATGTTGGGATTGAACTGTGCTACCAATTTTCCTTCTGGTGCATTCACATGCTGTGCTTTTTTCCAGTTAGTTTCACTATAACCTATTTTCTCCCATCCTGTAAGCTCTAAACGAGCATCATATTCTTCACCATCAAACTCGTTGTTGGCAATAATTGGACCGTTTGTGTTAATTTTCCACGACTCATCACTAACAATTAATTCTTTTTGCCCATTTTTATATTCAAGTTCGAGCTGTAAAAGCAGTTTAGGGAACCCATAATTTGTTATTGCAGGAATATCTAAACTTTCTGCATTTGGTAAGCCGTCCATTCGCATGGAAAAAAACCGTCCATTACCTAAAATAACACCAATAGCATTCTGGTTTTTAGCTAAGAAACTTTTCACATCATACACATTATAGTATACTCTTTTTGTGTAGTCCGATAATGTGGGTGCAAAAATATCGTTGCTAATTTTCTTTCCGTTGATATAACATTCGTACATACCTAATCCCGAAATGTACAAGTGTGCTGATTTAAGCGACTTTTTTAGCCTAAATTCCTTGCGTAAGTAACGTGCTGAAAGGCGTGTTTTTGTGGTAAGATTTCCTGAATTTAGTGTGCTGTCCATTCCTATCCATTTTGCTTTCGAAAGTGGATTTTCGGTAAATGACATGCTCCAATTTGCTACATCCGACCATGCAGTTTCACCTTTATTTGTCCATACTTTTACTTTCCAGTAATAATACTGTTTGGCATTAAGCTTACTTCCTGTGTAAGGAATAAAAATTGATTTACTATCACTTACTTTGCCCGTGTTCCACACCAAGTTCTTTTCGGCTTTCAGATTGGCTGCTGTGCTAGCAACCATTATCTGGTAAGCTTGTTGTGAGATATTGAGCAATTCGCTACTCAGCTGCCACGAAAAACGTGGTTGAAACATATCAATCCCTATCGGATTTTCTTTGGTTTCGATTCTTAAATTTACAACTTTGGCTATAATGCCTGCAAAATTGTATTGATAAAATGAAATTATCAACACAATAATCAAAGTTAGTTTTTTGTTTTTCATTTTCATTGGTGTTATTTTTTGTTTTTATATAAAAGCTGATTTATTTTTGCTTATAAATATAATTAAATCTTCCTCCCGGAGCCACGTCACCGTTTACATAAAAGTCCATAACATTTCCATTTTCTTGCATGTTATCGCTCCACTTAAACTCAAAATTCAGGTATTCTTCAATATTTAAATCGGAGCGCTTCACCTTTATAACTAAGCAATTACCTTCAATACTGTACTGTGCTATACCCGATTTTTTCCACTTCCACGAATTTTGGATGTTTTTTTCGACAACAGCAGATTCAGTTGGCGATAATCGGTTTATTATATAGTCGTAGCCTTCCCAGCCTGTAGCCTTATCCCTATCAATATCAATGAACAGTCGCATCCAATTTTCGTCAGTTTTAGCACTTAAAACATCCGCGGTTTTTACATAAAAATAAAGATAATGTTTATCTTGAGCCACTTTAGCTTCAACTATGTCATTTCGTCCTGTTTTGTTTGTATATATCAGCGTTTTTCCTTGCCCTGGATGATTTCGATGCATTGTATTTCCTATGTACGATGCATAAATGGGACGAACATCACGCCAATCATCTAGATTCTTTAAACGTATAGTTTTAGGTGGAGAAACAGAGTCAGGTTCTTTTAATCCCTTAAACTTTCGAATATTATTAATAAGTTGAATATAATATACATCGCCTTTATTTCCCCACGATTTGACAGGTTCAATGTCGCGGCTTTTTTCAGCGCTGTAAGTGTCAACAAAGGCAAAAGGTTTAACATCCCAATTCAACCACCTTCCGCCAATCCACTCATTCCATCCTGTTACAAATATCAAATCGGGGTTTATTGCAATGGCATTATTCCATTGTTCTTGAAAATTTAATCCTTTTAGGTATGCCATACTGGCTGTGTCCTGTCCGTTTTTATGGGTATAACTTCTTCCGTATGTTAGTTCTGAATTAAATGCGCAAGCATGTCCGTCACTTGCAACAGATGCATTTTGAGCTACACCTACTGTAGTTTGCTCAAAACCTCCATCGGGTTTTGCTCCAAATCCATGTTGAGGAGCTATTTCGAGCCATCCCCAGTGATCATTTCGGGTTGGACCATACACATAATCGGGCTGACCGGGGCGAAAAGTAAAAAACTCCTGTATTTCGGCTATTCTTTGTTGAGTTACTTCTGTTGAATTCAACTGAATTGCTTTTCGCAAACAATTGTTTTCTGTAAATTTACTTTGAAGTGGTGAATTTATATAGTTAATACTAAAACAATAACTCCCCGTACAACAAAGTCCATTGTAAAAACTTTGAAAAACCCCGGAACTATCAATTGTGTTATCCCATTTCCAAACTCCTACCGTATTTATTGGGTTACTCAACTCCCAGAGGTAATCGCCTTTTGATAAGTTCTCCACAGAAAGATTAAGCACGTCATCTGCCTTTATATTGCTGAATTGTTTCTCTGCTATTGGTTTGGATTGAATACTCTCAGAATAGCTCTCTTTCCACTTGAATAATTTTAGTGTTAGTTCTGCATTTTCTCCTATTGATCCGCACTGAATAGCAATATTATTGAATGTTGAATTAGCAGTAAATTTCATGGCTGCTGAGCTTTTTTTTGTCGCTGAAGCTTCGGGATATGCCATAATAAGCGGTTTGCCATTCCAATAAAACCATAAGTCTTTATACAATCCGGGTTTATACAATTCGGTGTACAGTTCATTCAGTGTTGAAGTAGCTTCGGGTGTATTAGCGAAAGGTAACACGAAAGCGACTCCGGGAGTATTAACTCCATCTTTTCGAGCCTTCGACCACACTTCGAGTAATTTAATATAAGAAGATTTCCAGGTGATACTTCCATTTGTACAATCAAAAAAAACCACATCGACACTAGCATCAGCAAGCATTTCGGCATGTTTTCGCAACACCCATTCATCAGTTGTTCGGTAGTAACCAAATAAAGGTTCATCCCACCAAAACACACCGCCTTCGGGTTTATTTAGCCAAGCAGGATGATGAAAATCCGACATTGCACCCGGTTGCTCCTTCCGTATTTTTGTTATGTTCATTACGGGCGAAAAATCAGCCAAATCATCAGTATGCCATGTCCAATAAAACATGCCAATATGTTTTTTTTCTCGAGGCTGACCACAAGTTTCAGAATCAGCTAATTTGCGCCCAAGTCCATCCGTAGCAGTCCATTGTTGGTTATATGCAGGTATTACTTGAGAATTTGCTACAGGAAATGCTCCACCTACTAGTAACTCAATAAAAATAAACAACCTGATATAACCACTATGAACTCCTCTAACCCAACACATTCTCTATTGTTTTACAATTTTCAGCACTTTCTGTTTACCGCTTTTACCCATAACTCTTACCAAATAAACTCCTGAGTTCAGGTTTTGACCAAAACTAAAATTATTTGAATTGAACCCTTGATAACGTTCAAGTTCTTCACCAACTAAGTTTGTTACTACAAGCATAGCTATATTTTCATCTGTTTGAAGTAAAAACTCACCTTTCGATGGATTTGGTGATATTTTAGAACGTAAAGTGCTTGTGGTATTTAACGCATTCGTAAAATCGAATGATATTTTATGTAGAATAATACTCCCTGTAAAATCAAGATGTAATTTATGTATACCTGCTGTTAAGTTTACAGTAGTTGTTACATCGTACCATGCCTGCGCATTACCTACATTGGCAACATTTACCAATGCAATTTCGTCTCCTTTGTTTTTTACGCTTATTTTTTTTGTGCCCGAAACCGAAGCAGGTACCGTAAATGTAACTTTGTAGGATCCATTTTCAGGTGCATTTATATAATAATCAGACCATCCATATACTGCTCTTATATCTACACCTCCCTGAGGATGAGTAGAATTGATTAAGGAAACACTATATGACTGACAGAATTTATCGGGAAGAATCTGACACGGTATTTCAAAAGCTGGTTCAACTATAAACGATAATTGATTTGTCACAACTTCACCTCCATCATTGTCCGTAATTTTTAATTGTACTTTGTGATTGCCAACTTCAAAATTGTATGTGTTCAACGGCAAAGAAGTATCGGTTTTTAATAATTGATTGTTATCATACATTTCAACTTTAGCTATTGTTCCATCTTTGTCCTGAATTTTAACTGAAAACACACTATCAATTGACGAATAATATTTCTGAGGTTGAGTGAAATTAATACTTGCATCTGGTTTTATGTTGTATTTGTACAATACTGAACCGGGCAATTTTGTCGAACTGAAAGAGTTTGACTCTACAAAGCACTCCAATGGTTTGCTAGTATCTTTCGTAGTATGTTCCAATCTGAATTGATGCATACCGGGCATTAATTTAATTATATTATTCGATTTTAACTGCCCATTTTCATATTCTGTAACTAAAAAATTATCGATATACAATCTAGTGTCGGCATCGCAACTAAGCGTAAACTTATAACTTTCTTTGAGAGGTGCTTCAATAAATCCACTAAAGTTACTTCCAAATTTTGGATAGTCCGAAACATTATTTATCTCCAACGGGTAGTTTGTTTTTGACACTTTTAATGAACTAAAGTCTGGTATTGTGTCGAAATCACCTTCAAAAACCTCTTCTTTAAGTCCCTGATTTATACCCAATGGCATACAAGATTTTAAATAACCTTCGTCGTTTTTTTGTGGATTGTAAATATAGTTGAACCTACCAGCAGGAGCAACATCCCCATTCACATAAAAATCCATCAAATTGCCCTGTTCTTGCATATTATCACTCCATTTAAATTCAAAATTCAAATCGGACAGGTCTGTTAATCCTAGTTTCGAGCGTTCAATTTTAACGGTTAGAGTATTATTATTGATAGAATAATCACACAGTCCCACACTCTGCCATTGCCATTCGTTATTTACATTGGACTCTAAACTAGCTTTACTTCCAGGCGATGTTCTGTTTAAAACAAAATTGTACCCTTCCCAACCTGTATTTTTATTTCTATCAATATCAATAAATAATCGCATCCAGCCATTGTCGGTTTTTGGACTTAATGCTTCATCAGTCTCAACATAGAAATAAATATATTGAGCATCTCGGGCTACTTTTGCTGAAACAATATCGTTTCTACCTGTAATGTTTTGATAAATAAGCGTATTACCAGCCCCTTTATGATTGCGGTGAATGGTGTTTCCTTTGTGCGAAACATAGCTTGGATAAACATCATTCCAGTCGGACAAGCGGCTAATATCTATCGTTTTTAGGTTTGAAGTTGAATCTATGGCATCAATCCCTTTAAACTTTCGGATATTTTCAATTAATTGTAAATAATACACATCGCCTTTATTTCCCCATGATTTAACTGGTTCTGTATCCCTACTTTTTTCAGCGCTATATGTATCGACAAACGAAAATGGTTTAACATCCCAACTCAACCAACGTCCACCTATCCATTCATTCCATCCCGTTACAAATATTAAATCGGGGTCTATTGCAAAGGCATTATTCCATTGTTCCTGAAAATTTAACCCTTTCAGGTAGGCATCTTCGCTTTTGTCATGACCATTCATGTGGGTATAACTTCTCCCGTATGTTAGCTCTGAATTAAATGCAGAAGCATGTCCGCCACTTGCATCAGAAGCATTTTGGGCTACTCCAACAGTAGCTTGTTCATAACCACCATCCGGTTTAGGAATATAGGCATGTTGAGGTGCAACCTCTAACCAGCCCCAATGATCGTTGCGCGTTGGTCCATTTACCATGTCGGCTTGACCCGGACGAAAAGTGAAAAACGATTGCATGGCTGTTACTCTTGATTGTGGAACCGATACTAATAACTGTAATGGAATGTGATTTGTTCCAGTGGCTAAAGCTGTGTAGGAATTGTTCTGGACGTAAAAAATTTCTGATTCATAGTTTCCACTCACTGATTTGCCATCAAAATAACTCTGTACAGAAGAACTGTTGCTTTCAGTCCATTTCCAAACGCCAACCACTTCGGATGCACCACTTAACTCCCAAACATAATCTCCTTGTACCTGTGCATCAAAGTTTAGTGTAAGTTTTGAATTATCATCGTAGTTTTCAAATGTTTTAGAAGCTATAGGACTACCAGATATACTTGTATTATAATTTGTGTTCCAATTATATAACTTAAGTGTCAGATTTCCAATACTATTTGTCCAGCTTGGGCAGGTTACATTTACAGCATTAAAAGTAGATGATGATGTAAATTTCATTCCTGCAGTATTACCGGCTTGAGCTTTTATTTCGGGATATGCCATAATTAGTGGTTTGTCCTTCCACATAAACCATAAGTCTTTATATAACCCTGGCTCATAAAGATCGGTATAAAGTTCACTCATTGATAATGCAGCATCATCGGTAGCACCAAAAGGTAACATAAATGCCACTTGTGGTGTCTTTACTCCTTCTTCTCTGGCTTTCGACCATGTTTCGAGTAATTTTGTGTACGATGTTTTCCAGGTTTGACTTCCATTCGTACAATCGAAAAATACCACGTCAACTCCCGCATCGGCAAGCATCTCGGCATGACGGCGCAATACCCACTCATCGGTAGTACGATAATAACCAAACAAAGGTTCATCCCACCAAAACACTCCCCCTTCGGGCTTATTGTTCCAGGCAGGGTGATTAAAATCCGACATTGCTTCAGGATATTGCTTGCGTATTTCCGTGATATTCATCACTGGCGAATAATCGGCAATATTATCGGTATGCCATGTCCAATAAAAAATACCAACATATTTGTTTTTCTTTGGTGTATCCAATGTTAATCCGTCAGATAATTTACGTCCTAAAGCATCAGTTCCTGTCCATTGATTCTGATTCGAACTTAGCTGCAAAATTGCTTTAGTAGGGGTTACACCTGCCGAAGCAACACTTTCGGCACTTGAGCCCATGCTATTAACAGCAGTAACAGTAAAAGTGTATTCTACACCATTAGTAAGTCCCAAGATAGTAATTGGACTTGATGTACCATCAATTATGATATTTCCGGGATAAGACTTCACCACATATTTCGATACAGGAATAGCTAAATTTTCTGATTTTGAAAATGAAACTGTTGCTTTGCTGTCACCAGCTTTGGCAGTTACGTTAAATGGGGGTTCTGGAAGCATCGTAGCAGAGCTTATTTTAATGCTATAAATTCTGAGGTCATCAGTAGAGCTAACATCATCACGAGCTGCAATAGCCAATTTAAAATCAGTAACTGGAACCACCATGTTCTCAAAATAACCCTGAATTACCATAGAGCCATTATATACCACTCCTGATGCATTATTTTCGGTAGATGTTTGGTCAAAATCAATTCTACATAGGCTTTTTGAATTATAGAAAACATAAATTGAATTACCATAATCCTCAATTTTCAACAAAGCTCTGTTTCGTAAATTCTCCCCCACTGGTGCAGGCACACTAATTCGAATATAGGGAGTGGTGTAACCATTAACAACTCCCGAAAATTGAACATACATTTGTGAACCGTCAGCATTAGCAAACAAAGCAATACCTGCTCTATTAAACATTGGAACAACAACATTCTGTCCGGTTTCTTGTAAATCTTCAGCTGAACCATTTTTTGGTGCTCTGATAATTACACCACCCCGAACTGTGCCGGTAGCTAATGAATAATCAACTTCATATACGTACGGGATATTGAAATTACTCTTTGTTCGTAAAACTCGTGGATTAATCCAGCCCATTTTCCAATAACTAGAAGTAGTATTTGTGGAGCTAAACGAGCTGATAACATCCCAATTAGCATCGAAGTTGGCTTGATTAAATGCTTGAGAGCAATCAACTTGATAAAGCGGAGTCAAAGTTGGAGTTAGCTTATCAAAAGTAATATCTTTAGTTAAGGTTTTAATTGATATTTCATGTAAACGAAGCTCAGCATCGCGTTGTGCCACAGCCACTTTACCCAATGCAGGTATAAGCATTCCCGTGAAAGTATCAATTTGAGTCATTTCGGCATTATATACAGTTCCTGATGTATAAACACCAGCTGAACGGACTCCGAAATCAATTCTGAAAAATGGAACATTATCAATATAAACATAAATAATTTCGCCAAAATCTTCGACTTGTAGAGTATGAGCACCCGACATTAAATCGCTAATATTAGTTGGTTTTGGAATCAATATCTTTTTTTGGGGTGTATTAGTTCTGTTATTTTCAATGCCCGAAAATTGAACACAATAATTATTGGCATCGGCGGGATAAAAAGCAACTCCCATACGGTTAAAGCCTGGGTCGGCAGGTGGCTCTTGGATATTGTCGGAAAGTTCGCTCAGACGAATTACAAGACCTCCACGATTTGAAGGATTTCCATAAGAGATTTTAGATTTCACAATGTATGGTTTACTATAAGCCGATTTCGATATCATAAATCGTTTTGGCACCCAAACAAATTGAAGGTAACCATTGGTTATATCCGATGCCGAAAAACATCTATCACCAACAGTAATCCACTGATTGTAAAAAGCGTTATCATCCCAGGTATTTGTTTCGAAACTCTGAACATACTCAGAATTAAATACTATCATAGGTTTATCCGCATCAAAGGTTGTAGCATGAACAGTAAATAATGCTGAAAACAAGAATAGAGTCAAGAATGATTGTCTGAGTCTCTGAATTAAACTAATTTGTAATTTCATTTGTTTTTAATATATTTTTTATTTGTCAGATGGAAACTTTCTACCGCAAGAGAGCTCACACAGTAACATAGCCTGTGCATCAAATTATGTTATTGTGTTTTGTTTCATGAAATATCCGAAATTGTCTATATCGGACTGAAAATCTACTTGTTTTATTTAAGGAATTAATTTCCATCATTAAAACAAGTAGATTAAAAAAGTTGATTTATTTTTGGATAATAAATTTTTGAACGAAAGAATGAGTATTTGTTTCAATACTAATAATATAAGTGCCATTTTTCAAGGTTGAAACATTTACTTTATTTGTTCCGTTTATATTGAGCAGTAATCGACTGTCAATTGAATATATTTTTATTGTCGGGTTTATTGTTCCTTTAACCTGAATTTCATTTTTTGCAGGATTTGGATAAACCATTGTGGACTGTTGTATTATTTCAGATATAGCTGTCAGACTGATTTTATCAGTATTACCAGCCTTAATATGTGCCTCGATTTGTGGTTTTTTTGATAACCATAGGGCCTTCTGTGTCGGGAACCAGTTTAAATCACCTAATGGCAAATTTTCGATGGATCCTGTGAGCGTTTGCGGATTTGAATATACGCCATTAAATAATGGCCATACGCTGTTGTTAGACAGATCTCCACTTGGAATCCACCAATATTGAGTCCATTGACTTGTTGGGGGAAAATCAGTAGCTGCTCTGCCATAACCGTGAATAAAACTTGCAGGACGTGACCAAGCTATGAACTTAGTACCATGATCATATATTTTTGAATCTACCCATTGTGGATCAATATCTTTTAGGGTATTACCATATTTAAACTTAGGGAAACCTGTGGAATTAAACATTTGAGCCTCACGACAATTGACAGAATCATTATGCCATGTTAAATCATAAAGATAACCCAGTGGCTTAGCATTTGCTTTACCCCATGTATTCATCTCTGTTAATAAATTATAAAAACCCTGCTGACGTCCAAAAGAATTGTATTCGACAAAACAAGGGCGTATGCTTGGCAAAATTTCACCAGGTAAAGTATCGGCAAAAATCAAATTTGGTTTTGGTCTAGCTGCATCTCCCCCGGGCATAGGTTGCCAGTTATTCATATAAGGTTGAGTTTGAGCATTCCAAAACAAATTGTTTGTCCAATATTCCTCATTTTTCAAGACAGCCCAATCTATTTGCGACTTAGTCATACAAAAAGTATTATGATTAAAGTTAACGTAATTATGTTTAGAATCGGCAAAACTTCCTGAGAACATATCCATACCCATACATACAAATGTGTTATTTTCAACAAGTAAACTGTCTAATCCTACCAATCCGGCTCCACCATATACAAAAAAGTGTCCATCATTAGGGCTTGATTGGTGACCAAAATCAACTGCTAAGTTGTTTGTAAAATAGGTTTTTGAATTCCCAGCTACATCATGAATTGTAGTTGCTACTCCACTGGGATGAAGTACACATTTGTCAATGGTAATTCTATTTCCAGTTATTTGAGATACTATAAATTCATTAGCAACAGATGAATTTAAATCGCAATTTACGAAATAAATATTTTTAAGCGTTAAATTACCTTTTGCTGAAAACATGTTATTGAATGTTGCATTGGTAACATCATAGTTTGTTTGAAGTGTAGCAGGTATTTCATTATTTGCAGGAACTTCTCCAATAATTTGCAAATCGAAACCTACATTTTCTATAGGTTTAGACAATTGATACCATTCTCCTGCTTTTAACTGGTAGATTCTCGTACCTTTATATTGATCAATAACTGTGTTTAATGTTCCGATACCCGGATTGACAATTAGAACTTGTTGCGCATAAGTAAAACCACACATAATACTCAAAATTGCTGCGACTAAAGATAAAGTAATTTTTTTCATTATTTTTGATATTAAATTGTTAATAACTAAGGTTGTAAGAAACAACGCATTTGTTCTCATTTTTATGAATTTTTATAAAGTTACAACTTGAATGTTTTTCTTATAATCTTATAATAATCTATTGTTTAATACATAAAATTTATTTGTAGATAGAAAAGGATTAAAATTAAAATTTCCATCTAAATCCGGTATCAATCGATAATCCATATTTTTCAATAAATGTGAAACGATTATCACTTGCATGGTGCTGTGTTTCAGTTGAATTTGTTATGTTTGCAACATTAAGCAGAATCTCGAAGCCACAAATTCCTGCAATGGTTAATTTTTGGGTTAGTTGAAGATCTAAACGATCATAAGTATCTTTTATCACATTCAATTGGGGTAAATTATTTATGCTTTGTAGAATAGAACCTGTATGCTGATAGGATAACCAAGCATTAAATCCCCCTTTATTGAATCCAATGGAAACATTAGCCATTTGATCAGGTGCTCCTACAGCTTTACCTGTAATTACTGAATCAACACGTACAGTTTGTGGACGTCCACCCTCAGGAGGAACAACAGATCGAAGCGTATAATATGGATAAAATGCTTTTGAACTCTGTACTGTCAGGTTAGCTGAAATGGTAATATATCGAAGGAAGTTTTGTAAATATGAAAAATTAGTTTGCCATTCAAATTCAACACCACTCACCTCAGATTTATATTTATTATTCTCCCAAATATCCATTACTACCACATCTGTGTTTTTAAATGTAGGATCAGGGATAGGATCTCCCTTTATACGTTTGAATCCTCTCTGCCAGAATTTATTTTTTGCTACTTTGTAGAAACCAGTTACAGATATTAATCCTATTTTATCGTTGTGATATACAAATTGTACATCGTAGTTTGTCCACAATTCCGATAACAAATTTGGATTGCCTGCTGTATAAGACAAGGGTGCCCAACCTGAATTTACATAATAATTTGGCATTATACTTTGCAAATCAGGTCGACTTAAAGTTTGAGTATATGACAAGTGAGTATAGAAATAATTACTTGGTCTTAAGCGCAAATGTATCATAGGCAAAATAAACTCATCAGTTCTGGTCGCTGAAGAATCACGACCTGGTATTGATGCTTGCATTTCAGGAGAAAGAACGGGAGGGATAGCATAAAACCCTGTCATTTGAGTTACCGTTTTTTCGTATCTGACACCCGGTATTAAAGTTACAAGTTTTCCAAAATTAATTTCAGGCATTATATAGGCCGCTCCTAATCTTTGAGCAGCATTTAAACCTAATCGTGTCTCTAAAGGAATATTTTGTGCAAAAGTTACATTTTTTCTATCAAATGCTCCGGCATCCTGTATTTGCTTATCAGTCATTTGGCTAAACCTAGCAGTTATATTATACCATGTGTCGAAAATCTGATTTAATCGATTCATGTTATAGGTATAGCCAAAATTATATTTGCCTAAGAAATTGTCAAGTCGTTTGTCTTCCATTCCTATACCCGATAAATTTCCATTGTTATCCCACGTCAGTCCACTTAATTCTTTATTCATAAAATCACGAAAAACTGGGTTAGTCCCCGCCATGACTCCAGAATTTCCGGATTGTACAACTCTTTTATCTGACGTATTTCTTATTTTTCCTCCAAATTTAATACTTCCATTTATTACATTTCCAATCTTAAATGGCACAGTGAAATTTAAAAACGATTCTAATTTGTTTTGCGTATGATTATCATTTGTCAATCCTAAACCAGATAATCGATTATTTTTTATGCTATCAGATTTACTGAAAAGTGGAACTAAATCAAGTGGATCCTTTAAATTTTCAGATAGTGGTATGGTTATCTGATTGCCATAAAAAACCCAGTTCCAGCTCTTTTGTTTGTCATCATTTCTGCTGTAATTATTATATGAAACTCCATAATCGAGTTTAAGAAAGCTGAAATCCGTTTTTCCGGTAAGCCCTGATGAAATTGTTATTTCATTTCTATCGGGAGTAGTATTGAAATTATAGGCTACTGACCCGACTCCTTGCAAATTAAAACTTTTCGACTGTGTATTTATAGTTGTTCCATTTTGAGTTATTGTATTAATTAAAAATAAACTTGTATTTTTAAAAGGCTTATAATCCAAATTCAACATGGCTGATTTTTTATAATTAAACCTTTCGGTTAAATTAAAGTTTAAACTGTTAGCATAAAGCGAGTTTATATCGTCGATAGGATTATACCCTGCACTCATAGTTTGTGTACTTCTATTTACTCTTTCCAGAGTTGTATTGAATAAAAATCCTAATTTATTGTTAAAAAAACGATTGCTCATTTCTGCCAAAAATTTATAATTCCCAAAGTAGTTATTCATATCATTATATCCACCTTGCGCCATTAAATTTCCATGAAATTTTGTTGGAGCTTCTCGAAAAAGTAAGTTTATTGTTCCTGCAGTAGAATTTGCATCCATATCTGCAGTAAGACTTTTATAAACTTCAGCTCCCTGTAAAGCAAACTGAGAAATTCCTAATCCTCCAATTTGCATACCATTGACGGTAATATTCAAATACCTGGCATCCATACCTCGTATTTGCAAACCTGTACCTTCACCGCCATTTCTTAAAACTGACACCCCCGGCAGACGTCCTAAAGCTTCTACTGTATTGGCATCCGGATTCTCCTGTAAACGGTCGGCAGCGACTACATTTTTTATTGTGTTGGAGTTTATTTGTTGACGGATAGCATTTTTTTGACCAATAGCTTGTGCTGTAATTACCAATTCTTTCAACGCCTGAGGTATAGGTTCTAACATGATTTTCAACTCCGAAGCTGCGTTTACTAATTCTTCCTTTACATCGTAACCTATATAACTAATCCGCAGTCTGGCATTCGATGGTGCTTCCAGTGTAAAGCGTCCGTTTAGGTCCGTGGCTACACCAATTGATGTGCCGGGAATGATTACGCTTGCTCCAATAACAGCTTGTCCTTTTTCGTCGAGAACCACACCCGAAACTATTTTGGTTTTAGTAGTTGTTTGCGGTTCGGCATTTTTTTGATTTGTATTTTGTGCAAAACCCATACTAGCTATCAATATAAACACACCGAGTAACCCAATTCTAAACATGGTTGTGTTAATAAATAGCAACTTCAATATTCTGATTGTTGATAAAAAGTTCAGCAATGTGAGGCTTAATTTGACATTTGTGTGTTTTTTCATAAAGTATAAAAATATTTATTGTTAACTTTTCTGTTTTAGCCACAAAAAAAGTTATACTATTTTTGGCACAAAGATATCTAATTGATAAAAAAAATACGTTGGAAAAAAAGTTGAATTTTATGTATTATTGTTCAATTTGTTTGAAAATATCGACATACCAGCTAATTACTTATAAGAATTAATCCTATGGTTGATACCTTGCAGGGATTACTGATATGTTTCTGGTATAAGCAAGCTCTTTATGACGAACTTATGCCATTATTTATTGATGTTTTCCAACTATAATTCTTTAACAGCTTCAAAAAGAGCAAGTACGTTTTCAATTGGAGTGTCGTCTTGAATATTGTGAGCAGGTGCAATAATATAACTGCTATCTTTGGATAATAATCCTGCAATGCGTTTAACTTCCGATTTTATTTTTTCGGGCGTACCGTTGGGTAATAAATCCTGTACACAAATAGCACCGAAAAAATTTATTTTACCACCAAATAAGTTGCTAATATTTTCAGCATCCATATCTTTTGCCAGTGGTTGTAGCGGGTTTAAGTAATCCAATCCTAATTCAATAAATTTTGGAATTAGTGGGATTACCGACCCGCAGGTATGCCAGGCAATTTTAATTTGAGGGTTTGCAGCTTTAAATGCAGCAAACATTTTTTTTATCCGTGGAGCAAAATAACGATCAAACATTTCGGGACTCATTATTAAACTGTTTTGTGAACCAAAATCATCGCCTGCCCAAATCATATCCACGCCACATTCTATCAACCGAAGTCCTGTTTTTGTAGCAATATCTGTTACTTTATCTAATAGTACATCCACATAAGGTTCCTCCAACATCATGTCCATAAGTAGCTTTTCGAGCCCTACCATATACCACGAAATTTCGTAGATAGCGCATTCCAAATCACCAATAACACCAAAATCTTTACCATATTTAGCGATTGTTTCTTCTGCAAACCTAAAACGTCCGGGGGCACCAACTTCGGGGAAAGGATAACTCTCAATATCTTTGATGGTTTGTGCGTGAGCTAGTGGGTGAATTGCAAAATCATCGTATAACCCATGAGGTTTTGTTCCAATTCCCCATTCATTGATTGTAATTCCATCTTCGCGAAGTTTGGGCTGAAAATTATCAGGGAAGCAAGCTGCAACACCTATTGCATCGACTCCCAAACCAGTTAACATCCCATTAAATGAAATTCTACTCCCTAAAAGAGAAGATATTGGTTCTTCGTAAGGTACACCTAAATGATTACTCAGTTTTTTTGCTAATTGAGGAACCATACTTACATAAAGTGGTGGCCGATCGGTTGGTTTACCCTGAAGCGTGTTGATAAATCTATCTCTGTGATTCATATTGCTAATTTTGTTTTTTTGCTAATTTTGCGATCTTAATAGGCATTTCAACCTTGTTTTTTTCCTTCCAGGCAGTAAGCATATTGTATAATTCAATTGATTTAGCCTTTTGCTTTTCAGCTATATTATGCTTTTCTGCAATATCATTTTTTAGATTATATAGTTCATACTTATTGGTTTCGAAGTTTTCTACTAATTTATAATCACCATAACGTATGGCTGCCGATGGTCTTCCTCCTTGATTTGAGAAATGAGGATAATGCCAAAAAAGAGTATCTTGCTTAAATGTAGTTTTTTGTGGATTTAAAAGAACTGGCACAATACTTTTTCCTGAAACTGAATAAGGCAACTCTTTAATGCTTGCTAACTCACACAAAGTAGGTAAATAATCGATACTTGAAAAGTAGTAATCGGAAGTAATTCCGGCATCAATGTGTGACTTCCACGAAATAATGGTTGGTACACGGATTCCTCCTTCATAAAGGTGTCCTTTCCATTTCCTTAATGGTGAATTTGATGTTGGTGTGGGACCTAATTCGTCTGTTCCAAGTCCTCCATTGTCGGATGCAAAAACAATTATTGTATTTTCGAGAATACTGGCATCACGTATCGATTGTATAATTTTTCCCACACCATCATCCAAACTTTCAATCATTGCTGCATAATAAGGATTTCCAGCTCCAGCCTTACTATTTTTATTGTATTCGTACTTTAACAGGTATTTGCTATTTTTTTCTGCCTTTGGAACTATCATAACATGCGGTGCTGAATAGGCTAAATACAGAAAAAAGGGTTTTTCACTATTCTTTTGAATAAAGTTGACACCATATTCTGTCAATTTATCCGTTAAATAGTTGGTTCCATGATCAATAAATTCATTTTCGTAAGTATCAATAGCGATAGAATAATTGTAGTAATCCAATTCTTTTTTTACAATCATTCGTGTATAATCAAAACCTTGTCCCCAAGGTGCAACAGAATCGCCATATCCTAAATGCCATTTTCCCACCATACCTGTAACATATCCATTTTCTTTCATGACTTCAGCTAAAGTTGTTTCTTTTGATTCCAAATACTGTTTGCTGATTGCAGGTAAGATAGTGGAGTTCGGATCAATGCGATTACCTCCTATAAAGTTGGTTAATTTCAGTGTAGCCGGATGTTTACCAGTAAGAATAGAAGCGCGTGTTGGCGAGCTTATTGGTGCCGCTGAATACGCTTGTGAAAAACGAATGCCAGAATTTGACAATGAATCGATATGAGGGGTTTCATTGAAAGTATTACCATAGCAATCCAAATCTTTCCAACCCATATCATCTACAAGAATAAATACTATATTGGGTTTGGAAGCCGTTTTTTGTGCATTGACACTCATCAATGTCAGTGGAAGACAACTATATAGGAGAATCTTATTTTTCATTCGTATTTTCAAAAGATTTTATCAAGTATTTAATTCTATCTGACAGAAAAACTAAGCTACTATTACAACTTTTATTTCTAATAATTTTGCTAATTTTTCAATTTTACATGCTATATGTCCTATTCCGATAGTACAATGGTGAGCAGGTCCTTGTTTCGACCATTCATTCAGAAATCTTTTTGCACCAATCGGAAAACGGTATCGACTATTTGTATTTCCAATTTCGAGAACTGGACCTTCAACCGATTCACCTTCGGCAACAAGCAAAAATATACCATCTTTGCCTTCAACTACCGAAAGCAAGGTTACCGCTCCGTGTTTTACGGACATTTGGATAGATAATCCTTTTCCTGGCTTTCCATGATAAATGGGTAGTGGCACTAATTTTACCCGACCTTCAGCAATAGCAAAGTGAGCCGGTCCATCGTGTCCAAGCATGACTATATCATCGTCAAAATCCATCAGGTAAAATTCAGAGAAAGACCCTCCGGCGCCAAATTCAGCCATGATTTTCATTGCCTGGGCATTTTTCACCTCGCATTCACCTGCTACAGGTATATTTTTACCTGTCAGCAAAGTATTTCCGGCAATTATTGAAGTAACAATATCTTCGTAATCGTTTCCAGCTTCACCTTCGTAATAATAAGCCAATGAACCAAGATTGTGTCTTTCTATCAATTTGTCTAATGCCACTGACGTTTTTGCAGCACGTTCAATTTCAAATTGTTCACATTCGGGAGTAACTTCAAAAGTGCGATTAAATTCTTCAATTTTAGCACAAACCTGAACTTCAGTTGCTTCATCTCTGTATTTTTTAAGTTCACACATTTCAAGTAGTTCGAAATGTGTTCCAAATACTGCTGATTGTTTGGTAATATCAGTATAAACATCTAACATTCCACCATAATAATGACCAAGCACACCCATTCGGTTGCTTTTCATAGAAGCAGCCACACGAGCTGCATCTGACCATGCTTCAATTTCTGACCAAGCCTCTTTATCCTGTAAATATCCGGTCACAAATTCATACTGAATGCCTGAGCGATTAAACACACTGGCTATTTCGGGAACAGAACAGGCCTGACAATGTTCTAACCAAATTCCGGTCATTTTACCTCTGTCATTTAACTTATTAAATGCGGTATAATCCAGTTTAGCTACAGGTTGAAGATTGAGAATAATGACAGGCACTTTAAGCTTTTGTGCTATAGGTAAAACTGTGGATGACAAGGCATAAGTCGAAACGTAAAGAAAAATAATTTCTATATCTTTCGATTTAAGAAAATCAGCTGCTTTGCGTGCCTTTACAGGGTTATCAACCATTCCGGCATCAACTACCTCAACTCCAAACGTGTTTATTCTATCTTTAATTTGGTTCTGATATGCTACCAGATTGGATAATAATCCATCAAACTGAGCCCAATAGGTATCAAGTCCGATTCCGAATAATCCAACTTTTATTTTCATTGTAGTCATTTTTTTACTATTAAAACTTTTACCGGACCAATTAGGCCTGACTTCAATAACTTTGAATCTTTGTTGTAATGTTTAAAGGTTGTAAACGTAAACCTATCTGATATTCGCGCAGTACCATTTTTTAACCATTCAGGCCATTGACCACCCACAATTCCATCATCCGGTTTTTGCTCGTCACCAATCAAGCGATTTGGCCATAAGTTTACCACTTCAATGTCAATTTTGTTTTCGCCAACAATTACAGCATCCGAAATTTTCAAACGGAAAGGAGACGCCCAAACCACCCCCATATCTTTGCCGTTAATCCGCACTCTAGCCATATTATTTACTTCACCTAAATCAATATATACATCTGAGTTTTTATTATCAATAAGTTCTTTGGGAATATTGAATGTGTTTTGATAATTTACAATTCCTGAATAATACTTTATACCGTCCTCAGGTCTTGTTGTCCAATCTACCAGTTTATCGAAAGTGATGGTTTTAGGACCGCCTAATTTAGTGTCGAAAGATAATTTCCAGGGTTTGCTCAACTCTGATAAAATAAGAGGGTCTGAGAAATTTGAAAATATGTGATTCTTATCTGTTTTTGATTTGTCATTTTTATCGAATACAATAAAATAGCTTTCGTAAGGTTCAAATTGCAATTGAATTTGAATCTGACCATCTAGTATTATATAATCGGTAAGTGGACGAATTTCACCGGTCATTGGATTCCATAATTCCGGCGTACCTTTTTTAACCCTGAATAAACAGTTTGAGTTAATACTGTGGTTGGTTTTGTTTGAAACGAAATATATGTCACTGGTTTCAATTACCTTGTGAGTATATCGTACCAGACCTGTTGACATAAAATCTTCCTTAACTCCCATTCCCCGAAGTAATGAAGCTGTACTGTAATAATTTGGATAAAGTTCAGATTGAGTCATTTGAGTAAAAGTTCCTCCCCAATAAATTTTTCCTTTACCTAACATTCGATAAGAAATATCATCCGGAGCAATTGATTCTCCCCACATCGATGTTGCTTTTTTACTAATTTGATTATCACATGCAGGATAATTCATTAAGCTAGGCGATTTACGGGGTGGATTACCAATAACAACTGCACCTGCTTTTACCAACAATTCAATTTTGTTTAATAATGCAGGAGTCATTGTTTCTGTCTTTGGCAATACAAGTACACTGTATGTAGCACCTGATGGAAATATAATTTTTCCATTAGTTACTGATGCTTTTAATAATTGAGTAGGAGAGCATCCATCGAAGTTAAATTCTTTCCGGTCAGGTAGAAATGCATCTTGTGACTCACCCGGCAACATTTCTTCCTTATCAGTAAAAATTAATGTTTTATCCGGAATATCCACAGAGGTTAATGCAGAAGTTGGCGCACGGAATACCTGTGGCGCTCCCTCAGGAGTTAGATAAAGTATATCGGCAACAGTTTGTCCTTGTTGCAAAATATACTGACAACGTGAAACGTATTTGTGATATCCATCCGCCATAGGCCACCATGTTTGACTACGGTCGTGATGTACACCATAAGGACCCATGGTCATTCCTGGTCTGAGGCTGTCGGGCAGTGACTGATGTTGATAAGTATGATACATGAATTTGTTAACGCCCGTAGCGAATGCCCAATCACCCTGATTTTTCATCGAACCCGGATATTGCTTCCATGCGTCTAAATAAGCAGTGTAAGCTTCGCTCTGAACAATTTTTTTTCCTTCAACATGAGCAATTGAAGCCGCTTGAATACAACTAAATACAGAATTAAATCCGTAATCCAGGCTCCAGAATTCACAACTTGGAACATCGGCTACAGCTCCCAATTCCATGTCAGCAGTTGGATTCATATCGTATGGTTGAATGGACAGACCCATATTATATTTTTTTGCATATTTTTTCAAATGAAGCGCATGATTCTCTACAATCAGTTCTTGCGATGTTTGCCTTAAATCCCATAGGAAACGTTCACTCTTTTCCATACTTTCAACGACTAATCCTGCATAAACGGGATAAAATGGAAGTGGGTCGTACCCCCTTCGTTTTTCAAATTCTTCTCTGAATTTCGAAGTCCAGTTTTGCGCTCCCATTTCCCAACTATCCATGTGGAGCATTTTTAATCCGCCCAGTAGTTTCTTATCAGGAGTACCCACTTTTTTAAGTAATTTGCCAATAAAATTTGCCAAGTGTGCATTTAAAGCGGTGGTATCAAACTTATCGGTTTCAAATCCAACACCAGGCAATGGAGCAGGACGAGTAACGGCACCGTTATTTCTACTTCCAAAACGCATAATTGTCCAATTGCCTTTAGGAATTTTCCATTCCAATGTGCCATCTGCTTTCAGAAATTGGCTAACATCAACGATTCCTTTCGGAGCAATAATTCCCTCTTTTGATGGTTCATTATAGATTGCAAAAGTTGGAATAAAAGGTTTTACACCTGGTTTTGAAGTGTAAGGATCTCTATAATACAATGCTTTATTTGTAATCTCACTCACTTTGAAATTTCCTGTTGGAGTTGGGAAAGCAAGAGTTACAACATCTTCGTAATAATCCATCCATTTTTGTTTGAGTTCTGCCGTAAAAGGAGCCTCTCCAAAATAGGGATTCATAGGTGCAGGTTTAGGAAGATTAATCTCACTTGTATCTTTTTCTGAAACCTGAATTGAACTAAATACCAGATGCTTCATCGACTCAGATCCCGACACCCAAGGTCCACCGCTCCCTGTCCAGCCCGGACCTGTTCCGAGCGAAATTACTATTCCCAAACGTTCGGCTTCCCGAACAGTATGTTCGAAAATACTTTGCCATTCTTCGCTTAAAAAATTCACTTTTCCTCTTGGAATACCAACATTAACTTCTAAAAAAAGCACATGACCAATACCTGCTTTTTTCATCGATTCCAAGTCGGCAGTAATTGCTTCTTTTGACATGTTCCCATCCATAAAATACCAATAAACACCGGGACGAGATGAGTCAGGTGGATTCAGAAAATTATCTTTATATTGATTGAGCTTGCTTACTGTCTGATTATGTTTGATTTCTGCCGACAAACCCATAAATGAATAGTAAATTATTACGGACCAGATGGTTAGAATTTTATTTTTTTTCATTTCTGATTTTACGTTTATATAGTTTGCTTTTGTACGATTAGCTTTTGAGTTGAGAAAGGCAAATTCCCTGTTAGGCTAATAAAGTATATTCCTTTTTGTAGATTTAATTCAATCGTTTTCTCTCCTACAAATTGTTTATTATCTGAGTGAACAATATTTCCTTGTAAATTTGTTATTTTTATTGATTTTATAGTATAGTTCTCACTATTAATGGTCAACTTGTCGTTTGCCGGATTTGGATAAAAACTAAAATGCTTTGCCTTGATATTTTTAATTCCATTCGGATTTAAGAGAGGGTAAAGCTGACTTTGAGGTATCACTTCTTTGGCGTTTGAAGCCGAGCCCCATTCGAGTTTTATATAAGCATCACCTGATTTTTCGGCAAGATCAACCTTAATTGGTACTTTTTGTCCAGCTGTCATAGCTACTGTTCCAGTAAGGCTAGTTCCGGTACTTGATGAATTCCATCCATCCAACAGCAATTGATTGTCTATCCAAACTCTGCCCAAGTCATTCATTGTGAGGTAAAAAGTGTAGGTTTCAGTGTAAAGCGATTGAATTTGTCCCTGCCAACGAATATTCCAAAAATCTTTGCTAACACTACATCCCGGACTTACATCTGACCATGTATGATTTATTACAGGATCAATTTCGGAACAAATAGAGTCTTTGAACCAAGTTCTCCCACCGACCGGTGCTGACCATATACTTTTATTCAAGCCTGTTCCATTTCCGGGATAGAGTACATCTTTTTCGGTAAAAGTAATTTTATCTAATTTGAAATAGCCAGATGTGCTTTTGACGAAGAATTTAAGTATATGTCTTCCTGTTACAAGTTGCATATCTAAACTTTTGTTTGCCCATGTAGTGAGATTTCCCGAAGAAGGGAAAGTGATAATTCCCGATTTATCAGCTCCATCAACGTAAATAATGGCTTCATTTCCATTTCCTTCGGCAGCATAATTAATATTTACTGTGAATTTTCCTCTTGCTTTAATATCAACGGTATAAGCAAACCATTCGCCAGAATCAATCCAATTAATGTTGTATCCTCCAGCGGCCTTTGATTCAATATCTACCGATTCGGTTGGACGATATGCTCCACCAGCATTTCCAATAGTTAAATCCGAATAAGCAACACCTGCACCACCATTGTCAAAATCCTCAAATTCAACAACACCCGGAATTTTCTGTGTTTTATATGCTGTTGGAACTGGCATAGAACTTACTTCTGAATCAAGCCCATCATTCCATATAAGTGGAGCTATATAGACACCACCTTCGCCCCAACCAGCTCTTGTAATATACCATTTTCCATCCAAATCTCTTGCTATTTCGGCAGCATGAGCAGGAAAATCGCCAACAACACTATCGGCACTCCAATGGTAAGGAGATGAACTTACCATCACTCTTGAGTTATTATAGGGAGCATTTGTACAAGTAAAGAGATAATATTTTGAACCCCTACGAACGACAAAAGGGCTCTCGGTTGGTCCTCCGGCAGTTCCCGTTAATGTGTCGGTAAATACTGTAATTCTATTACCCCAATGTACAAGATCGGTACTTTGAACCATATAAACAACATGGTTACCTCCATTCGGACCACTTGTTGCACAATAGTACATTGCCCAGCAGCTATCAAGTTTAATAACCATAGGGTCACGACCATCGAATCCATCAACTACCATAGGATTTTCTGTATGTCGAGTCCAGTTCCACAAATCGGGAGAAGTTGCAAGATGCATCCGAAATTTGGTGTGGTCGATATTTTTAGCTCCAACACAATAATACATATAATAAAGACCATTGGAATAGATTACATGGGGTGCCCAAAGTAGCACTTCATTATCTGCGGGTGAATAACTCAACGCGTATGTTTTTTTTATCCATGGTTGTTGGGTAAAAGCACTTGCAGTTGCATGGGCAAAATTTTTTTCATCTATCGGATTTGCAGGTTCTGCATGTGTTATTCCGAACAAATGCCAACCATCTGGTCCACATACAACTGCGTGATCGTTGATGTACCATGCTGAACTCTCACCAATACTCGGATCATATATCTTCGAAAATGTTCCGCATGTAACAAGAGACTGACTCTTGATAATTGATAAAGAATAAAACAAAAATAGAAAGATTGATATAAATATTTTTATTGATACGCTCATATTATTTTAGTTTCTTCGTATTTATTCTTACACACTATTAAACAATTCATTTTTTACTCTTTTTATTCTCGGATATTTTTTAATACAACTTATTCTATAATTAATTTTTGAGTTTTGAAAGGCGTATTACCCATTAATTTAATAAAATATATACCCTTTTGAAGATTCAAATCAATTGTTTTCTTTCCAATAAATCTTAAATTGTGTGTATAAACAACTCTTCCTTGTAAATCTGTTATTTTCACGGATTCAACGCCATGGTTATTACTTAAAATAGTCAATTTGTCATTTGCCGGATTTGGATAAACACTAAAAAATGTCGCTGTTGTATTTGCAATACTATTGAAAGTATCATCAGGAAATAGCTGACTTTGAGGCACCACTTCTTTTGTGTTTGAAGCAGAACTCCACTCGAGTTTAATATAAGCATCGCCTGATTTTTCGGCAAAATCAACCTTTATTGGCACTTTCTGACCTGCTGTCATAGCTACTGTTCCGGTAAGGGTAGTTCCGGTACTTGATGAATTCCATCCATCTAATAGCAACTGATTACCAATCCAAACTCTACCCAAGTCATTCATTGTCAGGTAAAAAGTATAGGTTTCAGTATAAAGCGATTGAATTTGTCCCTGCCAACGCATATTCCAAAAATCTTTGCTAACACTACAGCCAGGACTTACATCTGCCCAGTTATGATTTATTACCGGATCAATTTCGGAACAAATTGAGTCTTTGAACCAAGTTCTTCCACCCACCGGAGCTGACCATATACTTCTATTCAAACCGATTCCATTTCCAGGATAAATCACATCTTTCTCCGTAAAAATTATTCTATCTAGTTTAAAATCATTCGAAGCATTTTTAATGAAGAATTTAAGTGTGTGTTTCCCTGTTGCTAGTTGCATATCGAAACTTTTGCTTGCCCAGGTCGTAAGATTGCCAGAAGAAGGGAAAGTGATAATTCCCGATTTATCAACTCCATCAACATATATAATGGCTTCTTTCCCATTTCCTTCGGCAGCATAATCAATGCTTGCTGTGAATTTACCGGTTGCTTTAATATCGACAGTAAAGGCAAGCCATTCACCAGAATTAATCCAATGTATATTGTACCCGTCATCGGTTTTTGATTCAATATCTACCGACTCAGTTGGGCGATATGCGCTACCTATATTACCAATTGTTGCATCGGCATAAGCTACACCTGCACCTCCATTGTTAAAGTCTTCAAATTCAATAGTACCAGGAATAGCGAGAGTCTTATAAGCCGTTTCGATACCAACTAATGGCTTTGACGCACTGAAATTAAAATTAAAACGACGATCGGGAGCGGATTCTCCATCGGTGAAGAAACTCGAAATATCATTCAATTTTTGAATATTATCTGCCCAATGAAAATAAAATTCAGGAGTTTTATTGTCCAACAATATGGCAGCTCTTGGTAAGCTTAGCTCCATTTCATTACCAATTAATTTAAATGGAACAGTAACTTCGTCTGTCCATGCACTGCCATCCCATCTTTTTAATGTAGTCTCTGTTTCGGATTTTACTCCTAAATTTACAACATAATCATAACCTTCCCATCCGGTTCCTTTGTTTCTGTCAGCATCAATATAAAGTAACATCCAATTGGGGTCGCTATAAGGAGTAAGATCTTGTGCCGTTTTTACATAGAAGTAGATATTACTATTATCGTAAGTAGCTCTTGATTCAATGATATCATTTCTTCCTGAATTGTTTACAAAAGTAACTGAAGGGTCATATCCTCTAAAATTACGATGCATTGTATCACCTAACGGATCTTTGAATACCGGACTGATATTCGTCCATTGTGAAAAATCACCATCAATATTAATTGTAGTCGGAGTTGAGAGTGATTGAGGAGCAGTCATACCCTTAAATTTGCGAATATTAGCTATGAGTTGATAATAATAATTATCTGTATGTCCACCTTTCATGGGTACTATATCTCGGTTGAACTCTTCTGTAAATGCATCTACAAAATATGAATCCCCATTTTTGATTGGTCTGCCTGCATAAATTGCATCACCTTGATCCCAAATAAACCTTCCCGCAAAGCCTTCATTCCATTGTGTAACCATAATTACTTTCGGATCAACTTCTAACGCTCTTTTCCATTGTTCGGCAAAATAGAATCCTTGCCCAGTAAAATCAGTAAGATACCGCTCATTAACAGTAGGTTGAAGTTTGTTTTGGTAGCTACTTCCCATTGTTAATGAAGGGTGTGAAGCAACAGAAATAGGTATTTGTTCGGGTACAGCAGGGTCGGTATTCCAACCATAATCTTGTGGATAAGAATCTAACCACTGCCAATGATTAGGTTTATTTTTGGCGTCAGTCCACGCCCAGCAGTATTTAATTGTAAAAAAGTTCTTTACTTCTACACGTAAATCAGGATCATCGGCAATACCTAAAATCAATGGTTTTCCTTCCCATTTAAACCAAAGATCATCGAACAATGAAAATGTATAAAACTCATCGTAAAGTTTGTTCATAGTTTTGCCACTATATGCATTTGTTGTAAATACAATCTGTGGCGTATTAATACCTTCTTTGCGCATTTGCATAGAAACCTGACAAAGGACTTTGACAGTTTCAAGATAAGTAAATGCATTAGTACAATCAATGAATAGAAAATCGACCTGAGCATTGCTAAGCATTTGCAAATCGCGTCGGAGCACCCACGGGTCTTCTGCTCTCTGATAACTTGTTTCAGGCTCACCCCAAAAGTGATCAGCTCCAATACTACCCCAATTAGGATTACTATTACTTAATGGATCTGAGGGGTAACTGTTAATTATTTTTGTTATGTCTTTCACTACTTGTCCATGAAATCCATGCCATGTATAGTAAAATACACCAACATATTTATCGTTTTGTTTTGAACGAACTTCATCCGAAAATGGTAACTTTCGTCCTAAGGCATCGGTAGCCACCCAATTATCAACATAATCCTGACCTTGTAAGTTAGGTGTAGCAATATCACCAACATATAATAACTGAAGAACTTCAGGAGCAGGATAATAAATTGCATTACCACTTTGATTTGCCGATATTGTAACAATGCCTATTTCGCCAGTTAAAGTAACAGTATTTCCACTTAAGGTTGCAGGACCTGAAATTAGTTTAAATTCGACAGGTAATCCCGATGTTGCAGAAGCAGATATAACAAAAGGAGTGTCAGTAAATTTCTTTTTCTCAATTTTATCAAAAGTAATGGCTTGTCTTTCAAGATCGTTACATTTGATAACTACATTATATAACCTAAGTGCTGCATCTCTTTGTGCAATTCCAACTTTACCCAAAACAACTACTTCCATCCCTGAAAAAGTTCCTGCAACTTTCATATCAGAAGTGTAAACGGTGCCCGAAGTATAGAGGTTTCCTGTTTTACCACTTAAATCTATTCTTATATATGGAGCATCATTATAATATACATATATGGATGAACCAAAATCTTCGATTCTTAAAGTGCCTCCTCCAACTGTTCTAAGACTTGATATCCCGGTAGGTTTAGGAACTTGAATTCTTGTTACAGGTGTGTTATATCCGTTTAATATACCTGTAAATTGAACAATCATATTAGAGCCGTCATTAGTAGGATAAAAAGCAATTCCATCTCTATTGAATCCAGGGTCTCCTGAAGCAGAAACCTGTAAATCCTCAATGTCTCCTCCATCTTCAGTTCTTATTACTATACCACCCCTATTAGACCCTCCTGAAAAATCTATTAATGCTGAAAAACTATACGGAGTAACATAAGGAGTCTTTGAGCGAAGAATACGTTTTGGAATCCATACAAATTGCAAATAACCAGCTGTAGCATCAGTTGCGTCAAATGGTCCAAGAGCATCCCATTGATTATTGAACTTTACGCCATCCCAAATTGTATTAAACGATTGGTTATACTCTGAATTGTAAGTTGTTGTAGGTGGATCAACCCATAATGATGTTGTTTTTGCTTTTATAGTTACATTATAAAGTCTGAGTGCTGCATCTCTTTGCGCAACAGCAACTTTACCTAACTCTTCCACTTCCATGCCCGTGAAAGTACCCATAACTTGCATATTGGAGTTGTAAACTGTACCGGATGTATATATGCTTCCGGTTTTTTCGCCAAGGTCAATTCTGATATAAGGTGCTCCATTATAATATACATAGATAGATTTTCCTAAATCGTATATTCTTAAAGTTCCACCACCAACAGCTCGTAGGTTTGTTATTCCATCAGGTTTAGGAACTTGAATTCTTGTAACTGGAGTTGACGATTCATTGATAGCTCCTGTAAACTGAACAATCATATTGGTGCCATCATCAGTAGGATAGAAAGCAATTCCTTCTCTGTTAAAAGTACTTCCTGGTGCTGCATCTTCTACATCTTCTATATTACCTGAGGCTTGAGCTCTTATTACTAGCCCTCCACGACTACTGCCTGCAGAATAAT
>JAIFKX010000025.1 GCA_020049335.1 Paludibacter sp. | reverse complement strand
CTGAATCGTTTCCAGATGGAGGTACTACAAATTACTTTGCACAACGTAACATTGATGTGAGTCGTTTCGACTATTTAATCGATGCCGAAGATGTGTCGTATATTGGTAAAAAAGGAACTTCACTTTGGTGTAGTTTATTGTATCATCGTCCCAATGTAAACAATAGTACTGCATCTGTAAACGCTGATATAATTCGCTTCAATAGTAATATGGGTGGATATACATTTCGTAAAAATGCCGAAGTAATTCTTGTTGCAGGTGTTGATGGAAAATATAGGCTCGACTGTCACCCACTTTCGATGGTGACTGATGATGCAGCTCTTTTTACACAAATTCCAACCAACATAACGGCAACAAACGCTGCTACTCAGTTTTTGGTTTTTGAGTTTAAGTTTGGCAATACTACCGATACAGTACGTTTTTATCATAATCCTACTCAGTTTGGTGTGGAAAAGCCAAATGTTTTGCCTGCTGCTACTTATATTACACCTGAGAATGAGAAAATCAGAATTGCCAAATTCATTTTTGTCGGAAATAAAACAACAGGGAAATCTAACGAGTCAATCGACGACCTGCGTTTTGGTGATACATATACCGCAGTTTCACCAATTGAACCACTTCCCGATACGGACGCTCCTTCTATTCCTGCAAATTTTCAGTGTACTGAACTCGACAATGGTAACGTTACGCTTAGTTGGCAGATTTCTACTGATAATGTGGGGGTTGTTGGTTATCAGGTTTTTTACAACGATAATAAAATAGCCACCGTTAGTGGTTTATCAAAAAGCATGACACAATTATTTAACGGTGTACATAGTTTTTATGTGCGGGCTATTGACCAAGCTGGTAATTTGTCTTTGCCTACCAATATTATTACAAAATCAAACCTAACAACCCTACACACATATCCAATTTTCGAAGGTGTAAAAGTATTTCCTAACCCTGCCAACGATAAATTTAGTGTTAGTCTCAACAATAATTTTGAAAAAATTGATGTGGAAGTTTTCAGCGCAACAGGGAGTTTGTTGTTAAAGAAAACCGGAGTTGCTCACAATCAATACATTGATATTAGTTCAGTACCAAACGGTTTGTTATTTGTTTTTCTGAGTTCCGAAGGCGAGAGAAAATGTTTTAAAATGCTGAAAAGATAATTTTATGCTTGATAATTTTCATAATTTGAAATCGGTTTAGTATATCTGCTATGTTCAAAAAATTAATTATACCGTTTGTAATTATCATCTCAGGTTTTCAGGCTGTAGCTCAACAGTTTCAACCGAAGAATACGCATACAGAAATTCAATTAGGATTAAATGGAATAGCATCTTACGGCTCACCGATATTTGCAAATGCAATGTATATGGAAACGAGAGGATGGAGGCTTACGAATGCGGAAATGTCTCCAATTCTTGCTAATCAGATTGACGATAATGGTTACCCGCGCTTTCTCACTACTGGTCAGGTGCTTTATGTGCAGCCCGGAAATGATTCGGGAGCAAGCAGACCGTTGTATGGAGGGAAAATTTCAGTAACATGGGAAGGTTGTGCGGATATCAGAATTGTTGATGCCCGAAATCTAAAAAACTCTACACTTGCTACTGGTCTTGTGATGGATGGCAAAAGAATTTATAATAACGGGCGTTTTCCCAACGGTATCAGGTTGGAGATTCATGCTATCGATTCATTAGTTCCATTAAAAAATATCCGTATTTGGCTCAACGACCCTTTTCATCCTGCCAAAACGCTTGACCCGGCTGAGCAAAACGGAAATGTCCACTTACTCTATCCTCTTTTCTCGAAACGTTTTGGTGTCGATGCCTTTTACATGTTTCGGTTTATGGATTTGACCGATACAAATCACAGTAATATAGCCAATTGGAGTGATAGAAGAAAACCGAATCATTGTTTTCAGAAAGGTAAAATCGGAAACGTAGATGTCGGAATTTCTTACGAACTTGCCATTGATATTTGCAATAAACTGGGCAAAGATATGTGGATTAATGTGCCTGCAATGGCCGACAAAAACTTTGTTCAGAATTTAGCCAAACTTATTGATGGTTACGATCCGGATAAAACGGGTTGTAAAGGATTAAATAAAAACCTGCGTTGTTATGTGGAATATGCCAACGAAGTAGGTTGGGCTTATTGGCAAAACTATTGTTCGGAGCAGGCTAAATTGCAGGGATTAGAATCGGGTCGGCATTTTGCGGCTATGCAAAAAGTCCGAGTAGCAAGTTGGTTTAGGGAGGTAGTGGGTGTCGATAACGAACGATTTAAAATTGTACACTGTATTCAGTCATCGAATTTGTATCACTCAGAGATAGAACTTGATATAGCATGTAAATCGTATGGTGTAGGCTTAACTCCATCGGGGAAACCTGATTTATTGGGCATTACAGCATATATAAGCAACCAAATGGAAGAGTTTGTTTTCGAATCAATCAACTATGCCGATAAATCGAAGCGAAAAAGCGAATTGAAAAAATTCTTTGCCGAATTTGAACGTCGGTCTTTAGGTGGAGCATCTACTGTGTCGGGTGTGGATTTTACTTCGGGCATTTCTTTGGTCGGTAAAACAATGAGTGATAAATACCAATTGCCATTGATTATTTATGAAGGTGGGAGCGGCATGGGGCTTAACGGTCGAAAATGCGAAAAGGATAGAAAAATTGTACCTTCGAATACGCCCGGAGCAAATTGCAATCAACTTAGCAAGTTAGCCGAGAAATACGGTGGTACTGCTAATTATGTGGACTTTATCAGAGCAGCTCATGCCGATGCCCGAATGGCAAATTAAGTCAATTTGGCGAGGTGCAGGATGTAAATGGCAACATAAGCTGGGGATACTGGGCGTGCTTAAATGATTTAAAGCAACCTTTGAATCAAGCACATCGCTATCGCTTTTGGTTGGATTGGTACAAAAAACAGAAGTCTAATAAATGAATCCTAATAAAATACTCCTTGTCTTATTGTTGCTGAGCTGGCTTTTGCCTATCCACGCATTACAATTACCTGCCTTGTTTAGCGACAACATGGTTTTGCAACGCGGTAGATGTAATCCTATATGGGGAAAAGCAACTCCATATTCTATTATAACTATTGAAATTGATGGTAAAATGATACATACAAAAGCAGCTAAAGATAGTACCTGGAAATCATTTTTGCCTGAGTTAAAACTTCAAAAGCAATATTCTATCATTGTCCATAATCAGAACGAAAGTATACAAATCGAAAATGTAATTGCAGGCGATGTTTATTATGCCGGAGGACAGTCGAACATGCAATTTACCTTACCCAATTCAATTGGAGGACAAGATGCTGTAAAACAAGCTAACAATGAAGATATTCGATTTTTTATAGTTCCAAGGGCTGTTGCTTATCATGCTCGCTTCGATATAGATAAATCCAATTCAGAGTCAATTTACGATGCTCGTTGGGTAATGACCGATTCACTTTCTTCAAAAATGTTTTCGGCAGTGGCTTATTATTTTGCTCGTAAATTGTTTTCCGATACTCAAATTCCAGTAGCGATAATTCAGGCGTGTTGGGGTGGCACACCCATCGAAGCACATTCAAGCAAAGAAGTGAATGCTCAATTTCCCGAATTTTGCGAAAGTTTGAAAATTGCTGACCGAAAAAATCCTAACGATGGTTTGTATATAAACAAAAAAAAAGAAACACCTCAATTCCCTTCTTCAATCTACAATGCAATGATTCATCCTTTGATTCCTTTTGGCATTTCAGGTTTTTTGTGGTATCAAGGTGAACATAACTGGAACCATCCGTTACGTTACAGAAAGCAGTTAACAGCAATGATAAATGATTTTAGAGCGAAGTGGAAAATACATAATTTGCCATTTTATATTGTTCAATTGCCTGGAATTGGTAAGCCCGACAGTGTTTACAAAGCTTATAATTGGGCTGTTTTACGTGAATCGCAACAGCAAGCTGCCATTGCAACAAATAGCAAACTGTGCATTACAATTGATTTAGGTGGCGATGGCGATTTACACCCAAAAAATAAATTGGAAGTTGGTGAAAGGTTAGCTTACTTGGTTAATGGAAATGCTCAACATCGCAAAATGGACATTTTCCCTGTTTTTAAATCCTATAAAATCTCGAAATTAGGTATAATTCTAACATTTAATCAGGAATTAGTTTCTAAATCGGCAGATAGTAGTGCAACCGGCTTTATTATTTGCGGAAAAGATGAACAGTTTTTTCCTGCAATTGCACAAATAAATGGAAACCGAGTAATTGTAAGTAGTTCACAGGTTTTGAATCCTACAGCTGTACGATACGCTTGGGGAGGAAATCCCAAAACTGGTTACTACAACAAAGCTGGCTTGCCTCTTACGCCATTTCGGACTGATAAATTTAGAGTTACAGCCGATGGCAAATGGTAATCTGTTGAAATATAATAATATAAATATATGAAAAAGCAAATCTCATTATTCTTGTTGATGTTGATTATAGTTCTAAACATATTTGCGCAACGCGAAAGTTATACTATCAATGATGTCTGGTTTTTTACAAAACAAGAGCTAAGTATTACAAATCAAAACAACATTGTATGGGAAAAAATAAATATTCCACATACTTGGAATAACGAAGATGCATCGAAACTCAAGTTGTACTACAAAGGCAATGCGTGGTACAAAAAGGAGTTTATGCTATCGCCCGAAGATGCTGATAAAACCATTTACATTCAGTTTGAAGGTGTGTCATCCTACACCGAAGTGTATCTGAATGGACAGTTAATCGGAAATCACAAAGGTGGTTATTCCGCTTTTCAGTTCAATATTTCGGAGAAGGCTTTTTTTGACAAACCAAATCAACTTTTGGTAAAAGTGAATAACGAAAACAATGATATACCACCACTAAGGGGCGATTTTACTTTTTGGGGAGGCATTTATCGCGATGTGAATTTGATTAAACTGAATAAAATTCACTTTAAATCAAATAGTTACGGTTCAAAAGGAGTTTTAATTCAAACGCCCGTTGTAAATAATGAATTTGCTAAAATCAAAGCATCAATAGACCTTGAAAATAGCTCTGCCGATAATTCAAAAGTCAGTGTAAGTTGCGTTGTTCGAAATAAAAATAACGCAATTGTTGCTTCGGAAATACAAAATATCAAACTCAAAACCGGAACTTCTACTACCATTGTGTGCGAAAAACTACAAGTAAATGCTCCGGCGCTTTGGTCGCCCGATTCACCGGAACTATATACAGTAGAAACTGTAATTAGTGATGCTAAAACGAACACTCAACTCGATAGAATGGTAACAAATGTCGGCTTCAGGTGGTTTAGCATTGATGCCGATAAAGGATTTTTTCTGAACGGAAAACATTTGAAATTGATAGGCGTAAACCGTCATCAGGACTTCGAAGGATTGGGAAATGCCCTAACTGACGATTTCCATTATCTTGATATGCAGCTTATTAAAGATATGGGTGCTAACTTTATCCGCATTGCTCATTATCCTCAGGACGAAGCCATTCTGAATGCTTGCGATAAATTAGGACTGATTGCTTGGGAAGAAATTCCGCTCATTGAAGCCGTTTTGTTAGACCTTGAATTTCAAAAAACCTGTGAAACCAACTTTAAAGAAATGGTTTATCAGCATTACAACCATCCGGCTGTTGTTATATGGGGCTTAATGAACGAATCAATTTGGGGCTCCATCCAGCTTTTTTCCGAAACCGACAGAAAGCCTTATATTGAACGCACACATCAAATTGCATTGAAATTAGACAGCATTTCTAAAGCTATTGACCCGCACCGACTGACCACCATTGCACATCATGGCGACCGCGAAGCATATCACAAGGCTGGTTTGTGCAATGTAACCAATATTGTTGGCTGGAACGTGTATAACGGTTGGTATGGTGGCGACAGCAAAGGTTTTGCCGAAACAGTGGATGATGAACATGCCAAATTCCCTGCACAAAAAATGATTATAAGTGAATATGGGGCAGGTAGCGATAAACGGTTACACACCCAAAGTGGTCAATCTTTCGATTTTAGTATGGAATATCAGCAACAATACCACGAAGCAATTTTGCCCTATATTTTAGAACGTGATTTTCTAGCTGGAACTGCTGCTTGGAATATGTTCGATTTCGGCTCGGCCAATCGCGACGAATCCATGCCACGCATTAATAATAAAGGGTTGTGCTACTATAATCGTGTCCCAAAAGATGTTTACTATTATTATCAGGCTATGCTCTCGCCCCAAAAAGTACTTCATATTGCCACCCGCGATTGGACTACTTTAACGCAAACCTCAGCAAACGATAAAGTGACATTTCCGATAAAGGTGTATAGTAATTGTAAAAATGTGGAATTGTGGGTAAATGGAGTATCGTTTGGTAATAAAATTATAAACAACTGCAATGCCAGTTGGAAGGTAGATTTTAAAGCTGGGAAAAATACAATTATTGCTCGAGGAGAAAATGGTTTAGAAGATGTATCAGTAGTTAATTGCGATATTATCCCTGAGAATTTGGCAAATTATGGCAATCAACCTTTTGCCATCGGGATTAACTGCGGTAGCAATTGCAACTTCACCGACGATAAATCGGACTTTACATGGCTTGCCGACCGCGAGTACAAAGCCGGAAGTTTTGGATATATTGGTGGAACAAATTACAAACCAAACGATTATAAAATTGGGTTTAACGACCAGGTTATGGGAACTCGTAACGTACCTTTGTTTCAAACACTTCGGCTGGGAGCTGCTGGGTATCGATTTGATGTGCCCAACGGGGAATACGAAGTAGAACTTAGTTTTGCTGAACCAAAAACCGATAATCAGACCATTATTCCAACTGTAAATGTGTCCGATATTTTAATTAATAAAAAGATAGTTCTTTCGAACTGGAATATCGCGCAAGAAAATGGACGATTATTTGCCATTTCTAAGAAATTTAAAATAACCGTTTCACAAGGCGAAGGTATTTTTATTGAACTGAAAAATATTTCGGGTACGACCCTAATAAATGCGATAAAAGTTAGTAAATTATAGTTTATAGTCGGGGTGCGACTTTAAGTCGCACTCCGAATGGTTGATTTTAAAAATAACACTGAATTAAAAAAAGTATGCTGTGAATTTTAAAATGAAATATTATTTTCAAATAAGCATTGTATTGATGTTTATTTGCACCAAAACAGTAGGATATAGCCAAAATATTATTTTGAATAGTTCGCCCATAAATGCCGACTTTGAGTACATTTCTGATTATTATCGAATCGGTATTTCCAAAAACTATCCTTTTATTCAATACCTTTCGGTGGATGCTCTTGGTAAAGGAAAAGTGGATTACAATCCTGTGCTTTTTGATTCCAACAATGGGACGAAATATGAATTGAAAATAATATCGGATACTAAAATCGAATTGTATAATACCGAATGTAATAAGGTTGAATGGAGTTTTGCTTTTGATAAGAAACGATTCATTATCAAATCATTTACCCCCTCTTTTAGTTCTGCTAACGGACTGAAACTGACAGTTGGCAAGCGACTCAATCAAGCTACCTTGCTGGGTTTGATGAAAGAGGAAAATGTTTCAAAGTTGCCGGCACTGCTTCACCTGCCCAATATGGGAACTTTTGCTATTCGTA
>JAIFKX010000134.1 GCA_020049335.1 Paludibacter sp. | reverse complement strand
GTTGCATCGCATAACGACCAATATTAGCATTAATATCAAATCGATCGTTTACGGCAAAAGATGCCGAAATACGTGGCGACAACTGATTCAAAGGGTTTTTCATATTGTCGTTGTAGTTATTTGCAACTAGACTAATTCCAAATGATAACTTAAGCTGATTATCTAAATATTCATCTGAAGCCTGAGCAAATGCTTGATAACCAAAAAGATTTAATTCGGTGTTGTATTTAAGAGTTGTTTCAGCATTGTTGAAAAAAAACTTTCTTTCGGTGTCGTTCGTATAATGCGAATAACGTAAACCAGCACCCACTTTTAGTTTAATAGGCAACGTTCTGAAATCGCGCTCGAAACGCAGTTTGTTTTCCGCTTCATCCGACAAATAATCCTGCGTTTTAATGGCAGCAACTTCATCGTTATCTTTGAATTTGAAATTATTATTGCGAAGCATATTACGGCTCAAAATCCAATTATCGATGTGTTTATCGCCAAAATGCTTATAAACAGCACCTACGGTATAATTCCATTGCTTGTAAATGGGTAAATACGACAGAAGATATTTCTGACTTTCAGTAGCTGGTTTAGCAGGGTCGTCGTATTTATTGAGTACCAAATCGTCGATAGCACCAATTCCCAAAAATGTAATTTCGTTTTTCTTATCAATTTCGTATTTCAATTTCAGTTGAAAATCGTTGTAGGTTGGTAAAAATGGCAATCCAATTGCTTTGAACAAAAATTGCAAATACGACTGTCGTGCCGAAACAATAAATGTTGTTTTTTTACTTAAAGGACCATCGATAGTAAGTGCCGCATCCGAAGCACCAACCGACAATTTTGTATGAACTCGGTCTTTACTGCCATCTTTTTGGCGAATCTCCATTACCGAACTAAGCGCATTGGTTCTATTAGCCGGAAAAGCTCCCGTATAAAAGTTTATTTCGCGAATAAAATCGGGATTGAGAACACCCACAGCTCCTCCCGAAGCTCCTTGTGTGGCAAAGTGATTGATAACTGGAATTTCGATACCATCTAAGTAAAACACGTTTTCGGACGGTCCACCACCACGTACAATAAGGTCATTGCGGTTAGGGTCGGTAGCACCAACTCCCGGCAATGCCTGCACCACTTTCGAAACATCGCGGTTGGCACCAGCACTTTTCTCAATTTCCTGAACACCAATGGATAAAACCGAAATAGGACTTTCGATGCGTTTTACATTTATATTTTTACGAACCACCACTTCCTGAATAGCAAATGCGGCTTCAGGAACAGCAATATCCACAAACGAAGTCTGATTTCCCTGCACCTGTATTTCGCTCGAAACCGTTGTTTCGAAACCTACCGAACTTACAACCAAGCGCACAAATCCAGGATCTATCCCTGTGAATATAAAATTTCCATCAAGGTCGGAAGTGGAGCCAATTAGCGTACCTTGTATAATAATATTGGCAAATTCTAGCGGTTCGTTGCTCTTTGCATTTACAACTTTCCCCTTAATAATCCCCTTTTGAGCATTAATAAATAATGCTACAATCAGAAAGCTGATTAAAAATATCGTTTTTCTCATATTTTTGTCTATTAAAAATCTTTTTAAATTGAAATTAGTTTGTTTGTGTACTAAATACAACACGTTTAATACAAAATTGTTCTATTGAGTTAAAAAAAATGCAGCAAAAAATAATTTGCTGCATTTTTTTAAATAATTTCACACCTCACTTTCAGCCCCAATCCTTGAGGAGAGGGCGTCAAAATAGAAAATCGCTATTCGTGCCAATCGCCATGCGTTTTTATTAAGTCGATTAATTTATCTACAGCTTCATCTTCGGGAATATTCCGTTCCACACATTCTTTCTTTTTATACAAACTAATTTTTCCACGTCCAGCCCCCACATAGCCATAATCTGAATCGGCCATTTCGCCAGGGCCGTTTACAATGCAGCCCATAATGCCAATTTTAAGGCCTTTGAGGTGCGATGTTCGTGCTTTGATGCGTGCAATAACTGTTTGCAAATTAAACATAGTACGCCCACAACTTGGACACGAAATATATTCGGTTTTAGTTACACGAACGCGAGCAGCTTGTAAAATTCCAAAAGCCACCGAGCTCACTTGTTCCACACCAATTTTGCCAATATTTCGAAGCAAAATACCATCTCCAAAACCATCAATTAACATTACACCCAAATCGGTAGCAGCTTTAATCTGAAGATGTTGTACATTTTCTTCGTTGTAAACACTACTAAACACAACAGGAACTGTGCATCCAGCATTTAGAAGTGTATGATAAAATGCGCGCATTTCAGTTACAATATTATTTGGCGAAGCTTCCAATAAAATAACAATATCGGTGCTTTCGTTTAATAAAATCAACAACTCAGGTGTTAAATCATTGAATTTTAGTTTAATAAATTTAATTTTAGCCGTATCTTCCACCAATTTTTCAAGTTCGTTTGCCTCGTAAACAGGATAGTTACTTCCGTCGGTGCTCAAAATTGAGTTTTCTTTTAGCAAGTAATCGGGCATCGTTGCAAAGCCGCCATCTTTATCGGCAATAACTACGGGCACATTTTCGCCACCAATATTTCCTACCGCATGTGTTATGCGACGAGCATAATCGTATTTTGAGTACAACTCACTCTCTACAACTTGAATAGAAGGTTGCAAGGCACGCTCACCACAATACTCCACCAACAAACGTGCGACAGGAATCTCATATTCAGGCTCTTCGCTCAGCGAAACACGAATTGTGTCGCCAATGCCATCAAGCAATAATGCACCAATACCAACCGACGATTTGATACGACCATCTTCGCCATCGCCCGCTTCGGTAACTCCCAAATGAAGAGGATAATGCAAATCCTTTTTCTCCATTTCGTCGACCAGATAGCGCACAGTATGCACCATCATCACAGTGTTTGAAGTTTTCATCGAAATAACAATATTATGAAAATCTTGTTCGCGACAAATTTCCAAAAACTCCATACACGAAGCCACCATTCCTTGCGGCGTATCTCCGTAGCGATTCATCATGCGCTCACTGAGTGAACCGTGATTTACACCAATGCGAATGGCGGTATTGTTCGCTTTACAAATTTCGAGAAAAGGAATAAAGCGGTCACGAATTTTCTGGTATTCGCGTTCAAATTCTTCGTCGGTATAGTCGGATGTATCGCCAATTTTTACGCTACCCACGTAATTACCAGGGTTTATACGCACTTTTTCTACATTGCGTGCTGCCACATCTGCGGCATTGGCATTAAAGTGAATATCAGCCACTAAAGGCGCTATATAACCTTTGGAGCGCATTAAATCATGAATAAGTTTAGCACTTTCGGCTTCGCGAATGCCTTGCGTAGTATAACGCACCAAATCGGCACCAGCCTCTACAATGCGCACACCTTGGGATACCGAATTTTCGATGTCATTCGTATCGGTATTTGCCATCGACTGCACACGGACAGGATATTCGCCCCCCATTAACAAAGTACCAATTTTAACCTCAGAAGCCGATCGACGACTGTATTTAAAAGGATTTATTTTCCACATATTATTTTAGTTTGTAAAGTTCATAAAGTTTATGAGATTGATATAACAACAATGATAAATCAAAAAAGTTAATTTAAATCTTCAATTTTTTCATTTATAATTTATCATTAACCATTTATCATTAATATATTTTCTTTTAGCTTTTCGAAACCAGCTCGCTTAATTGCTGAATTTTTAAATATTATACCGAATTTTTCTTGACTCAACGTTTGCCAATCTACTTTTTGGAAGTTGTAAATTTCGTTTACTGGTTTTAAAAGTTCATTTTGGTGTGGTATAGCCCACTTTTTATTCCACGGACACACCTCGGCACAAATATCGCAGCCTAAAGCAAAGCCACTTAATTTAGGACGAATGTTTTCGTCAACCGATTTCTTATTTTCAATTGTTTGATACGAAATACATTTTCGGGCATCCAAACTACGTCCATTTAAAGCAATTGTAGGGCAAGCATCAATACAACGCGTACATCGTCCACATTGGTCGGGCATGGGTTTATCATATTCCAACTCTTTGTTTACCAACAAAATAGCAATAAAACAATACGATCCAATATTGGGCGCAATTAGTTGGGTATGTTTACCTATCCATCCAAGTCCGGCACGCTGTGCCCAGCGTCGTTCGAGAATGGGTGCCGAATCGACAAACGAATGTTGAAATTCGGAGTTGACACTATCTGCACCAAATTTATGTACAATTTCAGCTTCAAATTTTGCCAACATAGATTTAATAACCAGATGATAATCGATAGCTGAATGTGCATAACGAGCAATACGTGGCGCCTCTAAAGGCTGAGTTTGTGCAGTATTATAATTGAGTAAAACGACCACCACCGACTTTGTGCCAGGCACAAGGACAGTAGGATTGGTACGTTTTTCGAAATTGCGCTCCAAATATTGCATTTCGCCCTGATTACCAGCCTCCAACCATGTTTTCAGAAACGCAGCATCCTCGTCTAGGGATTCTGCTTTGGCTATGCCACAGGCATCAAATCCTATTTCGAGCGCTTTTTGTTTAATGAAAATGTGCATGGATAAAAAAAATTAATCGCTTAATACGCCATTTCGATAACTACAATTTCGGATTGTGTGCCAATGCGGTATTGCGGCCCCCAAATACCAAGTCCAGACGATATATAATAATGGGTGCTATTTTTTTTCAAATAGCCATGCGCTACTTCGTACATCCTTTTCACAATAAGGCTTCCAGGGAAAAATTGCCCATTGTGCGTATGTCCTGAAATTTGCAGGTCAATATTGTTCTTGGCTGCTTCATCGAGATGAAAAGGTTGATGGTCGAGCAAAATCAGTGTTTTTTTGCTGTCAATACCTTTGACTATCTCATTCAGCGGTTGGCGTTTTGTGTTCATTTTATCGTCGCGTCCCACCACATAAAAGCTGTTATCGACTAATACAGCCGAATCGCGCAAATAGGTTACACCCGCAGTTTTTAAGTAATTTTCGAGTGCATAAGGACTTTCCCCAAAATATTCGTGATTACCGGTAATGGCAAACACACCGAATTTGGATTGTATCGAACGAAACTCTTCGGCCATATTTTGACGAATAATTGGAGCTGTGGAATTATCTGCAATATCGCCAGCAAGTAATACCAAATCAGGCTTTTGTGCATTTATTAGTGCAACGTATTTTTGCAAATAGCTTTTGTCGATGGATACACCCAGATGTAAATCGCTTGCAGCCACAATTCGCAGTTTTTTGCCTTGAAGCGGCTTTTCCGATTTAATATTTAAGTTTACAATTTTGGGATTATTAAAATTATAATTTCCTACAATCATGCTGATTATAATAACAACAAAGCCTGTAACAAATACACCAAAACGAAATGCTTTCATTCCGGGTGGTGCAAAATGAAACAACAAGTTTAGTAAATAAGCAATATCGCTCACCAGAAAAGATAAAAGGATATATATTACAAAAATGAGGTAGCTGAAACCAATGAAAGCGAACACCTTGGCAATATCGTCAGATAGCACATTTCGAAGCAGAAAGTTCGAAAGTAAAACTCCAAATAATACTATATTTATAATTAGGTAACCAAGACGAATACTTGGAAAAAGTTGTAACACCTGCCAGCCTCTATACGTAGCAAAAAAAGCAAGCAACAGTAAGAATGTAAATATTGTGATAAAGAAAATTGATTTCATAAATTTATTTTTAACAACGGACGACAGACAACTGACGCCAGATTTTTGAATAAGACTTAATACGAGCTTCAGAAACTATGAAACACAATTGTTAAAGTATTGTTTTAACAATAAGCGCGAATTAATATTTTTCAACTAAAAAATAGTGCATTTTATCTCAATCATTCAACAACAAACTGCTATCGCCATAGCTCAAGAAGCGAAAATCGTTTGCCAGTGCGTAGTCGTAAATCGATTTCCAGTTGCCTTTTACAAAAGCCGAAACAAGAAGCAGTAAAGTACTTTTAGGTTGGTGAAAGTTAGTAATCATACCGTTTACAATGAGAAACTGGTAGCCCGGCTTAATCAGGATTTGCGTTTCGGCATGTAGCACATCCAACTTATTGGCATCCAAATAGTCCAAGATATTTTGTAACGCATCGAAAGCCGAGATATTAAAATCTTGCTGATAAGGATCCCATTGACTTACCCGAAAGATCTTATTCCCCTCTCCCGAAGGAGAGGGGCTAGGGGTGAGGTTTGAACCAATATAATACAAACTCTCCAACGTGCGCACCGAAGTAGTGCCCACAGCAATAATATTTCCAAGATTTTTTTGAATATTTACAATGGTATCCCGCTTTACCGAAATAACTTCGGTATGCATGTGATGTTCAGCAATATCGCGGGTTTTTACAGGCTGAAAAGTGCCTGCTCCTACATGAAGTGTTACTTCGTCGATTTCAATATTTTTTAACTTTAAACTTTCGAAAACTTCGGGTGTAAAATGCAAACCAGCAGTTGGCGCAGCTACCGAACCATTAATTTTGGAATAAACAGTTTGATAACTTGTTAAATCACTTTGTTCGGTTTTGCGGTGTAAATAAGGTGGAATAGGAAGTTCTCCAGCATTTTCCAAAATATCGGCAAAATGAATGTCGGCATTATCCCAACTAAATTTTACACTATGAGTATTTCCTTCGGTTTGAAGCAATTCGGCAGTAAAAACAGTTGATTTCCCTGTCATTTTCACCACTTTTGAAAGGACTTCATCTTTCCACTTTTTTAAATTCCCAACCATGCATTTCCACACACATTCGGTGGTAGCGCCAAGTGATTGTGCGTAGTCAGCAGGCGTAAGTGGCTCTAAACAAAACACTTCTATGCGCGCACCAGTCGATTTATGAAATTCCAACCGTGCCTGAATTACACGGGTGTTGTTGTAGACCAATAAGGCATTTTCGGGTAAATATTCAGCAACCGATGAAAATTTACTTTCGCTGATTTTCCCATTTTTATAAACTAATAATTTTGATGAATCCCTTTTTATTAAAGGATATTTGGCAATACGCTCGTCGGGCAAGGTGTAATTATACTCGTCGATATAAATGGGAGTTGATTCGTTAGTAGTTGGCACAGCTTGTTTGGAAAAATTGTTGTATTTTTGTACAAAAGTAGTAAAAAAAGACAACAGACGGTAGACAACAGACGACAGAGATATGAAAACAGGTGATACAGTACGATTTTTGAATGCAGTGGGTGGTGGAACCATTACACGCGTCGACGATAAAAATAATATGGTTTATGTGGAAGATGAAGATGGCTTCGAAATTCCAACTATGATACGCGATTGTGTGGTGATTGGGGCAGTAAGTAAAGAAACTAACTTTCCGCGAAAAGAAATTCTTTCAACTTCGAATAATAATTCTTCTTCTCAAAATGCCCTTCCAAAATCAGAATCTAATTCGATACGCACGTCTCCCTCTGCTCAAGGAGAGGGCTGGGGTGAGGTGATAGAAACTAAAGAAGGCGACATTCTCCGCGCCGTATTAGCATTTTTTCCAGTTGAAATTAAGCAATTGCAAACAACATCTTACGATTGCTATTTGGTAAACGACAGCAATTATTTTTTGTACTATAACCTGATAATTTGCAACGAAGGCAATTGGAAAGCGGCTGCTAACGGACTAATTGAGCCAAATACGCAAGAAGAATTATGTTCCATTACCAAAGATCAACTCAATAATTGGGAAGAAATTCGCGTGCAATTGTTGCCTTTTAAGCAAAAAGCCTATACGCCACAACCTTTAATTGATGCCGAAATAAAGTTGAATGTTATTCGCTTTTTCAAACTGCATAGTTTTACCGACAACGAGTATTTTGAAGAACCAGCTATGATTATTGACATTTTGGAGTCACAACAAAAAAGCAAATTAGCAGCGGTTTCGCCCGACGAAATTAAGCAAGCACTTTTCACCAAAGAGCAACCACAGCGTCCACGCATTGTGAAAAAAGTGGCTCCACAACGCCCCGATGTGTTGGAAATTGATTTGCATATCAACGAATTGGTAGATACAACTGCTGGCATGAGCAATGCTGATATGCTATTGTTGCAAATAGACACTTTTCACAAAATAATTGACGAGAATAAAACCCACAAAGGACAGAAAATCGTTTTCATTCACGGCAAAGGTGAAGGCGTATTGCGTTCCGAAATCGAAAAACAACTCCGCACACGTTATAAAACCTACTATTTTCAGGATGCTTCGTTCCGCGAATATGGTTTTGGAGCCACAATGGTTACTATAAAATAAACTGAAATGCCTGTTCCAAAAGCCATTCTCAAAGAACAATTGCAGCAACTCACAAAAACGGAGTTGGTAGAAATGGTGCTGAAACTTTCGAGCAAACGCTACAATTACGAGTATTTGTTAGTCAACTACTTAGACCCCGAAGGTGGCGAGCAAACGTTGTACGAAGAGGCTAAAGAAAATATCGACCAACTTAGTGAAAAAGAATACAAAGGCAGAACTATTCAGCACCAATTAGCTAAAAAGCTAAATGCCTGTACCAAACGTATCAAAGAATTTACAGTTGAAACAAAAAGTAAAAAACTTGAGGCAGATTTGATTCTCTATGTGTTGGAATTGCAATTTGCACAGCCGGCAAAAGTTTTTGGAGCACGCTTTTCTGGCTACGACTACAAAGTGGCATTGTTACTCAAAAAATTAATTTCGTTGGTTACAAAAAAACTACATCCCGACTATTTTGTTGATTATCAAGATGAAATTAATGACTTTTTGAATAAAATACATCACACTTCCAACCGCATAAATACTGTTTACGATTTACCTAGCGAAATTAGCAACTAGCCGTTTTAAGGGCATTTCTAGTTGGCAGTATACAGATAGGCATCGGTAAACTTGAATTTTTCGACAGCCAATTGCTCCGAAGCAGATTTAAAATCTGCGAAAAGCGTTAAATACACCTTGAAAATTCCCTTATCGTGAACAAAACCTGCTTTGGGATATCCGTTTTTTACTAAAATTTGTACTGCATTAACAGCCTCCTTTTCGTTGGGATAATTAGCCGCAATTAAATATATTGTTCCTGAAGCATGTTCACAGTCGGCAGAGGCAGTGGAACTATGGGTGGGATCTGTTGTCAAAGGCATATTTACCTTTGCAATTTTCCCTCTTTGGTAGTTACGCATTATACTGTCGGCTACAGCATTTATTTCCAAAGTTACCAAGCCGCTATCAGTGGAGTAAGACGGATGCATTAGCTTTTTACCCATGTAAATTACGGGCATATAAATACTTCCCTTGTACCCCGATGCGGCCAATTTGTTGAGCATTTCGGATGCATTAGAAGTAGTTTCTACTGCTTTTTCGGCAAACGAAATTCCACGAGCAGTAAGCACTTGTTTTGTTTGTTTACAAACCGAACAATCGTGTTTTGTGAATATAAAAAGTGTATCCTGTGCCTTAATGAGGTGTATTGACACACAAAAAAGGCATACTGTAATTATACGTTTTAGTATCATATTTTTTAAAAACAAATCCCGACAGCAATTGTTTTGAAGTCGGGATTTGTAGGATTAAAAGTCGACGAATTAGTTTTTAACTAATTTATTTACATGTAGGAGTTTCGAATTTGACTGAATAGTTACCATATAAATACCTTCGTTCAAGGTCGAAGTATTTATTTCGAAACGATTATATCCAGCAACAGCATTTAGTTGTTGAGAAAGCATTCGTTTACCATCGAGACTACTTATCCAAATACTAACATTTTCGACACGATTACTTGAATAAACAATTTGTAATAGGTCTTTCACCGGATTTGGATACAAACTTACATTTGTTTTTGCCTGATTAAGTGCAAGCAGTCTGGTAGGGGTCGAAGGTATTTGATAATACGACGATACGGTAACACCTTGAACCGCTGCACCAGTATAAGGAACTCCATATCTGCCACTTGCAATTGGTTTAGGAGTACCGCCACCATTATTGCACACTAACGATAAATACAGCAAGGCTTTTCCGTCCTTATCAACCGTATAGTTCGAAGTGATATTCGTTATGTTTGTTCTTTGTTTAATAGCCCAAACTACCTGAATTTCTGTAATGCTAATAACGGAAGAACTTACGATATAAACCGTATCGATAGGTGTGTTAAAGTCGAAATAGCACGAATTCTCCAAGATTTTAGCCAATGTATCTTTTACAGTTACCAAAATATCTTGATCCACAGGTAAAACAATATTTATCGGTTTTGCAAAAATACAGCTTTCGTCGTCCTGAGTTGCTTTTGGATTATAATTCAATGCCATCTGCGAAGTACAACCTGAAATATCGACACCTGCAAACACACAACTTCCATTGTCGCTTGTGGCAACCGGATTATAGTTCAAAGCCGTATTATTCATACAACCCTTTATGGTATCGTTAATGGTTTCGAATACGCAAGTACCATTGTCGGTATTGGCATTTGGATTGTAGTTCAACGCTTGTTTGTTGGTACAGCCCAACGAAGCTACAGGTGCAAACACGCAAGTACGATTGTCTTTTGTTGCCAATGGATTATAATTTTGTGCCAACGGATCGGTACAACCCAAAATCTGTGTGTTATATTCGCAATTACCATCGTTGTGTGTAGCAGTTGGTTTAAAGTTCGTAGCTGCTTTGTCGGTACAACCCCAAATTTTCACCTGATACTTACACAGCGCTAATGTATCCATACAGCCCGGAATTTGTGTTTGATACAAACAATTTCCATTGTCTATTTTCGCTAACGAATTGTAGTTCAATGCCAACGAATCGGTACAGCCATATACGGTTTTAATCGAATCGTAAGTACAAGTTCCATCGTTTACTTTTGCCAACGAATTGTAATTCTTCGCTTTTCTATCGGTACATCCTTTTACAAGTTGTTCTTCAAACTTACAAGTTCCATTATTTACAGTTGCTAATGAATTGAAATTCAGCGCCAATTTATTAGTACAACCATATATAGGCAGCTTAATTGAGTCGGCAAACACACACGATCCGTTTTCGACAGTTGCTAACGGATTGTAGTTTTTAGCTGAAGGTTTTGTACAACCAAAGATTTTAGTTGCTTCGTCGCTAAACACACAAGTTCCATTATCGTGAGTTGCCAATCGGTTAAAGTTCCTAGCCGTTGGATTGGTACAGCCAAGAATCATTTTTGTTGAATCTTGGAAAACACACGTACCATTGTCTTTTGTAGCAAGTGGATTGTAGTTTTTTGCCATCGGATTTGTACATCCTAAAACTGCAATGGTTGAATCTTTATAAATACAAGATCCATTTTCTTTATTCGCATTCGGATTGTAGTTTAGTGCACCTTGTTTAGTACAACCATAAATTACAGACGGGTTGTTAGCAAAAACACAACTACCATTTTCCATTGTTGCTTTAGGATTGTAATTCATTGCTTGTAAATTAGTACATCCCCAAACTACTTGAACCGAATCAGAAAAAATACAACTGCCATTCTCTTTATTCGCTTTTGGATTAAAGTTTTTGGCAATAGGATTTGTACATCCCCAAACTACTTGCGCCGAATCAACAAAAACACAACTTCCATCTTCTTTATTTGCTAATTGATTATAGTTTTTAGCTGTTGGATTCATACAACCATAAATAATCGTTGAATCTCCATAAGCACATGTACCATTGTCTTTAACTGCATTTGGATTATAATTTGAAGCTGTTGGATTCATACAACCCCAAACAATCATGGTTGAATCGCCAAAAGTACAACTTCCGTTTTCGATGGTTGCCATCGGATTATAATTGCGAGCAACAGGATTGGTACAACCATAAATGGGCGAAGTTGTTTGCGGGAACTGACAACTGCCATCTTCCATTGTTGCAAATCTATTAAAATTCAATGCCTTAGGATTCATACAGCCATAAATCAATTTCAACGAATCGCCAAACTGACATTTTCCATCATCTTTTGTTGCAGTTGGTTTATAGTTTATTGCCGAAGGATTCATACAGCCCCAAATTACACTTGTAGAATCGCTAAAAATACAAGAACCATTGGGCGTATTTGCTAACGGATTGTAATTCTTTGCCAATGGATTCATACAACCATAAATTGGGTTTGCGGTTGAATCGTAAACACATTGTGCCGGAGCTGTTGCTAAAGGATTGTAGTTTTTTGCTTTTGAATCCATACATCCGTAAATTGGGTTAGCGGTAGAGTCATAAACACATTGTGCCGGAGCTGTTGCTAAAGGATTGTAATTCTTTGCTTTTGAATCCATACAGCCGTAAATCGGATTAGCGGTTGAATCGTAAACACATTGTGCCGGAGCTGTTGCTAAAGGATTGTAGTTTTTTGCTTTTGAATCCATACAGCCGTAAATCGGGTTAGCGGTTGAATCGTAAACACATTGTGCCGGAGCTGTTGCTAATGGATTGTAATTCTTTGCTTTTGAATCCATACATCCGTAAATTGGGTTAGCGGTAGAGTCGTAAACACACTGTGCCGGAGCTGTTGCTAATGGATTGTAATTCTTTGCTTTTGAATCCATACAACCATAAATCGGATTAGCGGTTGAATCGTAGATACACGCTGCAGGCTTTGTTGCTAAAGGATTGTAATTCTTTGCTTTTGTATCCATACAGCCGTAAATAGGATTAGCAGTAGAGTCGTAAACACATTGTGCCGGAGCTGTTGCTAAAGGATTGTAATTCTTTGCTTTTGTATCCATACAGCCGTAAATCGGATTAGCAGTAGAGTCATAAACACATTGTGCCGGAGCTGTTGCTAATGGATTGTAATTCTTTGCTTTTGAATCCATACAGCCGTAAATAGGATTAGCAGTAGAGTCATAAACACATTGTGCCGGAGCTGTTGCTAAAGGATTGTAATTCTTTGCTTTTGAATCCATACAGCCGTAAATCGGCGTAGCGGTTGAATCGTAAACACATTGTGCTGGCTTTGTTGCTAAAGGATTGTAATTCTTTGCTTTTGAATCCATACAACCGTAAATCGGCGTAGCGGTTGAATCGTAAACACACTGTGCCGGAGCTGTTGCTAATGGATTGTAGTTTTTTGCTTTTGAATCCATACAGCCGTAAATCGGGTTAGAGGTAGAGTCGTAAACACACTGTGCTGGCTTTGTTGCTAAAGGATTGTAATTTTTAGCTTTTGAATCCATACAACCATAAATCGGATTAGCTGTTGAATCGTAAACACATTGTGCCGGAGCTGTTGCTAATGGATTGTAGTTTTTTGCTTTTGAATCCATACAACCATAAATTGGCGTAGTAGTTGTCGAATCTTTCTGTGCAGTAAGCCGAGTACCGAACAAAATAGAAAATAACAGCATAAAAATAAAAAGTGTACTTTTTTTCATTTTGTCAATTTTTTAAAGTAAATACTATTACAATGAAATATAAATGGCAAAAATAGTTTATTTTCATAAATAATACACTCATAAATAAATATTTAACATAGTTAATTTAAAAGTAAAAATAAAAAAAACGCAAACCGAATACCTTAAAGTATCTGATTTGCGCTTAAATTTTCATTTCAAGAATTTTTATTTCTTCGAATTGCGTTTACGATCGTTTTCGTCCAAATAAATTTTGCGTAAACGGATTTTTGTAGGTGTTAATTCCACATATTCATCTTCCTTGATATATTCCAAGGCTTCTTCCAAGCTGAAAACAATAGGAGGAATAAGCTTTGTTTTATCATCGGCACCCGAAGCACGCATGTTGGTAAGCTTTTTGGGCTTGGTAACGTTTACTACCATATCGCCTTCTTTTGAGCTTTCGCCTACAACTTGTCCAGAATAAATTTCGTCCTGTGGAAAAACAAAGAATCGACCACGATCCTGTAATTTATCCAACGAATAAGCAAATGCTGTTCCACCTTCCATAGCAATGATAGAACCATTGTTGCGTTTTTCGATAACTCCTTTGTAAGGTTGATATTCGAAAAAGCGGTGCGACATAATAGCTTCACCTGCCGAAGAAGTTAATACACTATTGCGCAAGCCAATAATACCACGCGATGGAATTAAAAATTCCAACTGAATGCGGTCGTTCATTACTTCCATGCTAAGCATTTCGCCTTTGCGTATAGCTACCATTTCGATAATTTTTCCCGAACATTCTTCCGGCAAATTTATGGTCAATTGTTCGATTGGTTCGCAACGTTTGCCGTCAATTTCTTTGTAAATAACCTGTGGCTGACCAACTTGTAACTCGTAACCTTCGCGACGCATTGTTTCGATAAGCACCGATAAGTGCAACACACCACGTCCAAACACGTTCCAAATATCCGAATCCAAATTTTTCTCAACACGGAGTGCTAAGTTTTTATCCAATTCTTTCATTAAGCGGTCGTGAATGTGGCGCGAAGTAACGAATTTTCCTTCTTTACCAAAAAACGGTGAGTTGTTGATGGTGAACACCATACTCATGGTTGGTTCGTCGATTGCAATCGGTTTGAGTGGTTCAGGGTTTTGCAAGTCGCAAACCGAATCGCCAATTTCAAAGCCTTCGATGCCAACAAGTGCACAAATATCACCCGATTTTACTTCGGTAGCTTTCGTACGACCTAAACCAGTAAATGTATGCAATTCTTTGATGCGGCATTTTGTAGTTTTGCCATCGCGTTTTACCAAATTTACATCCATACCTTCGCGCAAAACACCACGGTGTACACGTCCTACAGCAATACGACCAACATACGATGAATAATCAAGCGAGGTAATAAGCATTTGAGGTGTACCTTCGAGCATTATTGGCGCAGGAATATGTTCAATAATAGCATCTAACAAAGGAATAATATTGTCAGTTTCGTTTTTCCAATCTTCACTCATCCAATTGTTTTTGGCAGAGCCATAAATAGTATGGAAATTAAGCTGATCTTCGGTAGCATCGAGGTTGTACATAAGGTCGAACACCATTTCGTGCACCTCATCTGGGCGGCAGTTTGGTTTATCTACTTTATTAACAACAACAATTGGTTTTAAGCCAATTTGTAATGCTTTTTGAAGCACAAAGCGGGTTTGAGGCATTGGACCTTCGAAAGCATCTACCAATAGCAGCACGCCATCGGCCATGTTCAATACTCGTTCCACTTCGCCACCAAAATCGGCGTGACCCGGTGTGTCAATTATATTAATTTTGCATCCCTGATAATCTATGGATACGTTTTTGGCCAAAATGGTAATGCCGCGCTCGCGTTCGAGGTCATTGCTATCCATAATTAACTCGCCTGCGGTTTCATTGTCGCGAAATAAGTGCCCAGCCATCAACATTTTATCTACTAATGTAGTTTTGCCGTGGTCAACGTGAGCAATAATTGCAATGTTTCTAATTTTCTGCATGTAAAACAATCTTTTTTTTGAGGGTGCAAAGGTAGTGAAAATTATTCAGTTACACTTACAATAGGTGTTACGAACCAAAGAATTTTGTATCTTTGCAGTCCGAAAATTTAGAAAAACAAACGAATAAGATGAATTTTATAGAAGAATTAAGCTGGCGTGGAATGATTCATACCATGATGCCCGGAACGGAAGAACAGTTGGCAAAAGAACTTACAACAGCTTATGTTGGCATCGACCCTACGGCCGACTCACTCCATATCGGGCACCTCGTAAGCGTTATGATGCTCCGTCATTTTCAACGTGCTGGCCACAAACCAATTGCATTAATTGGCGGTGCCACTGGTATGATTGGCGACCCTTCGGGCAAATCGGCTGAGCGTAATTTATTAGACGAAGCAGCGCTTCGCCACAATCAGGAATGTATCAAAGCACAATTAGCTAAGTTTTTAGACTTCGAAAGCGATGCTCCCAATGCTGCCGAGTTGGTAAACAACTACGATTGGATGAAGAATTATACTTTTCTCGATTTTATCCGCGACATTGGTAAGCACCTCACCGTGAACTACATGATGGCCAAAGATTCGGTAAAAAAACGCCTAAGCAGCGAATCGAGTGTGGGCATGTCATTTACCGAATTTTCGTATCAGTTATTACAAGGCTATGACTTTTTATGGCTAAATCAACATAAAAACTGCAAACTGCAAATGGGCGGTTCCGACCAATGGGGAAATATAACCACAGGTACAGAGCTAATTCGTCGCAAAACAGATGGCGATGCCTTTGCCTTAGTTTGCCCGCTAATAACCAAAGCCGATGGGGGCAAATTTGGCAAAACCGAAAGCGGAAACGTATGGCTCGACCGTCGTTACACTTCGCCTTATAAATTTTTTCAGTTTTGGTTAAATGTAAGCGATGCCGATGCCGAAAAATACATCAAAATATTCACGCCCATCGAAAAAGAGGAAGTAGAAAACTTGATTATTGAACATGCTGCTGCACCGCATTTACGCATTTTACAAAAACGATTGGCCAAAGAAGTAACAATTTTGGTACATTCGGAGGAAGATTACAATGCCGCAATAGAAGCTTCGAATATTTTGTTTGGAAATGCCACTTCGGATGCTCTGAAGAAACTGGACGAAGATACTTTATTGGCTGTATTCGAAGGAGTTCCGCAGTTTAAAGTTGCTAAATCAGCTTTCGACTTGGGCGTAAAAGCCATTGATTTGTTAGTTGATAATGCCGCCGTTTTTCCATCGAAAGGTGAAATGCGCAAATTGGTACAATCGGGAGGTGTAAGTTTGAACAAAGAAAAACTTGAAAATCAGGATCAACTTATTGGAACCGAGAATTTACTCAATGGCAAATATCTGTTGGCACAAAAAGGCAAAAAGAATTACTATTTGATAATTGTTGAATAAAATCTTTCAGAGCGTATTTTTTGATATAAATCTTCAGCTTCAAAGCCTAATATTCAAAACTTATTACAAAAAAAACGTTCGGAAACTATCTCCGAACGTTTTTTTATATAAAATTTATATCGATTATTTTTATCTACTGTTGTCGAAATTTTCGAACCTGATTTATAATTTTAATCGTAAACTGATTGACGCGTACCAACTTTAATAACTTCAACAATTAGAATATTATCATTAATTGTATAGATTACTCGATAAGAACCAACACGAATACGATAAATATGATCATATCCAACTAATTTTTTACAACCTGAAGGACGTGGATTGTTTTCCAAATCGTAAATTGCAAAAGCAATTTTTTGAGCATATAAAAGCGGTATTTTATCTAATTGTTTTTTTACAATTTTAGCAATGATTACATTATACATTTTTTTTCAATCTTTCATCCATGTGCTTTTTTAACTCTTCTAATGTAATAGTTTCGCCACCACGAAGATTTTCGGCTTCCATTCCATCCAAAAAATCTTCTAATAATTCGTTTTTGCCGTAACGTTTCAAATCAATGCGTACATGTGTAGCTACACCATGTACATTTTTTTCATATTTAATTCCTGCTATTGGCATAATGATATTCTTTTTTTTGGTTTTATAAATATAGATGCAAAGATAATTATTGTTTGGTAAATAAAAAATAAAAGCAATCTATTTGACTGCTTTTATTTTATAGTTGAAAAAATAGCTTTATCTTCTACCACTATTCTCATTTCGCTTACTATCGTTACTATTACTGCTGCTACGTTTAGTTTCGGAGCTTTTGCTCGAGCTACGAGGCGATTCGCTGCGTGAAGTACTTGCGGGCGTGCTTACTCGCTGACTTGAACTGCTACGTTCCACATTTTTACTTTCAGTAGCAGGGCGAGCCGAGCGAACATTTTCGTTTGAGCTGCGGGTATCATAGTTGCTTTTACTTTCCGATACTCTCTTATCAGTGCTTCTTGCATCAACGCTTCTCGAATTATTTTCGCTTGGTGAATAAACGCTTCTGTTTCCCGAGTTCGATTCTCTTGTTGGTTGAGTTGTTTCGGTACGAGTACTGCGAGTTGGTTCAGCTACTCTTGTATTTTCTCCCGAACGATTTCCAGAAACAGTGCGCGAGTCGGTTGCTGTTCGTGTAGAACGATTGTAAACATCGTCGTTTGACGTACGGTTCGAATTGGCACTTCGGCTTGCACTTCCACTGCGTTCGGTCGATTTTACGTAATCGCTATTGCGTCGTTTATCCATTTCGTAACGGTTGCTATACTCCGTATTTCGTTTGCTGTAAGTCCTTTCGGGGTAGCGTACACTGTAATCGTTGCGGCTTACCGAATTGTACATGCGATATGCACTACGACTGTGCCAACTGCTTGAATAATTGTAACCATGATTGTAATTTACATAGCCATGTACGTGCGATAAATAGATATTAATTTCCAACGGACGACGATAGTTATAGTATCTTGGATAATATCCCCAATAGTAAGGCGAGTTCCATCTATGGTATGAAGAACCCCAAAACCATGAATAAATAAGAGGTGTGCGATAATACACAGGTTCGATAATATAATTTGCCCCATAAATGTAAGGATCGCCAATTACTTGAACATAACTACGACGATAACGATCGCGCTCCACTACTATGGTAGCCACATCTTGATACACATCGCGGTCGAGAATTGCCTGAATAACCACTAAATTAGTATTATTTTCGGATGATTCAATTACACGAAGGTAATCTACATCACCATCGTTGTTCAAATCTAAATTAGAAATACGACTATCGTAATCGTTAATGCGTTGTTCGAAATCTTCCAAATTGCGCGAATCGCCAAAAATAGAAGAAATGGCTTTGAGGTCGAGATAATAACTAATATCGTTGTTTACTGCTTCAATTTGTATCCGTTGTCTGGCCATACCTTGTATGGTACCTGCTATTGTAAAAATAGCTATCAGACTTAAAATGCGTGTTTTCATATTGGTAATTTTTATTTAAAAGATAAATACTAAATAAGGTTGCAACTTCGTTTTTTTTTCCGGTATTAGGCATAAAACAAAAGCTGTGCCACAAATTTTATTTATATTTGCAAAGAAAATAGAAGCTTTTATGAATACAATTGATATTATTATTTTAATCCCATTGTTATTGGGATTTGTTTTTGGTTTATCCAAAGGGTTAATCCGCGAAATTATTTCGCTGGCAGTCATTATTGTAGGCATTTACGGTTCCAAATGGTTTTCACCCATTATGAGTTCAATTCTTACCGATGTTTTTGGGGTGTCGAAAACTGTAGCTGTGCCACTTTCGTTCGTTATTATTTTTATTGCCATTGCTTTATTAATGATGTTTCTAGCCCGCTCGTTAGATAAATTAGTAGAAAATATTTCGCTTGGCGGATTAAATAAAATTTTTGGTGGTATATTTGGCGCATTAAAATACGCCTTGATAATCAGCTTATTGCTAAACGTATTTGATGTTTTAGATTCGAAAATTAGCATACTTAATGCCCAAACAAAAACCGACTCCATACTCTATAAACCCATGCTTGGGCTAGCACCCCAACTTTGGGAAGAAGTAAAAGAAATAAAAACTGAAAAAGAGGTTTAATTAGCGCGAAAAAAAACTGCCCCAAGCCCCTAAAGGGGATGTGAAGTTACTTACGTCTCTTAAATCCGAATCATTTAATTTTAATGTAAAACACTTCAAACACCACTCTTTAAGCCCCTTTAGGGGTTTGGGGCAGTATTAGATTTGTTTCTTTATTTTCATATTGAAATTTCTACATCTTTAATACTATAAACTAAACATGACTGCATTGTTACATAATTTTTCAGGTGCAAAACTGGAATGCGGTACCGACGAAGCAGGACGAGGCTGCTTGGCGGGTCCTGTTGTTGCTGCTGCCGTTATACTTCCCGAAGGTTTTGAGTGCCCCGAGCTCAACGACTCGAAGCTACTTACCGAAAAAGAACGCGACACCCTTCGTCCGATTATTGAGCAAAACGCCATTGCTTGGGCTGTGGGTGTGGTTGATAATATTGAAATTGACCAGATAAATATCCTTAATGCCTCTATTCTGGCCATGCACAAATCCATTGAAGGACTTTCGGTGCAACCTCAGTTTATAATTTCGGATGGAAATCGTTTTAAACCCTATAAAAACATTCCACACCAAACCATTGTAAAAGGCGATACCAAATACCTTTCTATTGCTGCCGCTTCGGTATTGGCCAAAACGCACCGCGACGAGTTAATGCAATTGTTTCATGCAGAATATCCTCATTACGAATGGGATAAAAACAAAGCCTATCCTACCAAAGCACATAGGTTTGCAATAGCCCTTAACGGAACAACTCCCTACCATCGTATGACTTTTAACCTAACGGGCGAAAAGGAGTTTTATGAATTGAAGAAAGCGGCGAAGAAAACTGGTAAAAAAAAATGATGCATATAAGTTAATGGACAAATTTAACACACCATTATAAAATATTTACCTCACCCTAACAATCTCCTTGAGGAGAGGGAATTGCGGTCTGCAACTAATAAAGTTATGCGACATTATTTTATTCTACTTACTTAGAATAAGGGCTTTAGCCAATCAAATATAATGTGTTGAGATTTAAAATTTTAGAACAATGGCTGAATATAAAAAGAAACTGGTAATTTTAACTGGTGCCGGTATGTCGGCAGAGAGTGGAATTTCAACATTCAGAGATTCGGGTGGATTGTGGGAGAAGCACAAGATTGAGGATGTGGCAACGCCCGAAGCTTGGGATGCAAACCCAGAGCTTGTACACCGATTTTACAACGAACGCCGAAAGCAATTGGTGGATTCAGAGCCAAATGAAGGACACATGGGATTGGTTGATTTGGAAAAGCATTTTGAAGTAAAGATAATAACTCAGAATGTGGATAATCTGCATGAACGTGCTGGCAGTTCGTGGGTATTGCATTTGCATGGCGACTTAATGAAAATGCGTTCAACCAGCCCAGGCGAAGAGGTGTACGATGTGAAACCCGAAAAGATAGAATACTTTATGGGTGATTTGTGCCCCAAAGGTTACCCGCTCCGTCCGCATATTGTGTGGTTTGGCGAGGAGGTTCCGAATATAGCGTATGCCGCCGAAATTGTGCAATCGGCAGATATAGTGGTAGTGATTGGAACTTCATTGCAAGTATATCCTGCGGCAGGTCTGCTGCGATATGCACGCTACAATGTTCCTGTTTATCTGATTGACCCAAACCCTGTAGATACTAATACTAGAAAATTTGCTTTTATACAGAAGGGAGCAACAGAAGGAGTGAAGGAATTGAAGCGCATATTGGGTATTTGAAATGGATTGAATTGGATTGAATTGGATTGGATTGGATTGGATTGGATTGGATTGGGTGCCATTTATCCCGCAGAAGGCGGGAGCCCATTCATTTAAGATAATATAGAATATGGGCTTTGGCCAAATAAATAAAAACATTTCTCAGCAATTAATCAGTTTCCTATAAAGAATTGAGCGTATTGAATACTTGCGCAAAAGTTCTATTATGGGATTCTTTTATGCAAAAAAATTAAACTCAAAACAAACCAAAATAATTTCAACCAATAAGCTGATAATCTGAATAGTTTTTTGTAGTTTTGCGGGGTTGAAAAAAAAATCTTAATCGAGCAAAATTTATAGCATGTCATTATTCCAAACACAAGTTGAACGTCAGTTTTTAGCGGGTATAACCACCAATCTGAGTCCGATTTACAAAAAATATGTCGATTATTTTGGTAATCCTGCCATTCAGGCAAATATATTAGAACTGATAGAACAGCAATATCAGGGTGAATTTATTGAAGCATTATTCGTAAATGTATTAGGCTATATTGCCCAACCTCAGCCAAATTTCAATCTTCTTAGGGAAAAGAAAAACGAAACGGATGCTAAAAGTGCCGATGCAGCTATTCGTATCAACAACCAAATTGTAGCGGTAATTGAGTTGAAAGACCACAAAACACAGGATTTAAAGAAGGTTGAGGTTCAGGCTTTTGGCTACAAAAACAATCATAAAAACTGCCGTTACGTTATTACCTCCAATTTTGAACGATTGCGGTTTTATATCGACAATGCCGTTGATTTTATAGAGTTCGACTTATTTAATCTTACGTATGATGAATTTCATAGGCTTTGGTTGTGCCTCTCCTACGAAAGTATGGCAAAGAATCTGCCACAAGAGATTAAAAATCAATCAATAAGCAACGAAGATGTAATTACAAAGCAACTCTATAAGGATTATTCCATTTTTAAACGTCAGCTTTTCGATAGTATCGTATCGTTGAATCCCGAATATGATAAGCTGTTCCTGTTTAAAAAAACGCAAAAACTGCTCGACCGCTTTCTGTTTCTGCTTTTTGCCGAAGACAAAGACCTACTTCCTGCCAACTCGGTAAAAGCTACAATTGAAAAATGGAAAAAATTCAATGCCGACCCAATGAACGATTATCAGTCGTTATACAGTCGGTTTGTGAAGTATTTCAAACTGTTGGATGTAGGATATAAAGATGCCAATACAGAGATTTATGCCTACAATGGCGGTTTATTTGCCAACGATGAGTTGCTGAATCAAATCAAAGTAGACGACACCATACTTTCGGAAAACATACTCAAATTAGCTGTTTACGACTATGGTACCGATGTAGATGTAAATATTCTGGGTCATATTTTCGAAAACAGTCTGAGCGAAATTGAACAGATTGCCAATGAAATTACATCTGGTACATTCTCCCCTCCTTCGGGGAGGTCGGGAGGGGTCTCGAAGCGTAAACAAGATGGCGTGGTTTATACTCCACACTATATTACTCAGTACATTATTGAAAATACAGTTGGACGGTTGTGCGAGGAAAAGAAAACCGAACTGGGTATATGCGAAGAACTATTCGAATTCAAAAGCAGGTCGAAAAAAGAGCAAGAAGATAAAAAGAAACAAGCACTAAAAGTGTTTGATGCTTACCGTGAATGGCTGTTGCAAATCACAATTGTTGACCCTGCATGTGGAAGCGGTGCATTCCTGAATACCGCACTCGATTTTTTAATAGCCGAACACAGCTGGATTGACAACCAGCAGGAGAGAATTACAGGATTGAAAAACCATTACTCCATGGGACTGTCGAACATCGAAAACACCATTTTGGAAAACAATCTTTACGGCGTGGATATTAACGAAGAAAGTGTTGAAATTGCCAAGCTATCGTTGTGGCTGCGCACCGCCAAACCTCACCGCAAACTCAGCTCGTTGAATAATAATATCAAATGCGGTAATTCGCTGATTGACGACCCTGCTGTGGCAGGCGATAAAGCGTTCGACTGGCACAACGAATTCCCGCAGGTGTTTGGGCGTGAACAAAAACCCGTTGAAATAATTTCTATCGAAAAGATAGAAACACCTGATTACCTGAAACTTATTAAAGAAAAATCGGCAGAAGCGCAATTAAAAGCCGAACAGGGTATTGCCTTATCGAAAGAAGCGTTGGAAATAACCAAACAATTGGCAGAATATGCCCATAAATTAGAAGTTGTATCCGCACCCAAAGCCAAATATGAAAAACAACAGAAAGGTGGTTTTGATGTTGTGATTGGGAATCCGCCGTATGTAAGACTTGAAACGATGAAGGACATATCGGAAGCTATGTCGAATATGAATTATAAAACATTCGAAAAACGTGGTGATTTATATTGCCTATTTGTTGAGAAAGGTTTTAATCTTTTAAAACAGAACGGTATAATCTCTTTTATCATGCCAAATAAATGGATGCAGGCCGGATATGGAAAATCATTACGAGAGTTTTTCCTTCAATACGAACTAAATCAACTTATTGATTTTGGTGATATTCAGATTTTCGAAGGTGTAACGACTTATCCCTGTATTTTTGTTTCACGCAAGGCACAACCCAAAAAAGTTGTAAATGTATCAGTATTGTCAAGTATCCATTCTGACGATTTTTACTCGAACGTAACACTTTCTGCCGAGAAATTTGAAATATCAAAACTGAATTCGGAAACTTGGGTATTATCATCGTCCAATGACCAAAAATTAATCGAATGTCTTAAAAGGTCTTTTCCAAAATTGATTGAAGTGATTAATGAAGAAGCTTTTAGGGGGATTATCCCAGGTTTGAGTGAAGCTTATATTATTGATGAAGAAACTAAAATAAAATTGATCCATAAACATATTTCCTCAGAAAACATAATTAATCCGATAGTAAGAGGACGAAATATGAAACGATATGGAATTCCTCAATTAAGTGAATGTGATTTTATTATCTTAGCCAAGTACGGAAGTTATCAACACCTCGAAAAAGACTATCCTGCAATATATGAAAGACTTCAAACATTTGAAGTGGATTTAAAAAAGCGTGGTCAGTGCAATGGAAGTAAACCCAGCATCGAGAAGCCATTTTCGGGTCAACATCATTGGTTAGAATTAGATAATTGCCCAACAGATGATTATTTGGTAAAATTCAACAGTCCTAAAATTATGTATCAAGTGTTTCAGGTAAAACCATGTTTTATCTATGATGAGCAAGGACTTTTTTGTAATAATTCAATGTGGATTATTCCCTCTGCAGATAAAGGTTTACTTGCCATATTAAACTCGAAAATGGGTTGGTGGCTAATAACAAAATACTGCACACAAATACAAAATGGAGTTCAATTAATTTGGAAGTATTTTGGTCAAATACCAATTGCAAATACAACTGAAGAATTAGCTGTTAAAGCCAATGAAATGCTCATATTACACAAGGCATTAAATGATTCATCTCAAAAATTCCAACGTATGCTTCAGCGTAAGTTCGATTTGGAAGAGTTGCCTGGCAAACTGCAAAACTGGTATCTACTAAGCTACAAAGAGTTTATTACTGAACTTGCTAAGAAAAAAGTAAAACTCACCCTCGCTCAGGAAGCCGAATGGGAAGACTATTTCAATACGGAAAAAGCAAAAGCCCTCGAAATAAAAAAACAAATAGATGATACTGACCGCAAAATTGACCGAATGGTGTATGCACTGTATGAATTGACGGAAGAGGAAATTAAGATTGTGGAGGGGTAGAAGTTGGTTTATAAATAGTAGCTCCAAACAACTAAAAATGGGTCAAAAGATAGAAATAGATAACGAAAATCAGACAGTTCTGCTTTTTAGTGCTAAAAAGCAGTAATGGGAAGATAAGACCATGTCGGTTTCAGCTATGAACATAGCATCGGATTATGGAAATGTAAATGGCTATGATGTATATTTCATCGGTGCAGATAAAAAATTCTTTTATAAAGAAGAGAACGTCCGAATACTGCATAAAATTAAGAATATCAATATCGAAAAACAGGATGTTTATGCTGACGGTGTAAATGTTCATTGCAACGCAAACGTTAAAGGAATTATTTGGTTAAAGAATAATGTGTTTTGGAACGGAAATTTCAGTTTACAATTTCACCCTTACTCCTACATTAAAATTAATTCCAGGCTGCACCAAGCCACCATAATCGGCATAATTCACGTCGAGTAAATTGTTGCCATCGGCAAAAATAGCATAATATTTATCAGTCCAAAGCAAGCGCAAATCCAACATCGTAAATGGTTTATAGAGCGTTTTAGTAGCGTTTGCAAAATCTACATAATCGCCTGCACGGTCGTTGTACGATACTTTCCACTGAGCCGAAAGTTTGCTAACAATGGTGTGATTAACACTCACAACAGCTTTATGACGGAGATAATCTAATGCGTATTTTGAATCAAACGACACCGCTTCTTTATTGAGTGTGAGATACGAATAGGATAGGGCTATTTTTTTAACAAAACCCGTTTTAAAATAATATTCGGTAGAAGCATCCACACCAAAAGCATTTATATTGGCTAAATTTTTGCTTTCCCACTTCGAAGTTGGCTCAAATCGAACCCAGTCAATTACATTTTTTCCAATGCGATAAAATGCTGACGTATTCAACTTGAGCCCCATTTTATCGTATCTAGAACCTATTTCGTATGTAGTAGCGGTTTCGGGTAGTAAATTTGCATCCGCTTTCTGAATAGAATTTTGCAAATACAAATCGGTGAATGTGGGCAAACGCACAGCTGAATTTACCGAAGTGTAAAAACGCAAATTATCGGTAGCGTTGTAACTCACATCGCCCCCACCCGACCACATAAAACCGTATCGCTTGTTGGAAGTAGCAGAAACGCCCAGCGACAAATTAAATTGACGAATGTTTTTCGAAAAATCGGCAAAAGCGGTCGAAAGCAGACGGTTATCAGCTTTTGTAAACGGATGACTGGCAGCAAAAATATTATCTTTGGGTGTAGGTAAAACAATTCCCAGCGCATTGCTATAAATATGTTCGTTGCGCACATCGAGTCCAAAAGTACTTTTTACAAATGACGATTGATAAGTTGCAGTTGCTTTTGCGCCCGAAACATCCGTCACGTGATAGTTATGTGTGGTATACCATGTTGGTTTTGTGCTAATTGAGTCTCTGAAAAGCTCAAACCTATCATAATGTTTACGAGCATAAGTCTGTGCCGAAAATTGAAAATTAGTTGTGGTTAAATTCCAACTTAATGCCCCAAGAAATGTTTGGGTATGGTCGAACTGATTTGGGTAAGCAAACGAATAGAAAGCATTAGCTCCGTACGATTTTTGCTGATAAGCCAATTGTAAATCAAATTTCCCTACCTTATTAGTTGTCAGTGTGGTGTGCGAAAAAGCATTTAGTATTTTAAAGTCGGTATTGGGAATATATCCATCGCTTGCTTTGTTGGAAAACGAGAGGAAAGATGCCAACTTTTTAGAACCTACACTGCCCGAAATATTTTGAGTAAAGGTACCGTAACTTCCAGCTGTGAGTTGTGCAGAAACCGAATTTTTACTTTTTTTGTATGTAATAATATTAATTGCTCCGCTAAAAGCATTTGGTCCATACAATCGGGCTGCTGAGCCTTGCAAAAGTTCAATACGCGAAATATCCGACAATTCTACTGGTACATCAAGGTTGTAATGCCCTGTTTGTGGGTCAGTTATGTTAACTCCATTGAGCAATACAAGAACCTGATCGAACGAGCCACCACGTATACTAATATCCGATTGCGTCCCTCCCACTCCACGTTGTCGAATATCTACTCCCGAAATTGTTTCTAACAAATCGTCGAGACTTTGCACCGGTAGTTTTGTTATTGTAGCTTTGTCGATAACAGTAAGCAACCTACCCGAGCCAGTTTTTAACTGATTTTGAGCAGCATTCACATCTACTTCTTGCAATTCGACTTTTAAAGTATCCACATTTTTCTGACTAAACGAAAAAAGTGAAAACAACACAAAAAAGGAGAAAATAAAAATTGTTTTCTTGAACATTTTGGATAAAATAAAAAACGGTTGAAACAGAATTTAATCCGTTTCAACCGTTTTGGTTAATAAAATATCTTGTTATTAATACTATTTTGCGACCATGCGCAGCGGTTAGGTCGTTTTTAGTTGCTGAAATAGAGGCAATTTCGGTAGCCATGAGCATCTCATCATTAAATTCCTGCTCATTTTCATCAAGAGCTAAAAAAGCGTTTTCATTATTCAGAATACCACTAGACAAAGCTTTCACTTCAGATTTTTCGCAAATCGAAACAGCAAGCACACCGATAGTTACAGCCAAAGTAAAACTTACAAACAAGGCATAACCCGCACGACTCCATCTACGGAAACGCAGCGAAACTTGTCTATTTGTAACTTTTTTATTCATAACGCTATAAACTATAAAAACAAAATGCCCCAAGCCCCTAAATGGGATGTGTAGTTAGCTTCGTTTTTAAAACCCTAAACAATTATTATTAATGTAAATTATTTCGAATACCAGTCTTTTAGCCCCTTTAGGGGTTTGGGGCAATAATATTTCTTATTTTCTAATAAATACTGCCTTATTCAAGCGTCCTACCCACACATCGGTATAAGTTTGAGGCAATGAATCACGACCACCTATCAATATGATATTCTTATCTTTATCAACTACAGCTGAGTGATTAAAACGTCGTTTGTAATTTTTGTAAGCTGAAATTACGCTATCGTTACGATTAAATGTATATTTTTCACGTACCGTCATGTAAGTTGTATCAATATCTTTCCAACTCAAACCCTCGTCAGCCGATTGCAGGTAGAGCAAGGCTTGCATTTTGCCATTTTCGTCGATTCCACCAAACGCTAACAATTTGTCTTCGTAATAAATAATGTTAGTCCCAGTTCGGTAACCATAAGTGGTATTTTCTTTGCTAAACTCAACAAAATACAACCCATCTTGCGACGACCACACTTTGTTAAGAAAAGCTCCAGTTTTAGAATAACCACCAGCTACAAGCACTTTAGGCTGCTTTGTACGGGACAGAAATGATACTGAAGCATAGCCACCTACTGGAAAATTAGCATGAACAAGCTCTTCGTGTTTAGTCCACGAAGCACCATCTACGGATGTTGCAAATTTATAATCACCGTTCGATTTATTTTGTACCAATGCCCATAATTCTCCTTTGAAGTCGTAAAGTAAGTTTTTAAACCAATAATCAGTATTCTGAAATGATTTCTTAGTCCAATCAACACCGTTGGTAGAAGAGTAAATTAACGAATCGTTGTGAATTAAAAATATTTTATTATTAAAAACCAACATATTGCGCAATAAGGCATTGTCAGGCAAATCGGTTACCAGATTTCGGCTACTCCAGCTGGCTCCAGTAGTCGAAGTGTAGAGCGAAGTAGTAAGCCCTGTACTATTGAAAAAATAAATTGTATTGTTCATCATAACCGCCTTCTGAAGCGACCCTTGATGTGTATACATTTGATTTACAACATTTTTCCATTGATATAACTCAGGTTCAACTTTATGTACATTCACTCTAAAAGAATACGAATGATACGCTTTTCCGTCGGTTGCAAAATTCTTTATTTTAACTACTCTGTTAAAATCCAATGTATCTGTTCCAGTTATCGAAACCGTGTCAATTTTTGTTCCTGTGCTATCTTTTATAAGCACATAAGCAGCATTTGTGCTTGCAAATGTAAATTTGGGTATAACGCTATCGATGGCTGTGTTGTAGGGAAGTGAATCCAAATTCACAATTATAGAATCGGAGCCTTCGATTACCAAAGTAAAAACAGCTTTAGAAACAGCAGCATCGGCAGTGTTAGCAGCCGAAAAAGTGAGTGAAACAAAAGTAGCATCGCTCGAAGTGGTAACTGTTGAATTGGAATCGAGCCAGTCGCATGACGTAAAAACAATTGACAATGAAAGGATTACAAATAATCGGAAGGAATAAAACTTCATAGGATGATATTCAAATTGTAAATTAGTTTACAAAGTTAAAAACAAATCACTGCACCTAAATTTGTAATGCAAACATTTATTGTTTTTTAAATTTTAGAAAGAGTGAAAATACAAAAAACATTGGACAACAGACAACGGAAAGACTGCTGTCTTATATCTTTTATATTTTAACTTTTGTCTGTCGTCTGTTGTCTGTTGTCTGTCGTCCGTTGTCCGTTATCTGTCGTCTATGAAAGCTCAACAACCACTGGACAATGATCTGAATGCACTGCATCGGCCAATATTGCAGCCGATTTGAGTCTATTTCGAAGCGGTTCGCTTACCCAATGATAGTCGATACGCCAGCCCGCATTGCGAAAACGCGCACCCCCACGATAACTCCACCAACTATATTTCTCGGCACTTTGGTCGAAAATGCGGAACGAATCGACCATACCCGTTGCCTCATACCGGTCGAGCCACTGACGCTCCTCAGGTAAAAATCCCGAAACACCATTCTGACGCTCTGGGTGATTAATATCGATCGGTTTATGACAAATATTATAATCGCCACAAACAACCAAGTTTGGACGCGTTTTGCGAACTTCTTCGATAAATGGTAAAAATGCATTCAAAAAATCCATTTTAAAAGCCTGCCGCTCGTCGCCTGATGAGCCCGAAGGAATATACACACTTATAACCGATAAATCGCCAAAGTCGGCACGAATAACTCGTCCCTCAACATCGTAGCGTGGATTATTCATACCCACCACCACATTATCAGGAGCCGATTTGGTAAGAATTGCCACACCACTGTATCCTTTTTTTTGCGCCGAATGCAAGTACGAAGTGTAACCCATTTCGGCAAAAAGCAAGGTGTCAATTTGATCAGGTTGCGCTTTTGTTTCCTGAAAACAAAGCACATCAGGATTTTCGGCACGCAACCAAGTTGGGAAATCTTTTGAGAGTGCGGCACGTATGCCATTCACATTATAGGAAATTATTTTCATTCGAAGTTAGAATTTTCCCGATAGCCATCGGGGTTAGAAGTTAGAAAAAATGACACCAGACAACGTACAACAAAAATTCAAGTATATTCAAAAACGGCAAAGCCAAATAACAATCAATAACGGCAAAGCTAAATAACAATCAATAACGGTAAAGCTAAATAACAATCAATAACGGCAAAGCCAAATAACAATCAATAACGGCAAAGCTAAATAACAATCAATAACGGCAAAGCCAAATAACAATCAATAACTATAAACTATAAACTTCCCCCTTCACCCATTCTGCCCATTTAGCATGTGTTTTCGATTTATCAAAAGTCTGCCAAGGGATGGGCTTTCCAATTATAATTTTAAATTCTTTATTTCGTTGTTTAAACATTTCATTGGGCAAATACATCATTTCGATATTGAACTTAATACCCAAAAACTTACGTATATTGGCCAAATTGTAAAAAAAATTAGAATTGCGCCCTTCGAAAAAGATAGGAACCACGTCGCGTTTGTATTGAACAGCTTTAGTAATAAAATTCTTTTTCCATTCCAAATCGCAAATTTTTCCATTTTGTTTTCGTGAGCATATACCTGCCGGAAATGTAACCAAATGATTGTCTGATTCGTACAATTCGCGCATCATATCAGCATTATTTTTATTCTGATTTCCAAATTTATTTATTGGAACAAACATTTCTCTCATAGGTGTGATAGACATTACAAGGTCGTTTGAAAAGAAACGCACTTTACCATCATACTGTTTACCAATAACATACCCCATTGCCACGCCATCTAATCCGCCAAGGGGATGATTACACGCAAAAATATACTTTCCAGTGGCAGGTGGTAAGTTTTCCTTACCAATAATGTTCATTTTAATACCTAAAAAATTAAAAGCAGCTTCGACAAAATCGAGATTTTTTAAATCTGGATTTTCCACAAAAAACTTGTTAAACTCGTCTTCATGAACAATTTTGCGAAGGTAATTTACTATAAACTTTGGTACTTTTGTTTTTGGAGCTCGAGCTTTGAGCACGGCAGCCACATCAATTTTAATAACATTATTATTAATCATACAATTCTTTTTTATCAATTGCAAAATTACAAAAAAAGCACATCATTTCAAAAACCAAAACAAAACCCCTCGTAATCATCTGATTTCGAGGGGTTAAGAACTTGTACCCAGAGCCGGGATCGAACCGGCATGGAAGTGAATCCACTGGTGTTTGAGACCAGCGCGTCTACCAATTCCGCCATCTGGGCGTTAAAGTGGCACAAAAGTAATCTTTTTTCCCGAACTAACAAAACAAATTATTAATTTACATTTTACAATTTGCATTTTACAATTTGCAAAATCTAATTAACAAATAATATAGTTTTGATTATCAGTTCGTTTAGGGTAAAATTACAGTTCTGTTGTTTTCGAAATATTTTTTTTGAGTATCACATATTCGTTGCGTTTACCCGCAAAAATATCGTAACAGTTGTACCAACATTCCAGCGTACCGTTTAATAGTGGTATTCGTTGAGTTGATTTGAGACCAATTTTGTCGATACATTCGATATGCGAACTAATCAACCAGCATTTCGAACCCTGAAATTTATGTTTAAAAGTAGAACCTATGCTCGCATAAAGTCCTAATATATCTTCGGAGGTAATGCGTTCGCCATAAGGAGGATTAGTTACCAAAAGACATCCTACGGAAGGGGCTTCTATGTCTTTTACTCCTTTTACTTCAAGCGTTATGTATTTTGTAAGTCCGGCACTTTTTACATTTTGTTCACTGATATTTATTGCGCGTTGCGAAATATCAGAACCGTAAATTTTAAAGTTAAAGGGACGTTCAGCAGAATCATCTTGATAAATTTCGTCGAATAATTCTTGATCGAAATCGAGCCATTTTTCAAAACCAAACGACGAGCGATACAAACCGGGTGGAATATTGAGTGCAATGAGTGCAGCTTCTATCAATAAAGTTCCAGAGCCACACATGGGGTCGATAAAATCGCTTTGCCCTTCCCAGCCTGTCATCAACAACATACCTGCAGCTAACGCTTCGTTGAGAGGAGCTTCGTTTTGCGAAATACGATAACCACGCTTGTGCAACGAATCGCCCGAGCTATCCAACAAAATGGTGCAATGTGTGCCAGCAATATGAATGTGTATGGTGAGATTCGGATTGTCTAACTTTACAGAAGGTCGATCGCCTGTTTTATCGCGAAACCAATCGACAATAGCATCTTTTACACGATACGAAACAAATTTGGAATGGGTAAACTCTTCGGAGTATACAGTGGATTCGATAGCAAAAGAGGTTTTTACATTCATAAAATCCGTCCAATTTATCGTGCGCACTTTGTCGTAAACCTCATCGGCATTTTTAGCAGTAAAAGTGGTTATTGTTTTTAGTACGCGCGAGGCAGTGCGCAAGTGCATATTAGCTTTGTACATCAATGCTTTATCACCGGTAAAAGATACCGCTCGTCGCTGCAATTCTACATTATTAGCACCCAATTTTACCAGCTCAGTAGCCAGCACTTCTTCCAAACCCATAAAGGTTTTGGCAATCATTTCGTATTCCATCTTATTTTTTAGTTATTTTGCTTCGCGTTATTTGCACTTTGTGCGTTATTTGCTTCGCGTTATTTGCTTCGCGTTATTTTGGCTTCGCGTTATTTTGGCTTCGCCGTTATTAGCTTCGCGTTATTTGGCTAAAGCCGTTATTTGCTTCACGTTATTTTATAATCACATCAACACATCAACACATCAACACTCCCGATAGCTATCGGGACACATCAACACATCATTTACTCTGCACCAATTTTGCACCAGCGGGCACATCGGTATCTACCCAAATATTGCCGCCAATAATGGCACCATCTCCCACTTTAACGGTTCCCAAAATAGTTGAATTAGAATAGATTACCACATCATTTCCTATGCGTGGATGGCGTTGAATGCCTTTAATCGGATTTCCATTTTCGTCTAATGGAAAACTTTTAGCACCCAATGTTACGCCTTGATACATTTTCACATTATTTCCGATCGTTGCCGTTTCGCCAATAACAACTCCAGTGCCGTGGTCGATAGTAAAATAATCGCCAATTGTAGCACCGGGATGAATATCTATTCCGGTTTCGGAGTGAGCTATTTCGGTAATTATGCGGGGAATAAGTGGCACATCGAGCATCAAAAGCGCATGGGCTATGCGGTAATTGCTAATTGCACGAAACCCCGGATAACAAAATATCACTTCGCCGAAACTTTTGGCTGCCGGGTCGCCATTGAAAGAGGCGATAATATCGGTATGTAATTTTCGTCGAATAACGGGCAATTGTTCAATAAATTCGCGCGCCTTTTCTCTGGATTGACGTTCAATTTCGGGACAAGGTTTATCGTTGACACCTTTGTTGAATGACATTCCAGCGTTTATTTGCGACGAAAGCAAAAACAATAATTGATCGACGTTTACACCAATATGATACAGCATATTTTTGGAATTGATAGCAGCATAACCAAAAAATCCGGGAAAAAGTATGGCACGAACTAATTTTACAATTTCGTTGAGCACATCGACTGATGGCATTGGAATTAACTCATTGTGCTGATGGCAAATATCTTTGAAATCGTTTACGTCGGATAAAGTTTTGACAATATCTGAAAGTTTCTTGTTCATCTAACTATACAATTTTAATTGAGAATTATAATTTAATTATTTTATTTACAGCAGCTATTGCATTTTCAGTTCGGATAGTTCCGATACCATCAATAACCACGTAAGGAATACCTAATTTTTCAATTTCACGCTTATACCAATCGAAAAAAAACAAACGTTCGTCGCCTCCATGCTCACGAACGGGATCGAAAACCCAAGGCAAATCGGGATAACACAACAAATAAAGATCAAAATAAGAATTGCTAATACGCTCATTTATAAATTCAGGAACTGATTTGTAACAAAACTCCAACCATACTTTAGTGATAATCAATTCTGTATCAAAAAACACAACAGATAAAGGATTGAGAATATTGTTATTGTTGTTATTGTTGTTATTCAAATAATAGTCTTGTTCTTCTATTTGCTTTTGCGCAATAAAAACAACATCTTCGTATAAATAATTTCTATCTAACTGTTCGACATATTTTCGTGCAAACTCAGGCACAAAATTTCCAGAAAAATGAGTAGCTAAGGCTATCGACAGCTCTGATTTCCCAGTCGACTCGGGACCTACAATGGCAATTTTCAACATGAATTTAGCTCTAAATTATTACTAATTTGACATTTTTCAGTACCTTTGAAACCTCAAATTAGAAATTATGCGCAAATTTACGACAATTATTCTGCTTATCGGTATGTTTTTTTTTGCATCAACCGAAAATAATGCTCAAAATATAGATTTGAAAATTCTAAATTCTATATACAGCAACAAACAAACAGTTGGTTTTTCGCAAGCAATTTCGAACACCACTACTTTAACATCTGTTGCATTGCCTGTAACTTTGGCCACTATCGCCCTCATTAAAAATGATGATAAAATACTCAAAGATGCCATTTATACAACCGCAGCATTTGGCGTAAATTCAATTCTCACTTATGGGCTAAAACATTCATTTGGACGACTTCGGCCCTACAATCAATATCCCGATATTTATACTAATTTAGATTATGGCACTGGCGGCTCACCTTCATTTCCTTCTGGCCATACCTCATTGGCATTTACCACAGCCACTTCGCTAAGTTTGATTTATCCTAAATGGTATGTAATAGCTCCAAGTTTTGCTTGGGCAAGCTACGTAGGTTATTCGCGCATGAATTTGGGAGTTCATTACCCATCGGATGTGTTGGCTGGAGCTATTTTGGGTGCTGGAAGTGCTTATGTAACATATAAAATAAACGAATGGTATTGGAAAAAACACGAAAATAAGAAGTTATTACCGCTAAAAAATTATTTATAGAGGTAACAAAAAAAAATGGGGCATAGAAATAGACTTGCGCCATTATTAAATCTACCGTTTGTAATTCTCTATGTTTTGGTTTTTTTATTTTTTTGAAAAAATGATTTCGTAATTGAATGCGCAGCTAATGGAGCGGTCAAATATACAAAAAAAACAATGAGAAATGCCTTTGTATAAACAGTAATATCGTTAAAAAACAAACTTACACCAATAATTAAAAGCAGTATTCCAAACGAAGTTGCTTTGGTTGTAGCATGTAGCCGACCATATAAATCTTTGAAGCGCAAAATTCCGATTGCTGAAACAAGAATGAAAAATGAGCCCAAAAGTATAAATACTGAAATAATAATGATAATACTATCCATTTTTTTGCGATAAATAAGTTGATATTGCAATGGTTCCTATAAACGAAACCAAAGAAAGAATAACTGTGATGTCGAAATACATGGCGTTGTTAATCAATACCGAATAAACCAGCACTAAACCAATAATTATCGACGCTATCAGGTCCATAGCCGCAATTTGGTCGTTAATAGAAGGCCCCTTTAAGAGTCTGACCAAAGTGATTATCATTGCCAGCATTAAAAATGCAAAAGCAATATATAGAACAGTTTCAGGTATTGTTGCTATCATTTTTTTTTAATTCGTTAGTCTTAAAATTCGTTTTTGAATACTTTCAATTTCTCCCACTGTGTTTTGGTCGTTGCTCATCAACAATGCATGAATAAGCAGTATTTTTTTGTCATTGCTTATATCGGCACTTAATGTTCCGGGAGTCATCGAAACCAAGTTAGTCAGCAACAATAAACCCGCTGATGATTTTACTTCGAGCGGGAACTCAATAAATTCGGCCGTCGTATTCATTTTGGGTGACAGTATGATGTAAGCCATTTGAAAATTTGACTGCAGAAGTTTTATCAAATAAAATACTAAAAATTCGGGAATATAATAGAGTAGTTTTAATAATTTCATGGCATTTTGTTTTTTAACACTGAATTAATATAATGCGATGGTTCAATCAGTTGGTTTGCCGCTTCCATAGTATACGAAAAAACAGAGGCAGCAAAAATCCCCATCAATACCGATGCTGTTGCAAGAATTGTAAGCGGCAAATAATCGGGCCAAGCGAGTTTCACATCTACTTTACCCGCTTGATTATCAGGCTGTTTTTTCAAAAACGCCTCATTCCAAATTTTTATCATCGAGTAAAGTGTTAAAATCCCTGTTAATAACGCAACTGCGGTAATTATATAATTTCCGTTTTCGAAACCGGCCTTTATGAGCATAAATTTAGCGAAAAAGCCCGACAAAGGAGGAATACCAGCCAGCGCAAATGCTGGAATAATAAATAGCACCGCAAGCAACGGATTATCCTTGTACAAACCACCAATTTCTTTCAGTTGGTAGGTTCCTTTAATTTTAGCAATCATACCCGAAGCTACAAAAGCACCTGTTTTGGCTATCATATTATGTAGTGTAAAAAACACTGCTCCGGCTATAGCCAATGGTGTAAATATACCCAAGCCCATTATCATATATCCAATTTGGCTAATAATGTGGTACGAAAGAATTCTACGTGTTTCGTAATACGAAGCCGCCGCCATGCCACCAATTACCATTGTAAAGCCGGCAGTAATAAGCAGCAGGTTGTGCCAAAATGGTTGATCCTGTACAAAGAAAAGCGTAAAAAAACGAATAAAAGTATAAACACCTACCTTTGTAAGCAATCCGGCAAATAAGGTAGTAATAGTAATATTTGGCGTATGATACGATGCCGGTAGCCAAAAATAAAGTGGAAAAATAGCGGCCTTAATACCAAATGCCACAAAAAACAGGATACCGGATGTGTTCATCAACACCGCTTGATTGTCGTTTCGAAGTATTTCGGCTAAGTGAGCCATGTTGAGAGTTCCTGTTTTTCCATAAAGTAAGCCAAGCCCCGCTAAAAACAGAAACGAACCAATCAGATTTAGCGCTAAATACTTTATACCACCTTCTAATTGTTCCTTCTTTTTACCCATTGTTATTAATACGAAGGATGAAATAAGCATCACTTCGAACCATACGTAAAGGTTAAAAACATCGCCTGTGATGAAAGCGCCATTCATGCCCATGGCAAGCGTAAAAAAGAAAAAATAAAAACGATTTAACGGAATGTCGTCAGTTAAAAATCGAAGCGCAAAGAGCGAAACCACAACAAGAATAAGCGATGATACGACCAACATGAGTGCACTCAAATAATCGATAACAAGCACAATTCCAAATGGAGCATCCCAACCACCCATGTTAAGCGTTAAAATACCATTGGTTTGGAGGTTCGAAAAGAGGTATAGCGACACAATAAAAATGGCAAAGCTACCAAGTGGCCCAACCCAACGACCGATAGTTGGAGAGCGAAACAGCAACAGGCTGATAGCCAGCGCAAACGGAATTAACAGGGGCAATGCTACTATATTCATTTTTGTGAATCGGTTTGTTTTAACTGGTCCAAATCATCGGTTCCGGTAACTTCAAAATATTTATATTTGAGGGCAAGTATAAACACAGCCATTCCGAGCCCAATTACAATGGCTGTCAGAACCAAAGCTTGAGGCATTGGGTCGGCTAATTGAGAAACATTGGTTGTAGCTCCGTTTACAAAAGCTGGTTTTCCGGCAACAAGCCCTGCTGAGATAAAAACCAATAAATTGGTAGCATTACTCATAAAAATTATTCCTATAATAAATTTCAGAATACTCCTACGAAGTAGCATATAAACTCCTGCGGTATACAAAACGCCAACTAATATTGACAGCATTACTTCCATGATTTATTGTTTGATAATGAAAATAAAAATAAAACAGTAACACCAATTACAGTAAAAAACACACCAATATCGAAAAGAAAAGGGGTGCCAAACTTATAGCCTTCGGTAAAAGGAAACGGAATAGTAAACCAGATGCCTTCCATGAATGCCGATTTAATAAAAACACCAGGCCAAACACTAATAAAAATAAGCATTAAACCAAGTCCCATAAAACTTTCGGGCTTCACTTTCATCTCAGTTTTGAGAAGCTCTGGCGTAAATGCAAAACCCTTGTAGGCAAGCGATAGACCAGCCAATAAGCCACCAATAAAGCCACCACCAGGAGCATTATGTCCACGAAGTAAAATAATAACAGAAAAAATAACCAGTAGCCAGCGGACGTATTTTGAAGCTATTTGTAAAATTATTGAATTCATGATTTTGATTTTTTTGAGAATAATAATACTGAGACACCCACTGCCGCTATGACCAAAACGGTAGCCTCGCCAAGTGTGTCGAGCGCCCTAAAATCGACAAGGATAACATTAACAACATTTTCACCAAAAGCTTTCTGAAAACTATTTTGCATAAAAAACTCCGAAATAGGACTACTTAAATTAACGTTAATAGCTTTTAAAGTAACCAAAGTCATTGCAGTACCAAAGATAATAGAAACGATTAAGTCGCGTATTTTGGTGGCTTTTGACGAAAGCTTGGTAAATGTTGGTAGCCGTTGTAAAATAAGCATAAACATAACAACAATAAGCGTTTCGGATAAAATTTGTGTTATAGCCAAATCGACAGCGCTGTAATAAAGAAAAATTAAAGCCATACCGTAACCTGTAACGCCCATCGATAGTATAGCCGCAATTCGTGAGCGCGTAATAACAGAAAAGAGCGTAGCCAGCATAATAATAAAAACTAAACCAGAGATATAAAATGGTTTAAATGTAAACGGAATTTCAAATTGCCAGCCTTTGGTTACGAAAAGCTGCACCCACAACAAAACAGCCGTAAAAACGATAATAGATAAAATGTAATAGCGATGGTAGCCATGCTGAAGTATTTTGGTTTTGCTAACCGAAAAGGCAACAAAACTTTCAATAGTTTTGGTAAATAATTCGGGGAGATTTACAGGAAAAACAGTCGTGTTAAATTTTTGCCACAGCACTTCAACCCTATTGTATTTAATGAGAATGTACGAAAGCATTGAGCCTAATACCACCGTAGCAATGCTTAATAAAAGCACTTGATTAAACCCATGCCAAAGTGCTAGCTCCACATTTACAGGCGAGGCATAAATCACATTTGTTGCGGGCTCAATTATCCATTTTCCGAATAGATTTGGCGCAATACCAATTACCAAGCTTATTAAAACTAAAATAGCGGGCCCAATTACAAAAAATGTATTTTTAAATCTCGAAACGGTATACGTTTTTTTGGCTTTTCCCAAAAACACCTTAAAAAGCACCTTCATCGAAACTGCAAACATCAAGACATTGGAAATAAAACCAAAAATAAAAATCATCGAGCCAAAACCCGGCGACTGTACTTTAGCTTCGTAAATTAACTCCTTACCCAAAAATCCGAGCATTGGCGGTAAGCCTGCCATAGAGAGTAAAGCCAACAATGCTATAGCAGAAGTGATAGGAAACGATTTTATTAAACCGCCTAATTCATTTATCTCGCGCGTTCCGGTTTTCTTTTCGATAAAGCCAGCTATCATAAACAACGAAGCCTTATAAAATGCATGTATAAATAGGAATAATACAGCAGCTTTAATGGAAAGATTGGTGTCGATGCCTAGTAACAACACCAACACACCAAGTGCATTTATGGTAGTATAAGCTAATATTGCTTTTAAATCGGTTTGAGTAATGGCAAAATACGAACCTACAAGCATGGTAATAACACCAAATAGCGGAACGATAAAAGTCCATTCGTCGGTTCCACCAAGCGCAGGACTTAACCTTGCTAGTAAAAAAACACCTGCTTTAACCATAGTTGCAGAGTGTAGGTATGCACTCACGGGCGCTGGGGCTTGCATGGCTCCTGGTAGCCAAAAATGAAATGGAAATTGAGCTGATTTGGTAAATACACCAATCAAAATAAGGATTAAACCCGGAACATAAGAACTGCTACTTTTAATTTTATCTGCCCCGGCAACCCAATCGTTAATTGAATAACTGTCAACAGCACTGCCAATTACAATTATTCCGGCTAATAGCGAAAGGCCACCCAAAAATGTAATTACCAACGATTGAAATGCTGCTTTGCGCGCAAGCTCCTTTTCATTAAAAAAACTTATTAAGAAAAAGGAGAGAACGGTAGTTAATTCCCAAAAAATAAATAACTGTATTAAGTTGGCCGACAGCACTAAACCAAGCATAGCACCACTGAAAAGCAGTAGAAAGAAAAAGAATTTTGCCGTATTATCGTAGCTTTTCATGTACGAATGAGCATACAAAAAAACCAATACACCAACGCCAGTAACTAATAATGCAAAAGCCAAGCTTAAACCATCGAGCAAGAATTCGAAATTTAAACCCAATTCGGGAATCCATTTCAAAAACAACAATTCTGAATTATTAGCCGAAACTAACGGAACTTTAAAAACAAACCACACAAAAGCAGCCATCTGCAAAAAAGCAATTAGAATCCCTTTTTGGGATTTTATGGCTTTCGGCAAAATAAAAATACTTAGCGCAAACAAAAAATATAAAATTACTAAATTCAACATTGGCAACACATAAAATGATATTTATATAGCAATAATATAGAATAAAAAAAATACCTATAGTAAGGTATTGCATTTAAAACATTAATTAGCGACCTTTGTTCTAAATAATAAAAAAGTATTACATTTTTTTAGTGAAACAACTATGCAACATAAATTTAGCCCTCGCACTCGCATGTTCAACCTGATAAACGATGATGCCTCGCTTCTATCATCAGTAAGTAGGTTTGGAATTTCGCTCGGACTGGGCGAGAAAACGGTAGAAGAAACATGTAAAGTTAATAATATTGATTGTACCACATTTTTGGCCGTAATGAATTTTTTAGCCGAAGAAAATGTGCAACCAAGCGATTTGGTCGAAAATATATCATTAGAAACGGTAATTGGCTATCTTAAAAATGCACATGCCTATTTTCTGAATTATAAATTACCTATCATTCGCGAAAAACTGAACGATGCTGTTTTGGAAAACGAACAGTTACATTCGTATAAAGTTGTGCTGCTCAAGTTTTTCGACGAATATGTGGACGAAGTTGCCAAACACATTGAATACGAGGATAAAATAGTATTTCCTTATGTTATGAATTTGCTTGAAGGCGTAAATACTTCGAACTATCGAATTACCGATTTCGAAGACCACCACACTGATGTAGATTCGAAGATAGCCGAACTGAAAAATATTCTGATAAAATATCATCCTACCGAGGAGGTAAACTACAAACTCAACGATGTACTCCTCGAGCTTCTTTGGTGCGAAAAAGACCTTGCAGCGCACAATATGGTTGAAGATTTGTTTTTTGTACCTGTTGTTGAGTTAATCGAAAACAAACTTTTAAATACCGCAAAAGCATGACAGATGTAATTTTCAAAATTGCAATTGTCGACCCTTCGGCTATTATTCGTAGCGGACTTTCGGTATTGCTAAAACGACTACAAGGCTATCACGTGCATACTTTTGAACTAAATTCGTATGAGTTTTTGGCAAGCAATATTCGAACCCAAAAACCTGATTTAGTGATTATTAACCCAACTTATTGGGGATTGGTAGATACTGAGAATTTAAAAAACGAAAACAAAAATAGCTCTACCCATTTTTTTGCGCTAATAACAGGTGCTGTCGACGATAAAGTACTTGAAGCATACGACGAAAAGATACACTTATACGATGATACAGATAGTGTAAAAGCTAAATTAGATGGAATTTTCGATATTTTAGATTCTGAAAGTGAAGAATTTCAGTCACTTACACCTCGCGAAAAGGAAATTATTGTTGGTGTTGTGAAAGGCTATACAAACAAAGAGATAGCTACTAATCTTTTCCTATCCACTCATACAGTTATCACACATCGTCGCAATATAGCCCGAAAACTCGAAATTCACAGTACGGCAGGGCTTACTATTTATGCCATTGTAAATAAGTTGGTAGAATTAAATGATATCAAACAGAGGTAATATAGTTTATAGTTTATAGTTTGCTGTTTGCTGTTTGCTGTTTGTATAGTTCTTAAGGGGATTATGAAAACTATATTCAGTTTTCATAATCGAGCGTTGGGACAGAAATAGGTTTATTTGGTCGATTACAAGGTATGGTCGACATAAAAAAAACAAAGGACCGCTTCACAGCGCTCCTTTGCCACATTTTAACCTAAACCTTAACTATGAAAAATTTATCTGTTTGTTTACTCTGCAAAATTGCGAATAATTTTTTAATTGGACAATAGTTTTAGTAAAAAAAATAAATTTATTTTCAAAATAATTTTACAAAAAATCATATCAATCTAATAATAAGCACATTAAAAACATCATTCTAATTCTAAATGCATAGCTTTTATTTTCCCATTTCTAAAAATAGAAGCTGAATTACTAAATTTAGCTACTGATTCGGTAGTGTAATACTGAATATTTCCATTTTTTGAACATTGATTTGCTATTTCTGTATGGCGTTTCAGGTAATCATCTAAACTTTTTGCAACCAACTCGCCCTGCGAAACAACCTGAATATGTTGAGGTAAATATTGTTTTATCTTTTCCAACAGCAAAGGATAATGCGTACAACCTAAAATGAGCGTATCAATATTAGGGTCGGCCGATAAGATATTTTTGATATTCTTTTCCACAAAATAATCAGCACCTTGGTTTGTATGTTCGTTATTTTCGATAAGCGGAACCCACATAGGGCAAGCTTCGGAGGTAACAATTATATCTGGAAATAGCTTTTTCACTTCCAATGGGTACGATTCGGACTGTACTGTACCAACTGTGGCCAATAAACCCACATGTCCCGATTTGGTGATTGAGCCAATAACTTCTACGGTAGGCCGAATAACGCCAAGCACACGTCGATTAGGGTCGATAAGAGGTAGGTCATTCTGCTGAATGGTGCGCAACGCTTTTGCCGAAGCGGTATTACAAGCCAAAATAACCAACTGACAGCCCATTTCGAATAATTTAGTAACACATTCGAGCGTATATTTATACACCACTTCGAACGAACGTGTACCATAAGGCGTACGAGCATTGTCGCCCAAATAAATATAATCGTAATCGGGCAATTGTTTTTTTATTTCGTTGAGAATAGTAAGACCACCGTAACCTGAATCGAAGATGCCGATAGAGCTGCCCCTTACCCCTCCCGTCTGCATCGGGATAAATTGTGGGGAATTGAAGTTAGTATCTTCAAGTGTTTTTTCATCCTTATTATTCATTTGATTGTAAATTAATTAAAAAACAATACTATTACTCTTTGCTCCCCTTTAGGGGTTGGGGGCAGTTTTTGCTTAGTCCATCATTTGTCCAGAATTATCACTCATTTGTATCATTCTATCATAATCGGCTGGCGACAAATCCATAAAATAATAATGATGCGGATTCATTACTTGGCCTCGCAAATGCACTTCGTAATGTAAATGAGGTCCCGTTGATTTGCCTGTATTTCCGACCTCTCCTATCACTTCTCCTCGTTTCACTTTTTGACCAACACGAGCAATAATTTTGCTCATGTGTCCGTATAAAGTAAGATAGCCAAAACCGTGGTTTATTTCGAGACAATTGCCATAACCCTGTTTCCAACCAGCAGAAACAACTGTTCCATTGCCAGTTGCAAAAATGTCAGTTCCAGTGGCAGCAGCGAAATCCATACCGGCATGAAAGCGGCGAGTTCGGTAAATAGGATCGATTCGCCAACCATAACCAGATGCCATTTTCTTCAAATCTTTATTCATTACAGGTTGAATAGATGGAATACATTCAAGCATCTCTTCTTTGCTTTTGGCTAACTTTACCAAATCGTCGAACGAGCGAGATTGTATATAAATCTGCTTCCGAATTTCGTCTATCTTTTTTGTTGTAGTGGCTACAATTTCAGAATTTGTCATTGCCAATAACTGTTTATAATACTCAGTGTTAGCAATAGTAGCCTTACGCACTTCGAATGGAATTGGTTCAGCCTGAAAAATCACTCTATAAAGGTTATCGTCGCGCTGTTGCAAATCGGTCATCACTTCTTGCGCTTCGTCCAGCTGGCGTTGTAAAATTTTATACTGTGCTTGCATACGACTCTTTTCCAACCCAAGCTGTTTCTCTTCGGGCGAATCGAAAGTGGATACAAATACAAAAAAGAAAAGCGCACCCAACGAAATCCCCGAAAACAAGTGAATAACCACACGCCTTACTTTAATAGCAAGTGACTGAATGATTGGTTCATAATTCAGTGTTTCGGGATTGAAATGAAACTTTATTTTTTTTGCCATGAAAGATTACAGCTTCCGCTTTTATACAAAATAGCGTATATTTATTCCAAAATAGAAAAAATACGTGTTTTTTTAGTTTTATTTATAGTGCAAAACTAAACTTTTAATGTCAGTTTTGATGCAAAAGTAATAAATTTGAAGTACTTTTGCAGTCCTAATTTGATAATATTAACCCAATTAATAGTTATTTGCCCGATGGGCGTTATTTAGCTGCGCTGTTATTTATTGTTATTTGCCCGAGGGGCGTTATTTAGCTGCGCTGTTATTTATTGTTATTAAATAGTTATTAAATAGTTATTAAATGGTTATTAAATGGTTATTAAATAGTTATTTCCCCTGTGGGCGTAATTAAAATAACGTGCGAAGCACAAATAACGCGAAACTAATAACGTGCGAAGCACAAATAACGCGAAACTAATAACGTGCGAAGCACAAATAACGCAAAGCTAATAACGTGCAAAGCACAAATAACGCAAAGCTAATAACGTGCAAAGCACAAATAACGCAAAACTAATAACGTGCGAAGCACAAATAACGCGAAGCCAATAACGTGCAAAGCACAAATAACGCAAAGCTAATAACGTGCGAAGCACAAATAACGCAAAGCTAATAACGTGCGAAGCACAAATAACGCGAAGCTAATAACGTGCGAAGCACAAATAACACGAAGTAAAAGTAAAAATAACACAAAAAATATGACTTCACAGGAAATTCGTCAATCATTTCTCGATTTTTTCGCATCGAAAGACCACAAAATCGTTCCATCAGCACCCATGGTTATCAAAGATGATCCAACTTTGATGTTTACCAATGCCGGAATGAATCAGTTCAAAAATATAATTTTGGGTAACGACCCTATTAAATATGCGCGCGTGGCCGATTCGCAAAAATGCTTGCGTGTGAGCGGTAAGCACAACGATTTGGAAGAGGTTGGACACGATACTTATCATCACACCATGTTCGAAATGTTGGGAAACTGGTCGTTTGGCGATTATTTCAAAAAAGAAGCTATCGAATGGGCTTGGGAGTACCTCACTGAAATATTGAAACTCGACAAAGACCGTTTGTACGTTACCGTTTTCGAAGGCTATGCACCCGAAGGTTTAGACCGTGATGATGAAGCTGCTGCTATTTGGGAACAATTTTTACCAAAAGACCGTATTATTAACGGAAATAAAAAAGATAATTTCTGGGAAATGGGTGATACAGGTCCTTGTGGCCCCTGTTCTGAAATTCATATCGATATTCGCCCCAATAGCGAACGTGCTTTGGTCGATGGACTTACGCTCGTCAACGAAAGTCACCCGCAGGTTATCGAAATTTGGAACAACGTATTTATGCAATACAACCGCAAAGCCGATGGCTCGCTCGAAGGACTACCTGCTAAAGTAATTGATACTGGTATGGGCTTCGAACGTTTGTGTATGGCGATTCAAGGTGTTCAATCAAATTACGACACGGATGTTTTCACACCTATTATAGCCGAAATTGGCAAAGTTTGCGGTGCAGAATATGGTAAAAACGAGAAAACCGATATCGCCATGCGCGTTATTGCCGACCATATCCGTACTATTTCATTTTCGATTACTGACGGTCAATTGCCTTCGAATGCTAAAGCCGGATATGTAATTCGTCGTATTTTGCGTCGTGCTGTGCGTTACGGTTATACTTTCCTTGGGCAACGTTCAGCATTTATGTACAAATTGATAAATTCGTTGGGCGATGTAATGGGTAAAGCTTATCCAGAACTTATTTCGCAAAAAACGTTGATTGAAAAAGTAATCAAAGAGGAAGAAGAATCGTTTTTGCGTACATTGGAAACGGGGATTAAGTTGTTGGACAAATACATCCCCACCTCACCCCTAACCCCTCTCCCTGGGGAGAGGGGAACGAGCGCAACACAAAGTTCAGCTGTCTCACAAATTTCTAATGTTTTAAGCGGCAAAGTAGCTTTTACGCTGTATGATACTTTTGGTTTTCCGCTTGATTTGACTGAATTAATTCTGCGCGAAAACAACATGACTGTTGATATTGAAGAGTTTAACTCCGAAATGCAGAAACAAAAAGAGCGAGCGCGCAATGCTGCTGCTACCGAAACTGGCGACTGGGTAACAGTTCGCGAAGGTGAAAGCGTTTTTGTGGGGTATGATTTTATGGAAGCTGATACCGAAATTTTGCGTTATCGCAAAGTAAAACAAAAAAATCAGGAGTATTATCAATTGGTACTTTCAAAAACTCCTTTTTATGCCGAAATGGGCGGACAAGTTGGAGATAGCGGCACGTTAACATCAGAACATGGAATTGTTGAAATTATTGACACAAAAAAGGAAAATAACCTCGCAGTACATATTGTAAACAAATTGCCAGAAGATGTAACCGAAACATTTACGGCAACAATCGACATTGATAAACGCAAAGCAACTGAATGTAATCACTCGGCTACGCACTTGCTTCACGAAGCATTGCGCGAAGTATTGGGCACGCATGTGGAACAAAAAGGTTCGTTCGTAAGCCCCGAAGCATTGCGTTTCGACTTTTCGCATTTCCAAAAATTGAGCAAAGAAGAGATTCGATCTGTAGAAGCTATTGCTAACCGCAAAATTCGCGAAAACTATCAGCTGGTCGAAAAACGCGATACTCCAATTGCTGAAGCCCAAGCTTTGGGAGCAATGGCTTTGTTTGGCGAAAAATACGGCGAAACAGTTCGTGTTATTCAATTTGGAAGTTCAGTGGAACTTTGCGGTGGAACACACGTGAGCGCTACCGGAAATATCGGATTGGTTCGTATTACTGCCGAAAGCTCCATTGCAGCGGGCATTCGACGTATTGAAGCCATTACAGGAAAAGCCGTAGAAGAATTGCTTGACAAACAACAAGATACCATTGGCGAAGCCAAAGAGCTTTTAAACAATGCACCCGATTTGATTGCATCACTCCGAAAAATAACCGAAGAAAATGTAGATTTAAAGAAAAAAGTTGAGGTATTTCAGCAGGTTCAAATTATGGCATTGCGCGATAAATTGCACGCTGAGGCTTCAGAAATAAATGGTATAAAAGTGGTCAGATTTGAAGGCAGTTTACAAGCTGAACAAGTAAAAACGCTTGCTTTTCAATTGCGTAACATTCATCCTGAAAAACTTTTCTTTGTAGCAGGTTGTGTGGCCGATGGTAAACCATCCATCACCGTATTGATAAGCGACGATTTAGTTGCCGGTGGATTAAATGCCGTAAATATAGCTCGCGAAGCTGCCAAAGAAATACAAGGTGGCGGTGGCGGACAACCATTTTTTGCTTCGGCAGGTGGTAAAAATGCAGCTGGCATTCAGCAAGCCATTGCGAAAGCATTGGAAGCCATCAACTAAAATAAAAATTACCCATAATGTTCGAAACTGCAATCTCAAATTTCACAACAAAAAATAATTTTTCTGATTTTAAACTCAAAGCCATATTTTTCGATATGGATGGTGTTCTTTTCGACTCCATGAAGTACCATGCTCAATCGTGGACAAAAGCAATGAGCGACGTTGGGATTACATTTAGCGAATACGAAAGTTATATGAATGAAGGTCGCACGGGTCATTCCACCATCGATCTTGCTTTCAATCGCGATTATGGACGCGATGCCACAGAGGAAGAAAAACAAGAAATATATCGAAATAAGTCGCGCTATTTCGAATCGCACGGCAAATCACCAATTATGCCTTATGCGAATGATTTGTTGCAAAAAGTAAAAAATCAAGGGTTGCAAATATTTTTAGTAACTGGCTCGGGGCAAGCAACTTTACTCGATGGATTACAAGTTCATTTTCCAAATATCTTCAGAAAAGAACGTATGGTAACTGCTTTCGATGTAACGCAAGGCAAACCGCATCCCGAACCTTATTTACAAGCCTTGAAAAAATCAGGTTTTTCGCGCACCGAAGTGGCCGTTGTAGAGAATGCGCCGCTGGGTGTGGAATCGGCAAAAGCAGCCGGACTGTTTGTGATTGCCGTAAATACCGGTCCATTGGACGAAAAAGTATTGTGGGAAAGTGGTGCCGATATTGTTCTGGATAGTATGAAAGAACTTTTTGAAAAATGGGAGGAGTTTGTGTTAAATCGCAATAAATAGTTTATCGTAAACAATTAAGAATTAAAATATTATAGGTTTAGGTAAAAAAAAATCACATAAAATGAAGCGTATTCGTAATTCGGTTTTTGTTGTTATTTTATTTTCGTTTATTTTCAATATTCAAGCACAAGATGAAGATGTTTTTGCACCACGAATTGAAGGTACAATTCGTGCCAAATACGAGTATTTCTCCGATTTGAATGAACACCGTTTTCAGGTTCGTAATGCACGATTTAGTGTGCGTGGCAAACTCTCAACAATTTCGTCATACAAAGCCGAAATTGATCTTTCGGACGAAGGAAAAACAAAAATGCTGGATGCTTACGTCCGCCTACAGCCTCTTAAAAGTTGGCATTTCACCATTGGTCAACAAAAAGTCCCTTTTAGTACCGACAATTTACGTTCACCCCACGAATTGTACTTAGCCAACCGATCTTTTATAAATAAACAACTTATAAACTTGCGAGATGTTGGTATGGCTTTTAATTATATCAATTCAAAAAAAATTCCTTTTGACCTTACAGCTGGTATTTTTAACGGTATGGGTCTGTACGTACAAGATAAAACAATTAAACTAAGCGATTTAAGCTATGTGGCTCGTCTTCTGTTATTTAACAAAAAACCTTTTCAAATTCAGTTAAATGCCAATACCATTCATCCGGGCGATATAAGAATGTCATTTTTCAGTGGTGGATTTATGTACGACAATAGCAACCTGCATCTGGAAACAGAATATTTATATAAAACATATAGTGCTAACTCAAATTTAACTCCAACAAATACAACCGGATACTATCTGTTGGGGTCGTACAATTTTTATACACCAAAATTAAAAGATATTCGCAAAATATCGCCGGTAATACGCTACGAAGGAATGACTAAAAATGTACGCTACGATGTTCAAAGTTCTTCATTAATAGGACTAAAAACCGATGAGGCTCGCACTCGCATAACTGGTGGATTGATAATAAGTTTGAATAAACCATTTGTAAATGATATTCGGTTAAATTACGAACGTTATTTTTGGGCTGACGGGCATTTAGCCGATAATAAGTTTGTAGCAGAGTTTGTAGTTAAGTTTTAAGTTTTTTTGATTATTTTTGCAGGCTGAAATCATTATACAATAAAAACACATGCAGGTTTACAAATATCCACCTCGCGAACAATGGGCTGAATTGCTTACTCGTCCGGTTTTTGATAGTACGCAACTATTCGAAACTGTGCAGCAGGTACTCGACGATGTAAAAAAGAACGGCGACAAAGCGGTGCGAACTTACACGGCAAAATTTGATAAAGTAACACTCGAAACGTTCGAAGTTACAAAGGAAGAAAAGGATGAAGCCGAAAATCTTGTTTCGAAACAACTGAAACAAGCTATCGAAATGGCGCGACGTAATATTTGGAAATTCCATGTAGAACAACAACACGATTTACCCGAAATTCAGACTTCTCCTGGTGTGCTTTGCTGGCAAAAAGCAGTAGCCATCGAAAAAGTTGGATTGTATGTTCCAGGTGGTACAGCGCCACTATTTTCGACGGTGTTGATGTTAGGCATTCCCGCTGCCATAGCCGAATGCAAAGAAATTATACTCTGCACTCCGCCTAATGCCGAAGGGAAAGTGCATCCGGCTGTATTGTATGCTGCAAAAATTGCCGGAGTTCATCGCATTTTCAAAATTGGTGGCACACAAGCTATTGCCGCCATGGCTTATGGAACGGAATCGGTACCTAAAGTATATAAAATTTTTGGTCCGGGTAATCAATATGTTACCGCTGCCAAACAGTTAGTTTCGTTGCGCGACGTGGCTATCGATATGCCCGCAGGGCCATCGGAAGTGGAAGTATTGGCCGACAATACCGCTAATCCGGCTTATGTGGCTGCCGATTTGCTTTCGCAAGCCGAACATGGAGCTGATAGTCAGTCGATACTGATAACAGTGGACGAAAGTTTGGTTGAAAAAGTGCAGGAGCAAATTAAATTGCAACTAGAAGCACTTCCACGCAAGGAAATTGCTACTAAAGCATTAGCAAACAGCAAAATAATTGTGGTTAAATCACTCGAAGAAGCTGTGGAAATGACCAACGAATATGCGCCGGAGCATTTGATTATTTCAACGCATTATCACAATGGTGTGGCAGCCAATATTACCAATGCAGGTTCGGTGTTTTTGGGAAATTATAGCCCCGAAAGTGCTGGTGATTATGCTTCAGGAACGAATCACACGCTTCCAACAAATGGATATGCGAAAGCATATAGTGGTGTAAATCTGGATAGTTTTGTGCGTAAAATCACCTTCCAGCAACTATCAAAAGAAGGGCTTACAAACCTCAGTAATGCTATTATACTAATGGCCGAAAACGAAGAATTACAAGCACATAGCAATGCTGTGAAAATTCGAATTGAAAATGAGCAACAGGAACGAGTAAAAGCGGAAAGAAGATGATGATGTGATGATGTGGTGATGTGAAAATGAGTTGATTGTAAGACTTAGAATTAAATTTGATTCTGTTTTCAATTTTCTTGATTTAATTATTATATCATCTCATCATCATATCAACACATCATAATATCATCATATCTTCACATCTTCTGATTATCACATCATCACATCATCACATCAAATATATGATTAACGAATTATTGCGCGAAAACATAAAAAACATGCAGCCTTACTCTTGCGCACGCGATGAGTTTAAAGGCGAAGCTTCGGTGTATTTGGATGCAAACGAAAATCCATACAACGGACCCTACAACCGTTATCCGGACCCCTTGCAGTTGGAAGTGAAAAAGGCTATTTCGAAAGTGAAAAATGTGCCCGTTGCAAATATCTTTCTGGGCAATGGTAGCGACGAACCAATTGATTTGCTGTATCGTGCTTTTTGCGAACCGCGCCGCGACAATGTGGTAGCCATTGAACCTACTTACGGCATGTACAAAGTGTGTGCGGCGGTAAACGATGTGGAATATCGCAAAGTGTTGTTGAATGATAATTTTGATATTGAGGCATTCAAATTGATTGACTCGGCCAACTTGAATACGAAAATTATTTGGTTGTGTTCGCCAAATAACCCCACCGGAAACAGCTTGAATGCCGATGAAATTCTGAAAGTATTACAATGGTTCAGAGGAATTGTAGTGGTGGACGAGGCGTATATTGATTTTTCGACAAAACAAAGCTTTACGTCTTACATTGCACAATATCCCAATTTAGTAGTACTGCAAACACTCTCCAAAGCATGGGGAAATGCCGCTATCCGTCTTGGAATGGCTTTTGCCTCTGTAGAAGTGATTGACGTATTGAATAAAATTAAATACCCTTACAACATTAATATCCTCACGCAGGAGCACGCCAAAAAGGTGTTGTCGAACGCAGCGCAAACAGCCAAATGGGTCGAAACAATTATTGCCGAACGCAAGCAACTGATTAAGAAACTCAAAGAACTGGATTTGGTAAAACACATTTTCCCTACCGATGCCAACTTTGTATTGGTAAAAGTGGATAATGCCAATATTGCCTATAACTGGCTGGTAAACAAAGGCATTATCGTCCGCAACCGCAGCTCTATTTCGCTTTGTGGCAACAGTTTACGAATAACTGTAGGCACACCTGCCGAAACCGACCAATTAATTGCTGCACTGAAAGAATTTGGAGCGGTGTTTAAATAGAATAAATCAGCAAAGTTTGATAAATAATTGATAATTGAACATTTGATTGGCATATTTGTTTTTTTGAACATAAAAAATAACTATATGGCAAGTAACACCGTAAAACTGCACCGAGTTTTTGCAGCACCAGTAGAAAAAGTATTTAAAGCATTCACAGATGCCGATGCAATGGCTTCGTGGTTGCCTCCCTATGGATTTGTATGTAAAGTACATAGTATGAATGTAGAAGTTGGAGGGACGTACAAAATGACGTTTACTAATTTTACCACAGGTAAAGGAGAAACATTTGGTGGTGAATATTTAGAAATTATCCCTAATGAGCTTTTAAAATATACCGACCAATTTGACGACTCCAATTTGCCTGGACAAATAATTACAACCATTGAATTCAAAAAGGTTTTATGTGGTACGGAGCTTTTTGTAACACAGGAAGGAATACCCGATGTAATACCTACTGAAATGTGCTATTTAGGTTGGCAAGAATCGCTAGACAAATTAAAGCGTTTGGTAGAGCCAAATATACCTGACGCGTAAAAAAATCCGTTTGAAGAATGTTCTCCAAACGGATTTGATTTGAGTAAGTGTGGTATTATAAGTCTGATATGATTTTGTGAAGTTCGTCTTTGGATTTACCTAGTTTGATTTGTAGGCGTACAAACATTTCATCTTTTTTGCCTTCGGCAAACAATAAATCATTATCAGTAAGGGCAGCAAATTTTTGTTTTAGTTTGCCTTTTTGTTCGTCCCAGTTGCCTTTTAGTTCTGTTGTGTTCATAATCGTCATTTTTTATTGGTGAATGAATTTTTACTTTTATCTTATTGGAAATCATCTATTCTTGAAAAATCAATTTGCCCGATTGAATGGTTTTATCATTATCGAACACTTTGTAATTAAATTGACCTTCGACTTGGCAATAAACTAATGTTTATAGAATAAATGCTATTCTATAAACAACCGCCCCTATTGGAATCGAACATCCTTAACATTTATACACAAGGGCTAAATAATGACAATAATATTTTACAGAAATAATGTAGAAAAAATTGGAAAAAAGGATAGAAAGATACCCTTTTTATTGAATTATCATTTATTTCTCACATCCTATTGCATTGATAAAATTTTTGCGCTACTTTTGACAGTGAAAAACAAACAGACAATAATTGTACAGCCGTCATATTTGGCGTCTCTGCAAAACAAAAACAAAAAACAAATAATTATCGAATAAAAACCCATATTTTCACCGTAGAGACGCCATGCTTGGCGTCTTAATGTATTAAATATTAATTAAATAGCATTCTGCTATTGTTCGCGCTCCAAGAAACCTAGTAAATTTCAAAAGCGGACACACAAACAGATTCAATGAGTGAAATGCTCACGTCGATAAACGGCGTGGGTCATTTTGACTTATCGTTTGTGTGTAGGCTTTACTAGGGCCTTTGGAGCGGATAAGACAGAACCCACGCTTTTTTTGTGGGTAAAAGTCTGAGGGCAATTGGCAGCGGCTGATAAACCCTTAAAAAAATATCCGCAAAAGCTCCATGGACAAACAAAGCCTGCTCACCAAATTGAAAGAATCCGAAACGTTTACTTCCGACGAACGTGCCCACCTCGTTAACTTGCTCAATACCAACAAAAAATACGGCCTCGTGTGGGAAGA
>JAIFKX010000093.1 GCA_020049335.1 Paludibacter sp. | reverse complement strand
ACCCAATGTAGGTGGAAGCAGCTTTGGCGTAACCAAAGTAAAAAGTATCGACCAGGTGCAACCGGCTATTGCATTGGCATTTGCCGAAGGCAACGAAGTAATGATTGAAGCATTTATGGACGGAACGGAAATTACCTGCGGCATTTACAAAACCAAAACAAAATCGCAGGTACTGCCTGTAACCGAAGTAGTTAGCGAAAATGAGTTTTTCGATTACGATGCCAAATACAAAGGGCAAGTACAGGAAATAACACCAGCGCGCATTAGTCCCGAGCTGACTAATCGCGTTCAGCAGCTCACTTCAGCCATTTACGATATTCTGGGCTGCAAAGGCATTGTTCGTATCGATTATATTATTTCCGAAGGCGATGTTATTAATTTACTCGAAGTAAATACTACTCCGGGAATGACTGCCACCAGCTTTATTCCACAGCAAATAGCTGCTGCCGGTCTTGATATTAAAGATGTTATGACGGAAATTATTGAAAATGAAATTTGAATGCCACTAACAAAAAAAACAAACTCCTAACTCTATAAATTATTTTTTATGAAAACTAAAATCCTTATTGGACTTATTTTTGTTTTTGCATTTAGTATAACAGCATCGGCTCAAATCGAAAATGAGATAAAAAATTATGTTGATAGTACCGAGATTTTGATAAATAATGGTCGTAAATTATTATCAAAATCGATACAGGATGGAAACTTGCAAAAATCAAAAGAGGTATTTCATTTTTTAATGATGAAAGGAGAGGAACGCAATTGCTGGTCGTTTTCGTTCAAAGAGCAAATTTTACTACAAGCCGCCTATAGTGATTGGAATGCTTTATTGAAGTTGGTTGGGAACTATTCAGATGAGGTTAATAATTTTATGTGTTATCGTAATTTGGAATCGATAGATGATGCCTTATATGCCGAATTGCGAAAAAATGCGCCAACTGTTGATAGTATTTCTACAAGTGCTACATTTAAAGAAGAGGACGTAGCAGTGCTAAAAATTTTATCACATATTTTACAAAATGGATCTCAAAATGGCGAATATGATGCTTTAGTAATTTCTTTCAAGAAAAAATATCCAGAGTCGAAATATACAAATTTTATTAAAAAGTATCTGCCAGCTCCCAAAATTAAGGCTTCCATTGCCTATTCGTTTGGGCCTAAATTCAGCTCCCTTTCAGGTAATCTTAAAAATTATTTCACTAATCCAACTTCGTTTGGCGTGTCGATGGATTTTTGTGTTTCAAAAGTGTATATATCGATGTACATGGAGGGTAATGCTCAAATGAAGCTGCTTCAGCCAATTACCCTCAAGAAAAAAGGGGGAGAGACATACAACTTTGAAATTGGTGATAAATTTAGCCGATTAGATGTTGGGTTTAAAACTGGTTATTACTTAATCCGTAATAAGCATTTTCATTTGGCTCCTTATGTTACCTTGTTGGCTGGAGGCTTTTTGGAAAGCAACTTGTATGAATATGAAAACGAAACAAATAAGGAATTTAGTGTTTACGATAGTTTCACTCCTGGGCTAGGAGTAAATTTTGAATATAAGTTAGGCGGATATAAAAATAAAACAAATGCGGCTATTTTAGTTTGAAAATGGATGCTGGATTTGTTACAATTCCTTCTTTTAAGTATCTTCTTGCTAAGGGCGATATGAGTTATGTTTCTTTAGGTTTGGTATGGGGTATTGGCGAATTTTAATTTTATAAATTTATGAAAAGTTTTAATGAAATATCAGAAATAATAACTTCTGAAATAGAAAAGTTAGACTGGACTATGCAGCCATCAGGTTTGTACGAGCCTATTGCGTACACCTTGTCGATGGGCGGCAAGCGCATTCGCCCAGCATTGACATTAATGGCTTGCAACCTATATACCGACGAAATTCAACAAGCTATTGCACCTGCATTAGGTATCGAAGTTTTTCACAATTTCACCCTGCTTCACGACGATATTATGGATCGTGCTGATATTCGACGTGGTAGACCAACAGTTCATAAACGCTGGGATGATAATACGGCTATTCTCTCGGGCGATGTAATGCAAATTGCTGCTTACCAACTAATTGCTCAAACACCAGTGGACTGTTTGAAACCAGTTCTTGATTTGTTTTCTGCCACTGCTCGCGAAATTTGCGAAGGGCAACAATACGATGTCGATTTCGAGGCGATTGATAATGTTTCTGCAGATGATTATCTCGAAATGATTCGACTTAAAACGGCTGTTTTGTTGGCCTGCGCGCTCAAAGCAGGCGCTCTAATAGGTGGCGCAAATACCGCTGATGCGAATGAACTGTACAACTTTGGAATTAATTTAGGATTGGCTTTCCAACTAAAAGATGATTTGCTCGATGTATATGGCGATGAAGCTACTTTTGGGAAAAAAATTGGTGGGGACATTTTGTGTAATAAAAAAACATACTTACTTATTCATGCACTAAAATTGGCAAAAGGTGCTGATTTTGAAGAATTAAGTAATTGTTTGAAAAAAAGTTATGAACAGCCTGATATGAAAATTGCTCAGGTTACCAAAATGTATAACAAGCTGAAAGTTAAAAAAATATGCGAAGACAAGATGATGTTTTATTTCGATATGGCAGTCGCAAATCTCGAAAAATTGCAGCTTGATACCACTAAAAAGCACGAATTGAAGAAATTAGCTGAGAAATTATTATCGAGGAACGATTAAATTTTTATATCTTTGTAGGCATAAAATAATTATCAACTGTTTAATTTTCAATTATCAATTAATTGAATACTATAAATCGCAGCAGTTGATAGTCGTAAATTGAAAATTGAATAATTGATAATTGAAAATTTATGCCCTATCGTCGACTTCCTAACACCGATCAAGCCCGTTTACGAGCATTACGTACCGCAGTGCAGTTTAGTGAAAATCAAAACTACAGTATGCAAATTGTTAACTACAAAACTATTTTAGAAGCAAGGAACTTTCTAAATGTATTCGAAAAACAATTAATTCAATACCAACAAGCCCTTGACAGTCAAGTGTCGGCCAACAAACGCTATCAACAAATTGTACACAATGCTCGACTTTATATTTCGCACTTTATTCAAGTGTTGAATTTGTCGGTAATTCGTGCCGATATAAAAAAGGATCATAAAATCTTTTATCATCTCGACCCCAACAACCATACGGTTCCTGATTTAACCACTGAAGCTTCCTTGTTGCAATGGGGCAAATCAATTATTGATGGTGAGAATGAGCGTGTTCGAAATGGTGGCTTGCCAATTTACAATCCGGCTATTGCCAAAGTACAAGTGCATTTTGAGGTTTTTAAGGAGTATAAATCGACACAAAAAATGCATCAATCCTCCACAAATCGCACATGGGAAGAACTAGTGAAACTACGCGAAAAGGGAGACGCCATTATTTTGGATATATGGAATCAGGTAGAAGTAAAGTTTAAAGACGAAAAACCCTTTGCTCGGCTAACAAAATGTCAGAATTACGGTTTGATTTTTTATTACCGTAAGGGAGAAAAAGAACTTACACTTGCAGATGATGTAGAAATTTCACAAGAGTAATGTATTTAATCTATTTGGGGCTTTTGCTTGATTTCTGATTTTAATTTATTCTTAAAATCCAATAGCTTTTAATCCCAATCCAGCTTTTTCGTCCAGCCCAAACATCAAGTTCATATTTTGGACTGCTTGCCCAGATGCGCCTTTAAGTAAATTGTCAATCATCGAAACTATCAACAGTTTATTGCCGTGTTTTTCGAGATAAACAATTGCTTTGTTGGTGTTTACAACCTGTTTCATGTCAGGGTTTTTATCTACCACAAACGTAAATGCAGCCTCTTTGTAATAATCTTTAAATATTAATTTAGCCTCTTCTAATGAAAGTTCAGAATTAATATAGCTTGTTACAAAAATTCCGCGTGCAAAATTACCTCGCACGGGTATGAAATTAATTTCTTTGTTGAAGCTAGCTTGCAACTGACATACCGACTGTGTAATTTCTTGTAAATGTTGATGTTCGAAAGGTTTGTAAATAGATATATTATTATTGCGCCAGCTAAAATGCGTTGTGCTCGATGGCTTTACACCAGCACCCGTAGAACCTGTGATTGCATTTACATGCACTTCGTCAGTAATTTTTCCCGCTGCTGCCAATGGTAAAAGTGTCAGTTGAATAGCAGTAGCAAAGCAGCCAGGATTTGCAATATGTTGTGCATCAGTTATTTCCTTGCGATTCAATTCAGGGAGTCCGTATACAAAATCGTGATTGGGATGTTTTTCACGATAATCGGTCGATAAATCTACAATTTTTAATTTTGAAGCCGCTGGATTTTCATCCATAAACTTTTTACTGTCGCCATGTGCCGAACATAAAAAAAGTGCATCCACGCTATCGAAAGGTAGTTCGGATATAAAAACCAAATCCGATTCACCCACTAAACCGCTGTGAACATCTGAAATTAGGTTTCCAGCATTACTGCTACTGTTTACAAATACAATTTCTACATTCGGGTGATTTACCAAAATTCGTAGCAGTTCGCCTGCCGTATATCCTGCTCCACCAATTACGCCTACTTTAATTTTTGTCATGAACTATAATTTTATATTTTTTATTCTTATTTCAATAAATCAGGTCTCAATAACAAGGTTCGTTCCACCGATTGTTGATGATTCCACTCATCTACTTTGGCTTGATGCCCAGAAAGTAAGATGTCTGGCACTTTCCAACCTTTGTATTCTGCGGGACGCGTATAAACTGGTGGCGCCAACAAATTATCTTGAAACGAATCAGAGAGCGCTGATTGCTCGTCGCCAATAGCACCCGGAATTAGGCGAATCAGGGCGTCGGTCATTATGGCGGCTGGAAGCTCACCACCCGTAAGCACGAAGTCGCCAATGCTTATTTCTTTAGTAATCAAATGTTCGCGTATGCGATGGTCGATGCCTTTGTAGTGCCCACAAAGAATAATTAAATTTCTCGACATCGAAAGTCTATTTGCCATTTTCTGGTCGAATTTTTCACCGTCCGGCGATGTATAAATTACTTCGTCGTAATTTCGAACGCTTTTAAGCTGGGAAATAATACGGTCGATAGGTTCAATTTGAAGAACCATTCCTGCGCTAAACCCAAAAGCATAATCGTCAACACGCCGGTGTTTATTGGTGCAATAATCACGTAAATTGTGCACACACACTTCCACTAAACCCTTGTCGCGGGCTCGCTTTATAATAGAATAATTGAGAGGACTTTCTAAAAGTTCGGGTACAGCAGAAATTATATCGATACGCATGGTGTGAATTTACAATTTTAATATGTAACAAGTTACAAATAAGTTTTGGAAAATGTCTTATAGTACAATTTTGATGCAAAGGTACAAAATTTGGCTTGAATTTTTCTTTAATCTCATAGTAAGGAGTTTTTTTACTTATAAGCTCGACCTTTGACTGTTTAAAATAATTTTTTAAAAAAAATAATTATTGCGATAACAAGATTAACTGTATTTACTAAGTGTTGAATTTCGTCATCGAATGATTACAGAGTTTCCAATTTTATATTTTGGTTTTTCTAAATTTAGTATTACTTTTGTTTAAAATATAATCTTATAATATTATGCAGTTAAATTCTAAGACATCTCGTCGCGATTTTTTACGTAAACTTTCTGTAATTACTGCTACAACGGCACTTTCGGGATTATCGTTCGAAAGCCTTTCGGCCAAAAATCCAAAACCTCGTAAAGTGGGTGTATCCGAAAAAGTAAACTTAGCATGTATAGGTGTTGGTAATCGAGCCAATGAAATTATCAAAGATTTATATAACACGGGCCTTTGTAACGTAGTAGCTCTCTGCGATACCGATATGGGCGCGCCTCACACCTTGGAAATTATAACTAAATTTCCAGGCGTTCCGCATTTTCAAGATTTCAGAAAAATGTTCGACAAAATGGCGAATCAAATTGATGCAGTTGTGATTGGAACTCCCGATTTTAGCCACTTTCCTGCTACAATGTTATCTATGTCGCTTGGTAAACATGTATATGTAGAAAAGCCTATGGCGCATTCTTTTCGTGAAGTGGAATTGATGATGCAAGCCGCTAAACGTTATGGTGTGGTTACTCAGATGGGTAATCAAGGACATTCGGAAGCCAACTATTTTCAATTTAAAGCATGGAAAGAAGCTGGCATTATAAAAGATGTAACAGCTATCACAGCACACATGAACAACTCGCGACGTTGGCATAAATTCGACTCAAATATGAAAAGTATGCCTGCTGCCGAATCTGTTCCAGCTACTTTGGATTGGGATACTTGGCTTGGCACCGAACAATTTAAAGATTATAATAAAGATTATATTAACGGGCAATGGCGTTGCTGGTATGATTTTGGAATGGGAGCGCTGGGTGATTGGGGTGCTCATATTTTGGATACCGCCCACCAGTTTTTAGAGCTTGGCTTGCCAACAGAGGTTAACATGTTATATGCTAATGGGCATAACCCATTTTTCTTTCCTTATTCTTCCACAATTCAATTTAAGTTTCCGGCACGAAAGGATATGCCTGCCTGCGATGTTACTTGGTACGATGGATTAGATAACTTGCCTCCTGTGCCTGCCGGATATGGAAATGTGGTTCTGGACCCTAATATTCCACCACCAAGCAACGGACAAATTATGCCGTCGAAACTTAATCCAGGCAAAATTATTTACAGCAAAGAATTAACTTTTAAGGGCGCTTCTCACGGGTCTACCTTGAGTATTATTCCTGAAGAAAAGGCTTTGGAAATGGTTTCAAAACTTCCAGAAGTAACTAAAAGTCCTTCGAATCATTTTGAAAACTTTTTGTTAGCATGTAAAGGTCAGGAGAAAACACGTTCGCCTTTTGAAATTGCGGGACCATTGAGTCAGGTTTTCTGTTTAGGGGTAATTGCGCAACAATTAAACGCAAAACTTACTTTTGACCCAAAGACAAAACAATTTACAAACAATGCCTTGGCAAATAAATTGTTAGTTGGAGCAGAACCTCGCAAAGAATGGATGTACTTTTATAAATTGTAGGAATAATGACAAATATCGACCGAAGACAGTTTTTGAAAAATATGGGCATGATTAGTGGTGGCGTTCTGCTGGCAACAAGCCCGTGGTTTTCGGCATTTTCTGAACAAAAACATACTATTGGGAGCAAAGCACGTATAGGGATAATTGGCCCAGGATCGCGAGGGCAGTTTTTGATGAGTTTTTTGGTGCAAAATCCAAAAGTGGAGATTGTAGCTGTTTGCGATCTGTATCAACCTGCTATTGTTGCTGCTCTCAAAATTGCCCCCAAAGCGAAAGTATATACCGACTATCAAAAGTTATTAGATGATAAGAATGTGGATGCAGTGCTAATTGCTACACCTTTACACTTGCATTACGAAATGGTTATGGATGCTTTTGATGCTGGTAAACATGTCTTTTGCGAAAAATCAATCGCTTATTCGATGGATGAAACTCATAAGATTTACAAGAAATATAAAAGTTCCGAAAAAGTATTTTTTGTAGGACAACAAAGATTATTCGACCCGCGCTACATTCATGCTATGGAAATGGTTCATTCGGGTGATTTTGGTGAGATTAGTGGTATACGCGCTTTTTGGCATCGCAACAATGACTGGCGTCGAGAAGTGCCTGCCGGTGCTACCGATGAGCAAATTAATTGGCGCCTATACCGCGATTTCTCAAAGGGAATTATGACGGAATTAGCCTGCCATCAATTACAAATAGGAACTTGGGCAATGCGCCAAATTCCTGAAAAAGTAATGGGACATGGTGCACTTACATTTTGGAAAGAAAAGCGGGAGGTTTGGGATAATGTAAGTTGTATTTACGTTTTCGAGAATGGTGTTAAAATGAATTTCGATTCTGTATTATCCAATAAATTTTACGGTTTAGAGGAGCAAATTTTGTGTAGCAAAGGAACCGTAGAACCCGAAAAGAGTAAATACTATTTCGAAGAAATTCCTCCAGCTCCAGCATTTCTGCAATTGATGAACGATGTCGAAAATGCTCTTTTTGGCTCAATGACTTTTGCTGGTACAAGTTGGGCTCCCGAAACGGCAAATGTAAATACGGGTCATTATTTATTGGATAAAAAACCAGAAAGTGATGGAACCTCCTTGCTGCTTGAAGCTTTTGCCGAAGCGGTAATTACTCAAAAGCAACCTCCACTCATTGCCGAAGAAGGTTACTATGCCACGCAATTGAGTTTGCTTGGTCATCAAGCTATGAAGGAAGAACGAACACTTAATTTCCCAGAACAATATAAAATCGATTATTTGAATCACAAAATCAATTGATAATTGTTTTAATTGCAGATTGTTATTTTCTATCTTAAAATATCCCTACACACACAGCAATTTGAGATAAGCTTACTGAAAACTTTTGAAGAGATTGAATAAAAATCTTTATCTTTAATCAATTAACATAAACAATGAATGATATTATAATAACTCCAAGGCGAATAATAAGAGAATTGATTACATTCTTTGTTTGTTTTATTGTTGGCTTTTTAGTCAACTTAGCTGCCATTATCGTTTACAAATCTAATTTTTCAGAATTATATTCCTCATTGCATTACGTTTTAGTGTTTAGTTTTGTAATTTATATCTTATGGGCTGTAATTCGGTTGCTCTTTTCGCCTTTAAAATATATAATTTTACCAAATAAAAAAGAAAAAAAGAGACAAAGCCGACGTATTCGTGCCAATGTAAAACCTATGAAATTGTAAGTTGTGCAATATCAGCAAAGAATTTTTTCGGATGGATTAAAACTTTTTTACGCTTGGTTCGAAGCATTGCACACGCGAGTTGATTTGGCTATATGCTCAAAAATTGATCAGGACGGTTTGGTTGAATTTGTAAAAATGCTACAAATTGAAATTGAAAAATTCGAGTTAATAGGAAATCGTTTCGATCCCAAAAGTGAAATCAGTCATGTAAATACGAACGCTTACAAAAGTGATGTTGTTTTATCTAATGAACTTTTCGAAATCCTCTCTGATTGTCAAATGTATAATCACAAAACTTACGGGTATTTTGATATAGCTATTAATTCGACAAACCATTTAAAACCGAAAGAAGAGGCTTATTTGTTAGACTCTCAAAAGCAAACAATTCGTTTCTCGAATAGTGGTATTTTACTCGATTTATCGGGGTTTCTGAAGGGTTATGTTTTGGAGCGTTTGATTAAAATTGCTGAAAATGAATGCTATGCAAATCTACTGATTAATTTAGGCAATAGCTCAATATTTGCCAAAGGAAATCATCCTTGTGGTAAGGGCTGGAAGATACAACATCCTGAAAATAATAGTGATTGCGTTTTGTTAAACGAATGCCTTACAACATCGGGAAATAATGGTAAAACAAAATGGCCAATCGTAAATCCTACAGATAGAGTAGCCGTAACAACTAAAAAGTCAGTTTCGGTCGTTACAAAGTTACCCGCAGTTGGCGAAGTGCTTTCGAAAGTGGCTTATTTAGCAACCGAAAATGAGCGGGATAAAATTTTTGAAATTTTTGGTGCTCGATTAGTAAAATAAATTTTATAAATATAATATCTAATAAAAATGAAAAAAACAAGTTTATTGCTTTTTGCAATTTTAATTGCTACAGTTTCTTTATTTTCTCAAGAACAATGGGAAATGCTTTTTAATGGTAAAAATCTCAAGGGCTGGACAAAGCTTAATGGTACTGCCGAATATGTTGTTAAAGATGGCGTTATCACTGGAATTTCGAAAATGAATACGCCTAATACATTTATGGCTACCAAAAAAAATTATGGCGATTTTATTCTTGAGCTCGAATTTAAAGTTGACAACCGACTAAATTCGGGTATTCAGTTTCGTAGTAATAGTCTGAAAGAATATCAAGATGGTCGCGTTCATGGGTATCAATTCGAAATTGACCCTTCACCTCGCGCATGGAGTGGCGGTGTTTACGATGAAGGCCGTCGAGGTTGGATTTATCCTTTGGATTTGAATCCAACTGCTCAAAAGGCCTTTAAAGCCAATGAGTGGAATAAAGTGCGCATCGAAGCTATTGGTTCTACAATTCGTACTTGGCTCAACAATACGCCTTGTGCAAATATCCTCGATAACACAACTTCTTCTGGATTTATTGCCCTACAAGTACACTCAATTGGTAAAGTCGAAAATGAAGGTGCTACCGTTCAATGGAAAAATATTCGGATTTGCACCACAGAACTACAAAAAGTAAAAAAGAGCGAAAGTGAAACTGCTCCCGAAGTAAATAAAATAGATAATACCATTTCCGAAAAGGAAGCTGCTGAAGGCTGGAAATTGCTTTGGGATGGTAAAACAACCGATGGCTGGCGTGGTGCGAAACTAACTGATTTCCCCAAAAACGGTTGGGAAATTAAAAATGGCGAGTTAAAGGTGTTAAAATCAACTGGTGGTGAATCGACAAACGGTGGAGATATTGTTACCCTAAAAAAATACAAAAACTTTGAATTATCTGTCGATTTTAAAATAACAAAAGGTGCCAATAGTGGCGTAAAGTACTTTGTTGATACAGAACTAAATAAAGGTGAAGGTTCGAGTATCGGTTGCGAATTTCAAATCTTAGATGATAACAATCACCCTGATGCAAAATTGGGCGTTAAAGGAAATAGGAAATTAGGTTCGCTTTACGATTTAATTCCAGCTCCCGAAAATAAACCTTATCGTAGTAATTTTTATAACACGGCGCGTATTGTTGTGAAAGGCAACAAGGTTTCCCATTACCTCAACGAAACAAAGATTATTGGATATGAGCGTGGAACGCAAATGTGGCAAGCATTAGTTAACTACAGTAAATATGGTGTTTGGTCTAATTTTGGAAATGCTGCCGAAGGCAATATCCTACTACAGGATCACGGCGATGAAGTTTCGTTTAAAAATATAAAAATCAAAGAGTTGTAGTATTCTTTTTGTAAAATAATAAATATTTTAATAATCCAAACTTTGAGCGAGCTAAAAGAATTTCTCGACAGGAAGGTACAATTGTATAATAATGAGCAGTATATCGAAACAGATCCTATTCAGATTCCGCATCGATTTGCTCAGAAAGAAGATATCGAAATCGCAGCTTTTTTAACTGCTACTATTACATGGGGACAGCGCAAAAGTGTAATTAAAAATGCCTCTTTGCTGATGGATTTAATTGATAATTCACCTTTTGATTTTGTTTTAAATGCTTCCGATAATGAGATTCAGAATGTTCGTAGCTTTGTTCATCGTACTTTTAACGGACTCGATTGTGAGTTTTTTATCTATTCGCTTCGAAATATCTACAAAAATCACAATGGTTTAGAACCTGTTTTTACAAGTGGATATCTGCTCGACAATTCAGTTTTTTCGTCTTTAAAATATTTTCGTCAAGTTTTCCTTGAAATTGAACATCCGACACATGCAATGAAACATGTGTCGGATGTAAGTTCTAATTCGGCTGCCAAACGATTAAATATGTTGTTGCGTTGGTTAGTTCGCTCTGATACGAATGGGGTCGATTTTGGTTTATGGAAAAATATTCCGATGTCAGCTCTTATGTTACCGCTCGATGTGCATGCAGGCGATGTCGGGCGTGCTTTAGGCATACTCTCACGCAGGCAAAATGATTGGAAGGCACTCGAAGAGATAATGATTCATTTACGCAACTTTGACAAAACCGACCCAGTAAAATACGATTACGCACTTTTTGGAATTGGTGTTTTTGAAAATAAAAAATCAATTATTTTTTAATTTTTCCCAACGTAGATATCATGTAATTCACGTACCTTTTCAAGGCAACGTGGATTTTTTTTGTCGATTATACGAGGGTCAACCTTTGGTATTTTTACCACTGTTCCTGGCGTAATACGATCGGGGTGAACTATGTTATCGCGATTCGCTTCGTATATATACACCCAAAATTCTTTTTTTCCATAATAATGCTGAGCAATATTTGTCAACCGAGTTCCTTCTGTTACAGCTTCTTCACCTAAAAATTCATTGTAGTTTCTACGCTTGTTAAAAACGATTAGGAAGCTGTCTACGGGCGCTCCTGGCTGTGTTTCAGCTATCGTGTCTGGTTCATTTGTTGTTTCTGGCAATGCGATTTTATTGGTCGAATCTTTAATTATAGTACTACTATCTTGTTCTGTTTTGTTGCTGATAAAAAGACCTTTAAAAGCAGCAATATTTTCATCCATTTTTTGTAGATTAGCTTCCGATAGTAAATCGTATTGAACCCAACAGCGAATGCATGATGAGGTAAAATAGGTAGCATAGATGCCACCACCAATAACTAACAGAATGATAACAAACCAAATAAGGAATCGTAAGCCTTTTCGTTTCTTCTTTGGTGGTACTGGAAATGAATGTGCTTTAACATGTTTGACTTCAGCTTCAACAGGTTCAGCTGATATGGTTGGTCTTACATTTTCATATCTTATTGGTTCAATAGGTGTTTCAATTACTTCTTTTTTTTCTTCTTTTTCTTCTTCTTTAATATCAGGCAAAGGTATATTGATTTCTGCCTCATCTTTTTCTTCCACTTTTTCTTCTTCTTCAATTTCTGTCTCTTGACTTTCAATAATTTCAACAATCTCAGGTTCAGCAATATCAGTTTTTTCTACTTCTAAATCTGTTTTTTCATCAGTTGCATTTTTTAATACCAACTCTTCAAGCTCCTCTTCTTCTTCTTCAACTTCTTCTTCATCTATAAGAATAATATCATAATCTGGAATATCTAATTTTTTTTCGTCAACAGAAGGCGTTTCAATACTTTCTTGTGGCGTTGAAAGTGCGTTTATTTCTGATAAAAGATTTCTTATTTCGGAAGCTTGCTCTGTTAAATTACGTAGAGGTTCAGGAATTGAAATATTGGGTTTTTCAATTTCGAAAGAGGGTATTCCTTGTCCGTCGAGTTCTATCGATTCTAAATGAGAATATGGCTCGTTTACAGCTTCTTTCAAATCGGCATCGGGCGTAAAGGTTACTTTGTTATAGCCATCGATTGTAAAAACTTCGCCAGTTTGAACGTTTACGCTTTTACGAGGTTCGTTCCATAGCATTTTAAAAGTTCCCAAGTTTTTAATTTTCACAGGTTCACCTTTAATCAAAGATTCTTCAATCTCAGCAAATAGCGATTTCAGAAATTCTTCGGCAACGCGTTTGCTAACTGATAGTTTGGCTGCTATTTGTTCAACCATTTCTTGCGATGAAATTTTGTCCTTGCTCATAGCTTTATTTCATTTAGTTTTTCTTTCAATATTGTACTTTGCTTAAAATTGACCACTAACTTAGGTGGAACTAATGTGCGGATTTGTGTGGCTGGATGAACGGACAATCGCTCTTCCTTTTTACGTACTTCAAAGCTTCCAAAGCTCTGTATACCAATAATTTTGCCGTCCAAAAGTTGTTCTTTAATTATCATTGTAGTCATGTCAATTAAATTTTCAATTTCTGGTTTCGATAAATTGTTTCGTTCAGCCAATTTCACTATTAGTTCTTTGTGGTTCATATCTTTTAACTATTAATTCCAAACTCAATAATATGTATTTTCTAATTTCTATTTTCGAACTTGTAATTCGTAACTTTTAAACTAATTGGCATATAAATCAAAATCGGTTGTGTCGATTATTTTAGCTGAATAAAATTCACCAATTTTCACTCCCTCAGTAGATATTGGTATTATTACTTCTGGGTCAACTTCGGGCGAATCAAATTCGGTACGACCAATATAGTTTTCACCTTCCACTCGGTCAATCATAACTTTTAGGTTTTTTCCTATTTTAGCTTCATTGATAGTGCCAGATATTTTTTGTTGTAAAGCCATTATCTCATTTAAACGCTCTTGCTTTAGTTCCTCTGGGATAGTATCTTTATATGCTTCGTAAGCATGCGTGCCTTCTTCGTGCGAGTATGTAAATGCTCCAAGACGTTCAAACTTTGCAAATGTAAGAAATTCTTTTAATTCCTCCATATCTTTTTCTGTTTCTCCGGGATGTCCTATTATCATAGTGGTGCGTAAATGTATGCCTGGCACCTCATCTCGAATGCGTTTTATTAGTTCGTAGGTTTGCTCTTTCGTTATTTTGCGACGCATAATAGTGAGCATATTGTCGCTTATATGTTGCAATGCAATGTCTAAGTACTTGCAAATATTGGCGCGCTCGCGCATCACTGGCAAAATCCTATATGGGAATTGTGCTGGATAGGCGTAATGCAAACGCAACCATTCAACACCTGGAATATCCGAAAGTCGCTCAAGTAATTCGGGTAGTTTTTGCTCTTTGTATTTATCCAATCCATACGAAGACAAATCTTGTGCAATAATATTAAATTCTTTCACGCCTTGCGCTACTAAATTTTTCACTTCCGTTTCGATGTCTTCGATAGGGCGGGAGCGATGCCTACCTGTAATAAGAGGGATAGCACAATAGGAGCACATGCGATTGCAACCTTCCGAAATTTTGAGATAAGCATAATGCTTTGGCGTTGTCAATGAACGTTCAAGGCGCAAGTCAGCTCGATATTCTTGACCCAAATCGGTTAGTATATTGGTGTAATTAAATTTTCCGTAATATTTGTCTACTTCCGGTATTTCGGCTTGCAATTCCTTCATATATCGTTCCGACAAGCAGCCCATTACAAATAGCTTGTCCAACTTTTTTTTCTTTTTTCGGTCGGCAAACTGTAGAATTGTGTTTATACTCTCTTCTTTTGCATCGCCAATGAATCCGCAAGTGTTAATAATTACAATATCACCATCGGGTTTTTCTGCATCATGTCGCACATTATATCCCAAGGCATCAAATTGGCGCATTAACTGCTCCGAGTCAACTAAATTTTTAGAGCACCCCAACGATACTACGTCAACGGTTCCTTTTGTGTTTTTTATTTTTTCCAATGATACTTTTTCTTGATAGTTTTTAACTTGAGATTTTAAAGTTTGTAGCTCAGTTTTTTAGCTAAACAATGATTCCACAAATTCTTTTCTGTCGAACACCTGCAAGTGTTCCATGCCTTCGCCCAATCCAATATATTTTACCGGAATTTTAAACTGATCGGAAATGCCTATTACAACGCCGCCTTTGGCTGTACCGTCTAATTTTGTAATTGCTAAAGCATTTACGTCGGTAGCCAATGTAAATTGTTTGGCTTGTTCAAATGCATTCTGACCAGTTGAACCATCGAGCACCAAAAGCACTTCGTGAGGTGCATCAGGAACTATTTTTTGCATTACATTTTTAATCTTTGTAAGCTCATTCATCAAGTTTACTTTGTTGTGAAGTCGGCCGGCGGTGTCGATAATAACCACATCTGCATTGTTCGCTTTTGCGGATGCTAATGTATCATAAGCCACAGAAGCGGGATCCGAACCCATTTTTTGTTTGATAACTGGCACGCCTACGCGTTCGCCCCAAATTACTAACTGCTCAACAGCTGCCGCTCGAAAAGTATCTGCTGCTCCGAGGTATACTTTTTTACCAGCTTTTGTATATTGATGAGCCAATTTGCCTATGGTTGTAGTTTTACCCACACCATTAACACCCACAACCATAATTACATAAGGTGTGTGTGGTAGTTCACTCTCAAAATCGATAGGCAAATCCGAATTGTTTTCGGCAAGTAATCCAGCAATTTCTTCTTTAAGAATTATATTCAACTCAGTAGTGTTTACAAACTTATCGCGCGAAACGCGTGCCTCAATTCGTTTGATGATTCTCAAAGTAGTTTCTACGCCTACATCGGACGTGATGAGCACCTCTTCGAGATTGTCTAAAACTTCATCGTCAACTTTCGATTTGCCTGCTACTGCACGTGTTATTTTCGAAAAAACACTCTCTTTGGTTTTCGATAAACCCTGATCGAGTGTTTCCTTTTTTTCTTTATTGAAAAAACTAAAAAATCCCATATATTATCTTTGTTCTTTACTCTTTATTCTTGTATCTGATTAATAGCTTACAAAGTTAATTTATTTTTCTGAGTTATGTACAAAAAAACCTCTCATTTGAATTCAAATGAGAGGTTTTTTTATATTATAATCAATAAGTAATGTCTTATTTGTTGAAATAATCTTTTACTTTATCATTGTGTACAATTTCTTCTTGAAAAATATATGCACCGGTTTTAGGTGATTTCACCATTTTAATAACCTTCGAAAATGCACGACCTTCTCCGCTTTGGAGAGATGCTACCGCTTTCTTTGCCATGATTCAGATATTATTTAATTTCTTTGTGTACTGTTACTTTTTTCAAAATGGGGTTGTATTTTTTCAACTCCATGCGTGCAGGTGTGTTTTTACGATTTTTCATCGTAATGTAACGCGATGTTCCTGGCATACCGCTTTCTTTATGCTCCGTGCATTCCAAAATTACTTGAATGCGTGCTTCTTTTGATTTCTTAGCCATAGTGTATTCTCCTCGTTATGCGTATAAATAACCTTTTTCAGCAGCTTTCTTAATGGCTGCATCCAATCCAACTTTGTTGATAGTGCGTAAACCGGAAGCCGATAATTTCAGGCTAATCCAACTATCTTGTTCTACCCAATAGAACTTTTTGGTAAACAAGTTCACATCGAACGTGCGTTTTGTGCGACGTTTAGAGTGCGATACATTGTTGCCTACCATTGCTTTTTTTCCGGTAATTTGACAAATTTTTGACATTTCAGTATATCTTATTTTATGTATTTATTTTTTCTCAAAAACAGTCCGCAAAATTACACTATTTTTTTTAAACAAACAAGTGTTTTTTTGCTTTTATTTCTATAATTAATTAAGTTGCTCTCTTAAATTAGTGTAAGTATTTGTTATCTATGTGTTTAAATTATTTTTTCGAGCAAAAATAGTAAGGCGCTTTGAGTTGTTCTTTCAATATTTTGAATGCGATTAGAGCTAAATTGATACATTCTACTCACTGTTTCGTTAGATGTGCTTATGGCAATCCATACTGTTCCCACTGGTTTTTCGATTGTTCCACCACTCGGTCCTGCTATTCCTGACGTGGCAATGGCTATATTGCTTTGCATTAATCGACGTACTCCAAGAGCCATTGCTTCAACTGTTTGGGCACTCACAGCTCCATATTGACCTAAAATATCTTCGGGTACGTGCAAAACTTGTTGTTTTATTTCGTTGGAATAAGCTACAACCGAACCCTTGAAATAATCGGAACTTCCTGCAATTTCAGTTATTTTGTGTGCTATATTACCGCCTGTGCAACTTTCTGCTGTGGTGATAGATAGTTTTTTTTCTTTCAATATTTTTCCAACTAATACTTCTAATGGAATGTCATCGAAAGCTACAATGGCATCGCCCAGAATTTCGGAAAGTTTATTGGCTTGTTGATTTATTTCAAACTCAAGAGCTAATTCATTATCTGAAATGCCGCTAATGCGCAATCGTATTATTCCATACGTTGGCAAATAGGCCAAATGCAGTTGTTTTGGTAGCGCATTCTCCCAGTCGGCAATTTTAAGTGCTAATGCCGATTCAGGGTAGCCCTTTACAATAATTGTTTTGTGTATAATGGCTGGTGTGTCAAATTGTCTTTGAAGGCGAGGAATGATTTCTGTCGTCATGGCCATTTTCATTTCGTTGGGTACGCCTGGCATCGAAACAATTACTTTGTCTGCTTGATCAAACCATGTTATTGGAGCTGTTCCAACTGGATTTTGAATTACAGTACAGTTTTCAGGTACCATTGCTTGCCCAAGTGTTAGCTCGTTTATAGCTCGTTGACGGTTGATAAGCAGCTTCTCAATATTTAGTCTAACCTCATCGTTGTATACAAGTTTGGTGTCGAAGTATTTGCAAAGTGTTTGTTTGGTAATGTCATCTTTTGTTGGCCCGATGCCACCTGTGAATAGAACAATGTTAACACGAGTCAGCGCATTGTTTAATGCCTTAATAATATGCTGTTCATCATCATGAACGGACGTGATTTGTGCAATTTCGAAGCCTGCTTTATTTAATTCCACTGCCATCCAAGCTGAGTTGGTATCCACAATCTGACCAATCAGAATTTCGTCGCCAATCGTTATTATTTCAACTTTAATCATTATTTAAATTATTTTTTTACTGCAAACTCAAAACTCATACTTCTGAACACCATTCTCAATTTTTCCAAATTCTTTATCAGCAATTTCCACTTGATTATACCAATCTTCGCCAAATTTGCGTATTAATGGTTCTTTAAGAAATTTGTAAACCGGAACTTTTAGTTTGCCGCCTAATTTGCGGGCACAACTACACACGTGCCAACGGTGATAGTTTACAGCTATGAAATTGTTGTATTTAGTTGTGCGTATTGGATATAAATGACAAGATATTGGCTTTATAAAATCTGTTTTCCCTTCACGAAAAGCTTTTTCGATAGCACATTTACAGACTTCCATTTCGTCGAAATAGGTAAAAATACATTCAGCCCCGTTCACAATAGAAAGAGCGAGTTCATTCTCGCGGTCAATATACGAAATTCCCT
>JAIFKX010000189.1 GCA_020049335.1 Paludibacter sp. | reverse complement strand
TTCCGGCAGGAATAGGAAATACAGGAAAATTAGACACCAAAGCTTCGCAAATTGTTGACATAAAAGCTTTTCCGCAAAACGTGGAAGTGCGGTCACAGTACAACTACAATGGTGGTCGTGAGCCTTTTAGTGTTACCATTGGATATTCGTTTGTGTTGCTAAGCAAAGAACCTTACCGCGCCCGATTCGCCGACGACCGTATTGGCTACAGTGCCGAAAATCGGAAGGTTTTTGAATCAGGTAAACCTGTTTCCACCGTAAAATTGATAAATCGATGGCGCGTTGAACCTCGCGCAGAGGATTTAGAAAAGTATAAAAAAGGCGAATTGGTTGTTCCACAAAAGCAAATTGTATTTTATGTGGACACCGTAATGCCTGCCAAATGGCGCAGTTATGTGCGCGAAGCTATCGAAACATGGAATATGGCTTTTGAAAAAATTGGTTTTAATAATGTGATTAAAGCTATTGATTTTCCACGTTCGAAGAATTTTGACCCAGATGATATTCGCAATAATTGCTTTCGCTATATTACTTCGACCGATGCCAATGCACAAGGGCCACAATGGATTGACCCCCGCAGCGGCGAAATTATTCAGGGCGACATTCTGTTTTGGCACAATGTGATGGAGCTACTTCAAACATGGCGCTTTGTGCAAACTGCTGCTGCCGACCCCGAAGCACGCAAAAAGGAACTTCCGTATACGATTATGGGAGATGCTATTCGTTACGCTGTGGCACACGAAATGGGACATGTGCTAGGTTTGCAGCATAATATGCGGGCTTCGTATGCCATTCCAACAGATTCGCTGCGCTCAGCAAGTTTTACCCAAAAGTACGGAACTACTGCAAGTATCATGGATTATTCGCGCAATAATTATGTGGCGCAGCCGGGCGATAAAGAAAAAGGAGTTGCGCTCACGCCACCACGTTTGGGTTTACAGGATATTTTTGCGATAAAATGGGGCTATCAACCAATTCTCGAAGCTGCAAAGTCCGAAGATGAATTGCCAACACTCAACAAGTGGTTTCTGGAAAACGGCAAAGACCCCATGTATATTTACGGCGGAACAGCTGTTGCAGCAGTAGTTCCCGACCCATCGGCACAATCGGATGCATTGGGTAACGATTTGATTAAGTCGGCGCAATACGGCATTGCCAATATTAAACTCACTACCATAACTTAGATTTATTGCAAAAACGCTGGGAAGGTCTTACAAAATTGTATTTCCGAATTACCAACCTAACGCTTTCGTATTTGGGTGGCGCCTATCAGTTTAAAGGAACGTATGGCAACCAAATTACGAGTTCGTATGTGCCAATTGAAGCTACAAAACAGAAAGAGGCAATCCGTTTTGTAGTGAATGAAATGGTGAATTGCAACTGGCTAAATAATGTTGAGATTACGCAACTGCTGGGTTCTGAAACCGACGAAATTACCAAATGGCAATCGGGAGTAATTGGTAATATGTTGGGCAACTTTATTTTATCGCGCATTGTGAGCAATGAACCGCTTTATTTTCAAAACGGATATTCATTGACCACATATTTGAAAGATGTGGATAATCAGATTTGGATTTCGACAGCTAAACCTCAGTTAACTGACTTCGACCGTCATATTCAGATTACGTATATCGACCGTCTTTGTGCGTTGGTTCAACCATTATTTACAACCAGCACCAAAAGTGAACCTCGACAGGCAAACGAAACCGTGTGGGCTTCGGTGGCGGCTTCGCAACTTACGGCAACACGAGCAAAAGCAAGCCAACTTTCGGCAACTCAACCACAAAATGCGGGACATTATAAGTTGATAATTAATATGATAGATAAAATTGGGAAATGAGATAATCAGATGGTTAACGCATATAAAATAGGTTAATTTCTGAAATGCTTATACGTTGCAGTCAGCAGCTCCCTCTCCTCAAGGAGAGGGTTGGGGTGAGGTGGATATTTGTTTAATTGATTTTTCTACCTCACCCCTAACCCCTCTCCCAAGTGAGAGGGGAACAAGACAGTGGAAATAGAAAGGTTTCAAAGGTGTTTAAAACGCGGATATTTAGAATTATATACATAAATAATTAGGAAAATGAAAAAATTTGAGAATTTGAGATATTGGGTGGTTTTAGCTTTGGCAATATGTATTTTACCACTACAGCTCCGTGCCGACGAAGGAATGTGGCTAACCAAAGATATTACACGTAATATCAAACAAATGAAAAAGGCTGGGCTAAAACTCAGTGCTGCCGATATTTACAGTATCAACAAAGCTTGCCTCAAAGATGCGGTGATTGGTTTGTCGAACCCCGACAATGCGTTTGATAGTTTTGCAACGGCCAGTTTTGTGTCCGACAATGGATTGTTGATTACCAATTTTCACCCAATTATTCGTTATCTTGAACAATTTTCGCAACCTGGTCGCGATTTTATCAAGTCTGGTTATTGGTCAACAAAACCCGAAGAGGAAACCAATTGCAGAGATTTAAGTGTGATTCAACTCGTAAAAATGGTGGATGTAACTGCCGAAATTTTGGAAGGAGCCAACAGCAAGTCTCCTGACGAATTTAACAATAAAATAAACGAAAACGGAATAGCCGTTCGTCGCAAATATACCCGTGGCACCGATACCGATGCTAAAATTACGTCGTTTATGGGTGGCAATCAGTTTGTTATGTCGATTTATAAAGTATACAAAGATGTGCGGATGGTAGCAGCTCCTCCTATTTCGCTGGCAAAATTTGCGGGCGATACTGACAACTGGCGCTGGCCTCGTCATGCTGCCGATTTTGCATTTTTGCGTGTGTATGTGGGTAAGGATAACAAATCGGCCGAATACAGCAAAGAAAATGTGGCGCTCAAAGGAAATCAGTTCCTAAAAGTGTCGAGTGCAGGTGTGAAAGAAAATGATTTTACAATGATAATGGGTTATCCTGCCCGAACAAAACTAAATATTCCATCATTTGCAGTGGACTATATGGAAAATGTGGAACTGCCTGCTAAAATCAAAATTCGTGGCGAGAAACTACGTATTATCAACGAAGCTCTGAAAGCACATCCCGAAATAAAATTCCGCTACACAGCACGTGTGAATAGCATTGCCAACAATTACCTGCGCTGGAAAGGCGAACTCAACGGACTGAAACGCATGAAACTCACCGAGCAAAAATTGGCAGAGGAGAAGGAATTGATGGTATGGATTAATGCTGATAGTGCGCGTATTAAAAAATATGGCGATATCATTACAGTGCAAAAGGACATTTACAACAAATTAATTCCACTGAAAATTGCTGATATCTACTTTAACGAAACGGCCATTAGCGGAGCAGAATTAGTGCCTTTTGCCGGAAAGTTTGAGAAATTGGTACAAATGTTTAATCGTAAAAAAATTAATCAAAAAGCTGTTGACGAAGAAGTGGAACGACTTAAACCGCTCGCAAAACAATTCTTCCAATCGTGGGATATGGACATCGACAAACAAATGTTCCGCGATATGTTGTTTTTGTATTACAACAATGTGGATAAAGCCTATATTTCGAATGTAATGGCCGAATCCTTAGCTCCATTCAATGGCGATTTAGATAAATATACCGACTTTGCTTTTGCCAATTCGATGCTTACCAAGCCCGATAGTATACAGGCATTTTTGCAAAAAGTAGACACAACAACTATTGATAAATTCACTGCTGACCCGCTTTACAAAATTGCGCTAAGCTATTACGAAGTGTATACCCGCAGAGTGCTAAATCAAACCAAAAAACTCGAAGGCGAGCAAGGAAAATATTTTAATCTGTATATGGATGCCATTGCGAGCATGAATGCCAATAAACTTATTGCACCCGATGCAAACCGCACGCAGCGCCTTTCGTTTGGCAAAGTAACCGGCGCAAAAGCGGCCGACGGCTTGCTGTACGATTATTTTACCACTATGGATGGTATTTTTGAAAAACGAGCCGACAATCCCGGAAATCCAGATTATACCATTCCTAAAAAAATAGGTGATTTATACGATGCTGCCGATTTTGGAACATACTCCGTTAATGGAAAAATGCCTGTCAATTTCTTATCAAATCTTCATACTTCGAGTGCAAACTCGGGTAGCCCGGTACTCAATGCCAAAGGCGAATTGATTGGCTTGAATTTTGATAGAATAGCCGAAGGTGTTGCTTCGGACTATAAATATCTGCCTGAGCTAAGCCGCAATATTGCTGTTGATATTCGTTATGTATTGTTTCTGTTGGAAAAATATTCGATGTCGAAACAGTTAATTAACGAAATGGTCATTATCCCGTAGAGACGCAATGCCTTGCGTCTCTATTAGAACAAGATGCCTTGCATCTCAATCACAACAAGATGCCTTGCGTCTCTATCACAACAAGATGCCTTGCGCCTTGAAGATATAAGAACAAAAAATAAAGATAAAAGATTTTAAATATGATTTTGAATAAATTCTCAACAGCTTGTATAGCTGTACTATTTACAGTAAGTATTTCAGCCCAAAGAAGGCAAGCCGAACCCGTTTTAACCAAAGTTTCGAACAAAGATGTGGTTCAAAGTGTATTTCCCGATGCCACCAAAGTGGAAAAAGTGGATGATTATTGGTTTCGTATAGTGAATGACAAGAATAAAGTCTTTGGATACGCCATGACAAGTACAGAATATTGTAAAGATGTAATTGGCTACAATAACACTACGCCTATCATGGTTGTTACCGACAAAAAATTTACGATCAAAAAGATTGCTTTACTTTCGCACTACGAAACATTGAGTTATATTCGTCGTCTTGAAAAGATGGGTTTTTTTAGCAATTGGGACAATATTAAATTATCAAAAGTACCAACTATTAAACCTGATGGATATACCGGAGCAACGAAAACAGCAAAAGCAGTGGAGAAGAATCTGAATTTTCTGGTAGAAAACGGCAGCAAGACTTTACCTAAATAAAGCACTGATATACTGCGATTTAATCAAAATATTTTACGATAAAATTTCTGCGAATTTATTTCAACAGATATGCTTTACGTTCTACGGTATGCGCGCTGAAGTATCCCAAAATAGCGCCATTGAGGTTGGTATAGGGGTTAGCGGGGCTCGACGAATTGCCAGGACCAGTGTTCGACGCTGTGCCCATGCTCGAGAAGTAGTTGTGAACTTGTTTTTCGATGCATTGCATCTCGATACTTATTTTGTCGCCCACTTTGGCTGTATCATTAAAAATAATGAGATTACTCTCCATTTGCTTACCGTTCGTAAATCGATCGTCGAAAATATAGTTTCGGTTTTGCGACACGCCATTGTAATATACCTCAAAGCGATAAAAATTCTGTTCGTCCACAGGGTCGGTATATTTTAGTTTTATTTCGTAAAATGGTGCTTCCTGATTGCCACGCGGTGCGCCGCCCCCCGGATAAATAGAGTTAACCACTTCAAACGAGTCGATAGGAACATAAGTTGGAATTTTGCATTCGGAAGTTATTGTTTGTGAGCCGCTTTTAATTAGCAGACTATATGTTTTGCCCACTTCGCCTATGAGCGTTTTGGAAATATAAAAGCCTGTCGACATTTCGGTAAGTAGTTCGGTATTACCCAAATTGTCGGTTATGCGAACACTTGCCCCACCAACCATCTCAAAATTATTTGGTTGGTTTAAAGCAATTGATTTAGACAGAAAAACAATAGCTGTTTCGTTGTGAGCTATACTTGCCTCTACCACCAAAGCTGCATCAGCCGCATTGGTTGGTATATCAATTATTTCGGTGCATGATAGTGTGAATAGGATAGTTGCAAGCAAGAATATTAGTTTCATAATTTATAATATTACCCCCCACCCGTGCAATTGGAATAAGTAGGAAGATTAATAGCTGTTTTTGGAAATTATATTTACAAGGTAGTAACGATTGTGATTTCTTATTGTTTAAAAATTTCAATTCTTTTCTAATTTCTCTTTTCTGATATTTCTTTTCTAATTTCTCTTTTCTGCTTAAGACGAAAGGTAGCTTAGTCTCACGACTATCTACCAATCTTTTTGTTAACCTTAAATCTAATACTATGAAAAAATCACGATGCAAAGATACGGCATATTTCAATACCATGCAAGAGTTCTCAATAAATAATCATCAAAAAAGGTGTTTTATAACATGTTTTAATACTTTGAGCGTTGAAATTTGGTGTTTATGTCCCAAAGCTGCCTAAAACGGACCGATTTTAACATTAGTTAAAATCAAAAAATGGGCTTATGTTTCATTTTGTCGCTGAAATTTAAATATTATAATCAAAAATAACTACAAATAGGCATTAATTCTATGATTATGTTCTAAATTTTACAGCTCTATCCCATACCTCTTGCACAAAAACGAATCGGCTAATCGTTTTATTTCTCGCTTTATGCCCGAATCGTCGATATGATCTAAATCGAATGCTTTTTGTAAATCAATAGCTGGGGTTATATAATCTACTTTATCGTTTTTGTAAACATAAAAAAGAACTCGTCTCTTCTCAAAAACGGGTTCTACTAAATAAATTTGATTAAATTCGTCGCGTGTCATTATTACTTTAGATTTAATTCATTTTTAGCTTATGCAATTCTACCAATCCAAAATTGCAACTTATCAATAATACAAAATTGCGTTATACTTCATTTTCGGAAAATAAAAACTCGGAAACAATTCGCTCATCAACACAAACAATATCAAACAAATCAGTAAACTGAAAAAAGTTTTTGAAAGAGACTGACCTTTAGCAGCCTCTTTCAAAAACCAAGCACACATTTTTTATAAACAAATTGAATCAAAAAAAAAGATTATTGGTTAAAATCGTATGCCAAGCTTCATGACCGGGGT
>JAIFKX010000315.1 GCA_020049335.1 Paludibacter sp. | reverse complement strand
GTGTTTTTGGGATTGAAAACGAACCTGAATTTCTGATTCCGTATCAATACATTTATGTCGGCGATTATCCTTCGACAGCACGCCGTGTGCACGATATTCTGACCAAAGCGTATCAGCCTGGCAATGCCGGAATTCCAGGGCAAGACGATTCGGGTTCTATGTCGGCGTGGTACGTGTTCAGCGCCATGGGCTTTTTTCCGGTTGCTGGGCAGGATTTGTACTTGATTGGGACACCTCTTTTCGCTGAAACAACGATTGAACTCGAAGGGAATAAACAATTTCAGATTATTGCTAAAAATTATGCTGCAAAAAATATTTATGTCACCAAAGCCACTCTCAACGGTAAGTCGCTTAACAGAGCTTGGTTTAAACATTCCGAAATCAGCAAAGGCGGAAAACTAGTGCTCGAAATGAGTGCTACTCCTAACAATTGGGGAAAATCGAATTTGCCGGCATCGGTTTCAATAAAATAAACATTAATGAGCATAGGGTTAAAACCCCGCGCTCACATAAATAAATCGGTCGTCGCTATGCGACTTGTAGTAAAATTTAATATTTTATTTCAATGAAAAAACATATTATGCTTCTCTCATTTTTTGCTGCTTTTATCTTTCCATTTGCATTTTCAACCGAAATATCAAACAATTCGCTGCCTTTGGTAGGCGGTCAGGTTGTTATCGAAAGTGGGCAATCTGCTGCGGAAATTGAATCGCTTTTTGTGATGCTGAAAAACAACAATATGGATATTTGCCGCATTCGTATGTTCGAATCGTATATGCACGACGGCAATGGAAAGTGGGATTTTTCTACTTTCGATATGGCTTTTCGGGCTGCTGAACGCAACAATATTACCATTATTGCTACACTTTTCCCTATGGTGGAATTTACCAATATTGGTGGTTTTAAATTTCCCGATTCCGATGCGCATTTGGCTTCTATTGCCGAAAATATAAAGCAAGTAGTGGGGCATTTCAAACAATATAAATCGCTTTACGGCTGGGTGTTGATGAACGAAATTGGTAGCGGAAAAGCGCCTTTTGCCAAACCGCTTACTGCTCAAAAATTTGTAGAGTGGAAGAAAGCAGACGCTGTAAAAGCGTTTAATACAGCAGGTAAGCCCATTATGCAATTTCAGGAAGAGCGATTTTTGGTGGATTACAATACATGGTATCTCACTTGGCTCAAATCGGAAGTGAGGAAACACGATGCTACAAGTCATTTGCATGTAAATACGCATGCCATTTTTGATACCTATGCCGAATACGATTTTACAAAATGGCGTGGGATACTCGACAGTTTTGGTGGTTCGGCGCATGCGAGTTGGCATTTCGGCAACTTTTCACGCAACAACTACCATTATGCCATGTCTGCCAATAGCGAAATTATTCGTTCGGGTGCAGGGCATAAGCCGTGGATAATGACTGAGTTACAGGGTGGAAACAATTTGTGGAGTGGCGGCATACCCATGTGTCCGACGAAGCAAGAAATTGAGCAATGGCTTTGGACTAACATTGGAACAGGAGCCAAAGGAATGATATTTTGGTCGCTCAATGTGCGCTCGGCAGGTATCGAGGCCGGCGAATGGGCATTGCTCGACTTGCTAAACCAACCCACCGACCGACTTGAAGCCGCTTCGAAAGTGGCAACGGTGCTCAAAAAAAATACGGCATTGTTTGCCAGCGCAAAAGTGCATGAATCGGGCGTTAATATACTGTACACGCGGGAATCGCTGTGGAGCGAACGCCGTGCCGAAACTATAGGCGCTAGCTATGCGGGACGTTTGCCGGGTGGTGCTATTCGTTCTGCCATTGGGTTTTACGAAACTTTTGCACAATTAGGAATTCAGGCCAACATAAAATGCATCGACGAATTTGATTTTTCGACCAATAACAACAAAGGAAAAGTGATTGTGTTGGCACATCAAATTGCACTGCCTTCCAACTATTCGAAAGCATTGGAACAATTTGTAGCTACAGGCGGCACCTTGTTGGTGGAAGGTTTAACGGCCTTTTTCGACGAAAATATGCACAACCAAACGAACGCTACATTTCCATACACTTCCCTCTTTGGTGGTTTGCTCAAAGATGCGCCTTTTGTAAATGACCGTTTTAATATTTCGCTTTTAAACCAGAAGGCAACACTTCCGGCACATTTATGGGAAGGCGTAATTCAACCCACAACGGCTCAAACATTGGCAAAAAATGCGCAGGGCGATATTGTTGCCACTACTAATACTTTTGGAAACGGCAAAGTGATTTGGATTCCTTCGTTGGTAGGCGTTGCAGCTCGTGAAACGAATAATTACCGACCGCTGGCGCAATTTATTGAGCGCGAATTAGTAACGCAATTACCTGCAAGTACCATTCGATTTAAAAAATTTGCCGAAGGTGTTTTGATGAAAACCTTGCGGACAGGCAGCGGATATATTGTTATTTTAATAAATAAAAACAAAAAGGCACAACAGGTGGAATTGCAGATTTCGGACAAAAAACCGTACACAGTTTTAAATGCGAGTGATAATTCTACAGGAAAATTGAGTGCTAAATTTTTATTGAAATCGGAAGAGACAAAAGTGATAGAATTTAGATAAAAAATTACATCAATCTTTTGGAATTAATTGTAATGACCCCTTAAGGAGTGAATGATAATCTTGTCGGGTAGTACCTCGTAGATTAGTCGATGTTCTTGATTAATTCTACGAGACCATAAACCCGAAAGATTATGTTTTAGAGCCTCCGGTTTGCCTGTTCCAGTATAAGGGTGCTCCATAATTTCGGTTAAAAGCACAAATGCTTTAGCAAGTAATTTTTTGTTTCCTGCTTTTTTGTGAAAGTCAATATCGTTTTTCGATTGATTAGAAAAATCTAAGAAGTAACTCATTTTAAACCTAAAAAGTGTTCCATATCTTCTTTTTTTACTCGAGTATATTCACCACGCCTTACCTGTTCTCTACTTTCTTGAATTTTAGCGACAAATTCAGGGTTGTAAGGTTTTTCGGTTGTAATTTCGAATTTAATTTTCAAAGCTTTCATAAAAGCTTTAAGCGCATTGATTTGCTCATCGTTAGCTGGTTGAGCAATAATAATATTTCCGGATGACATAATAATTTGAGTTTAGTATTATACGAAGCAAAAGTACAAAATATATCTTGAATAAAAATGATGTTTTGACTTAAAAATAGCTTGTATGCTTAGCAAAAAATTTGAAAATTGATGATTTAACAATTTTGTTTCAAAAAAATCTGGAAGTAAAAATGCAAAAGTCAGCTGCTTCTTTAGGGAAAAGTAATCTTTTTTTCGTCAAAAAAGACGTATCACCACAAATGAGCTTTAAAACTAATAATTTATTAATATATACAATGAAAAGAAAAACTTTTTTGCGTCACAATCTCTTTTTGTGCGCATTGTTTTTTTTCTGTGCTTTGGCAACAACAACCATTGCACAGAATACCAAAGTCGGTTCTAAACCAATTTCGGGTGTTATCACCGATGATAAAGGAGAATCGATAATTGGAGCCAGCATCCTTGTAAAAGGAACAACCTTGGGAACAATTACCGATTTCGACGGAAAATTCCGTTTGGAAGCTCCCGTAAATTCAAAACTCACCATTACGTACGTAGGTTACACGCCACAGGAAATAGCTGTAAACGAAAGTAATACCTACAAAATTGTTTTAGAAGAAGACACCAAAAAGCTCGACGAGGTTGTGGTAGTTGGGTATGGTACAGTAAGTAAACGAAGCTATACCGGCTCTGCAGCTTCGGTAAAATCTGAAGACCTCACCGCACTCAAAACCATTTCGCCCACACAAGGTTTGCAAGGTAGGGCTGCCGGCGTAAATGTGACTACGGCTTCGGGTATGCCCGGCGCACCTACTACTATTCGTGTGCGTGGCGTAAATTCTATTAGTTCTGGAAACGATCCATTGTGGATTATCGATGGTGTACCTATGTATTCGGGCGGTGGTTTGGAGCGAAGCTCCAGCACCGTTTCGCAAGATCCCATGTCGATGATTAATCCAAGTGATATTGAAAGTATGGAGGTGTTGAAAGATGCTGCTGCTACAGCCATTTACGGTTCTCGTGGTTCGAATGGAGTAATTATGATTACTACCAAATCGGGCAAAAAAATGGGAGGTAAAGGAACAATTAATGTGGATTATACCATGGGATACAGCAGTTTAACCCGCACGCCGAAACAAATAGGATATGCCACTACAGAACAATGGTTTGGATTAGTGGATAAGGCCGTTCAACATGAAAGTGGCGATCCAACCAAATTATTTCAACCAATGACAGTACTTGATTTGGCCACAGTTAAATTCACCCCAATTTCGAGAGAGCAAGCGTTGGCAACTAATTCAGATTGGTTTAACGAGACAATACGTACAGGTGAATATAAAGATATTAATTTGAATATGACTCGTGGTTTTGAAGGAGGCTCGGTTTATACCTCTTTCAACTACAGGAATGATGCTGGAATCTTAAAAAATAATGATATTAATAGAATAACAGGTCGTGTAAATGCAGACTTTTCAGTCATTAAAAATCTGCAAGTTGGAACGAATATGGCATTTTCACATTCGCTTAACAACAGAGTAAAAACTGGTTATGCAGGTGCTATTGGAAATGGTGGTGGAAAAACAGGCGCTTTCGAAGCAGCAAACCGTAATGCAATGCCTTGGATGCCAATATTGGATGCAACAAATCCTACAGGATATTGGAGTGCTCAATCGGGCAACTTAGCAGCAAACAACGACCGGTCTCTGCTTCAAGATTATGTTGAACAAAACAGGGTATTAGCTAATACATTTGCAGAGTTTAAAGTAGAAGCTATAAAAGGTCTCTCGTTACGAACTGAATTCGGAATGGATTATATCAGCAATTCAAGTGTAGATTGGAGGAGCCAGTATGTCACTGAAGATGCACTTTCATATTCATTAGATCAAAATGTAAATAGGACTTCGATCAATTACAATGCCTATTTAAAATACAACAATACTTTTGGAGCACACTCTTTCAATACCGTATTAGGTACTGAATCAATGCGTTCAACTTCATGGACCAGATTAATGGAAGCAAAGAGTTTAGGAGGGTTGTATCCCGAATTAGGCACTAATGCTGGAGTTAAGTTAGATATGTCATCACAAACAAGTACACAAGATTATTTACGTTCTTATTTTTTCCGTACTGACTATCGCTTGTTAAATAAATATGTGTTTGCATTAAGTTATAGACGCGATGGGTCTACAAAATTTGCTTCCGCAACTGGTGGTAATCTCTGGGGTAACTTTACAGCATTTTCAGGAGGTTGGTTAGTTTCAGAGGAAGCATTCTTCGAACCATTTCGGAATATCATGAATCAGTTGAAACTAAAAGGTAGTTTTGGACAAACCGGAAATAATGCCATTCCTAATGGTGCGGCTATGACAACTTATGGCAATAATTCAAGATATGGAACTGATGATATTATTGCATCGGGTACTACGGTAACAAATGTTGGAAACTTAAATTTGACATGGGAAACAACAAATAGTACAGATTTAGGAATAGATTTTGGTTTTCTAAACAGTCGAATTTCAGGCTCAATTGAAGGGTATTATAAAAAGGTAACTGATATGCTATTGTATGTTGACCAACCTTTGTCAACTGGAGTAGGAGGCACTCAACCCAGAATGTGGATGAATGTAGGTGATATGGCAAATTATGGTATTGACTTTTCTGTTAACAGTAAAAATATTGACACCAAAAATTTCTCATGGAGTACCGAGTTTAATATCTCATTCAATGAAAATAAAATCCTTAGCCTAACCGATGCATTAAATGTGGGCGGTAAAGGTATAGGTTATAGCAGTGGCACTCAGAATGTAACCGGATATAAACTAGGGACTTATTTTATGTCTGAATATGCTGGAATAGACCAGGAAAAGGGCGTTGAAATGATTTATGAGATTGACCAGGCGCAATATAACTCCACAGGTAAAACAGTTAAAACTGGACGTAAAATACCCGCCACAATAGAGAACTTGGCAGTTAACCGCTATTTGTTTACTGATGCGGATAACTACAGAACAGTAGTACCAAAACTCTTTGGTGGGCTCAACAATACTTTTAAAATGTATGGTTTTGACTTGAATGTGTTTTTTACATTTTCTGGTGGTAACTGGATTTATGATTACAATAGAAGGCGAAGTTCGTATGTGCATAACGGACAAACAGTTTTGTTAGCTGATATGATAGGAAACACATGGGAACCTGGTAAGACCGATGCAACCTATCCTATTCAGTCATGGGGTAGTAGTTATGCCGGTGCAGCATGGAGTTCTACTGCTGATGACCCAAATTTTCCTGTTGGTAATGCCAAAGGCTGGTGGGATTCTAACATTACAAATAAAGGAAATTACAGTCCTGAATCTAATGGTCATTCTAAGTTCATGTATAAAGGTGATTTCATTCGGTTGAAAAATCTTTCGCTTGGCTATTCTATACCAAAGATTATCACTGCAAAATTGGCTTTACAACAACTGAGAGTTTCGGTTCAGGCTACTAATTTACTTACATTTACAGCTTATCCAGGTTATGATCCCGAAGGAGCTAGGTGGGTAGATGCAACAGGCATTCCTAATACTCAAACAATTAGTTTTGGTTTGTCTGCTAAATTTTAATCAAAAAAATACATTCGATATGAAAAAAGTTAAATTTATATTATTTATAGTACTCGCCATTTGCTTAAATTCATGCAATAATGAAGAGTTTTTTAAATTAGATCGCAAACCACAATACCCATGGAACACGGTTGCACAACTCGAATTCGCAGCCGTTTCACCATATAACAAGATGTTTTATGGTGGATATGGTACACCTCAGGTTCTAAATTTGGTCAACCAAGTAATGCAATCTGACTACTTTCGCTTTTTTGGTAATGTGGAAGGATACTCCACAGATCAAATATACAAACGCAAATATACCGATAGAGTTTCTTATCTGGAAACACTTTATGGCTCTTTGTATGGAGTGATTGGATTGTGCAATAACGGTTTAGAATTTTATAGAACAACTGATAACAATCCGTTTCCATTATGTTCAGCTGCAGACAAAACCAAAAATGTTGATCGAATTAGAGGGGAATTACTTTTTATGCGTGCTTATGCCTATTATCAACTTGCCATAACTTTTTGTCCAGCATATATTTCCGGTGGTGCAAATGATTCCCGTATTCTTGTAAAAAGAGATCACGTTTCTCTTAATTCCGAAGACGCATTAAGTAATGCTCCAACCACTACTTCCGAAATTTATGAAATGATAGTATCCGATTTGGTTTTGGCTAAATCCCTATTACCAGTTGGTTGGGAGGATGGAATGCATGTTTCATACAAAAACAGAGCAAGAGCTAATAAATGGGCTGCATCAGCTTTTCTGGCGCAAGTATATTTTACCATGGGTAAATTTAGCAATGCAGACAGTCCAGACCCTAATAATGCTTTGACTGAATTAAACGATGTGATTGACAATGGTGGATATACTTTAGCAGCCAACCCTTTTGATTGTTTTAATAATAGTAGTACCAATATTCTTTCTACAGATATAGGTAGTTCTGAAGTAATTTTCTGGTCTTTTTACGCAGATAGTAAAATGTTTCCATCCATTCACAACTCTATATACTTACCGCTTCTCAATAAATGTGCTAGAGACTCTAAAAATGGTGGGAACGGCAATGTAAGTACCGGAAGCTCACCAAAATGGTCAAACTTTCCTCATTGGTTGCAGATGACATTATCCAAAACTGCACTTGTGAAAATGGGTTGGATGAATGCTGATGGCACAGAACCTGTTACAGCACTTAATGATAAACGTTACTGGAATAACAAAACCCCAATAACTCCAGGCTATAGAAATGAAATGGGGCTTTTTTACCGTTACGAAGGTGCTTATAAAGATACTACTTCTTACAGAATAGCTACCGGAATTAAAGTTATAGGGCGCAGAACTGGGGCATCAGATGATGGTAAATACATTATATCCGAAGAACATGGTGGATTAATCGCTACGAATGAACCTGTTGTATTAATTAATAAATATTTTAGAACCACCGAAGGAAGATTTCAGAACATCCCAATGATTAGATTAGCTGAACTCTATTTAAATAGAGCCATGATTAAAAAACGTGCTGGAATGGATTGTTCATCCGATTTTAATAAAGTAGCGCAGCGTGCTTGGAATACTGCAGGCGGTGCGTATGTTGCAAAAACAAATGCGGGCATTACTGAAGAAATGATATTGATGGAACGCTGGAAAGAATTAGCTGGTGAAGACGCGTGGTATTTGCCATTTTGCAAAGCATTAGGCTATACCATTGGACAAGGAGATCGCACTACAGAACAGGCTGTATCTGACATTGTACCACCTTATTCTAATGATTACTGGATAAACTGTATTCCTTTATCAGAACTTGATTTTCAGAAAAAATAAATATCTGCCACTAATCCCTAAAGGGGAATTAGAGAACCCCTAGCCCCTAAAGGGGAATTAAGTTAGTATCGTTTGATTTTAAATATCCATGTAATTGAATTTTTAAAAATAATCAACGGTAATTTAGTTCCCCTTTAGGGGTTAGGGGCTTAAATTTGAACAAATATGACATCACGAAATATCTATTTACTTACATTCTCATTTTTATTTTTCAGTTCTGTCTTTGCAGCTCGAATCCCTATCGACAAAGATATGCCAGCCATTTCCATTAACGATGATTCGCAGCTTGGTATCTTGAATTCTCGCATGGGTAGCCGATTTTCGCTCAACTTTTTTAGTGGAAAACGAGGTATTCATACCGGCGCTTTGGGGTTCGATTCGGATGAATATTCAGAATTATTGGTTGGAATAGAGCAAGATGGAAAGTTAGAAATTTTCAGATTAGCAAATCCGCTAATTAAATCGAGCTATTTGCAAAACCAAACCATGCAACTTGCCATGACGGGCATGCAACTCAAAGGAACATCTTCAAAAGGATTGGAAATGTCGGTTACGGCGGTTTCGCCTTTTACGCCCGCCAACTCATTGGACGAAACTGAAGCTATTAGATTGCAGATTTCACCATTCTTTTATCTTTTGGTAAAGGTGAAAAATACGACCGAAACATCTGTCAATGCAAAATTATTTGTAGGATTAAAGAAATTGCCTTATAACCCAATCATGGAATATGCGGTTTGGGGTTATGGCTACGGTCGCATTGCCAACGAAATTTATTACAAAGACCAAACTGCAAGCAATGCTTTGATTGCATTAGAGAGCTTGAACGTAAAAACAACTGGTTTTGAAAAAGAAGCATTCAATGGCTTATCGTACGAATTATCCATTGCTCCTAAAGCGGATGTTGATGTGCAGTATTCTTACTCAACTTATTACAACGGACGTGTGCAGCGTGATAATCGTATTAATTTGGATTTGAAGTATTATTACACGTCATTTTGGAAAGATATTTACGAAGTAAAAACGTATGCCAAAGCCAATTTTGATAAAAACATGGCTGCCTCGGCTCAGTTCGAAAATTTATTACTTCGTTCCAAACTTTCCGGTCAGGATAAATGGATGATGGCATTGACTTTTCACGCCGATTTGGCCAATACTTTTTTATTGATTGACGAAAAACAGCGTCCATATTTTTACTTATTAGAAGGAAGATTTAAGCACCAAAGCACTGTAGATGTGGCGCACGAAACAGAATTGGTGGCACTTTTCAATCCATGGCGATTAAAATTACAACTACAGCAATGGAGTAATTATTTAGCAACCGAACGAGTGAAACGTGAACCCGAACGTGGCCGGAAAGCATTTTATCAAGGTTATAGTGCTGCTGAATATGGACCGTATGTGATGCACGATGTGGGCGATTATCCGTTTATCAGCGAATCGTCCGATTACGATTTTGGTCCCTACATGGCTGCCGAGGAAAATACCAATTATGCCATCTTACTCTATTGGTATTGGAAAATTTCGGGCGACGATGAGTTTGTAAAACAGAAATTGGGTTTTGTGGAAATGCTTTTGCATTCGCTCGTAAATAGAGATATTAATGGTAATGGAATAGTTGACCATGCACAAGGTTGGACTACTTTCGATTCCAGTAAATCGCTCCGCATTTATATCGAAAATACCTACGTTGGTGTGAAGCAAATCTCTGCTTACACTATGTCCGCCGAAATGTTTCGGTCGCTTATTACCACTGGCGACCACGAAATTGGTGAATTAGTGAAAATGAGCGATGGAGAAGGTCAAGGTTTTAAAAACATCCTCGATGTTCCTAACGAAGCATTGCGATTACGTCAGGCAATTCTCTACGAAAATGAAGCTAAAAAGATTTTGGCAACGCTAAAAAAAGCCCAAAAACAATACGGTTATATTCCGGTTTCGTTGGATAAGAAATACGCCGATGGCAATCAAATGTCAGTTGTGTTGGGCGATGCGCTGTTGTATCCCGGATTCACTGGTATGAATTCACCTATCATTACCGAAACTGCCAAATTGCTTAAAACTACCTACGAAAAAGCATATCCAATGTCGCTCAAATCGTATGGCGTTACGCTCACTTCGGGTGAAACACCAACTTGGTACAGCAAAATTATGGTGTCGGATATTGTGGCACAACGCTGGTTCGGTTCCACCAACAATTCGGTCCGCTTTGTCTATCAGCACAATGTAAATTCACCTTTTACCTACAACGATGGCATGGAAAACGAAAGTCGGTCGTGGATTGGCTATTTTTATCCGCGTGGCGTGGTAACGTTGGGGTATTTTATGAATGAAGAAGGTTTTAGGACGGATAAGAAGGAGGAGTTTTTGAGACCCCTAACCCCTAAAGGGGAATAAGACCAAGTATATGAAAGGCAGTCGTTTAATATGAAAAAACTACTTCGCACATTTCTCAGAACCCCCATTCGGGGGGCAGGGGGGCTTTTATTTTTTTCTCTCTCCCTTTTTTCTCAATCCTATGGCGACCGTGGTTGCGTGTTGGATTCCGCTTTGCTTGATGCTCGGTTTCCGGCAATGGCTGAATGGGCAAAAGCGGGTGTAGAAGGTGGAATTCCCGATGCGATGGAAACGAAAATAGTGTTGAAAATTACACCAAAAGTTAACTTGCAGAAAGCCATTGATAAAGTAGCAAAAAAAGGCGGTGTACTGTTGCTCTTGCCCGGAGAATACACAATCGATGAGCCAATTAACCTTCGCACAGGGGTTATTCTTCGAGGTGTTTCAAAGGAATCGGTGATTTTGAGGATTAAAATACATGGCTATTTTTGGCGGACTGCTGGTTTTAAGCGCAAAGGGGCTATTTTGATGCACGGAATTGAAAATGCCGGAGTGGAGAATATAACACTAAAATACGCAGCGGCTGATTTTGAACCAAATGATAGAGATTCGGATACCGCAACTTGGACTATTGATGTTTTTCATAAACCCGAAAAACGCGACACAACGCTTTTTGTTGAAAGTATCTGGATGCATCAAGCACGAAATTGTTGGGTGCAGAATTGCAATATCCTGTGGAGTGGCAGCGACCCAATTCGTATTACCTTGTCCGACCACATTACATGTCGGCGGAATTTTGTTGACCGCTGTTACAATAAAAACGATGGTGGCATGGGTTATTACAATATCTCCAATTCGCGCTATGTACTTATTTGCAACGAAAAAATTAGAAGAATCCGTCATTTAGCCATTCAGAATTTCAGTAAATACAATGTGATTATTGACAATGACTTAAAGGTGGATATTAATTTTCATGATGGCGATGACGGGTATAATTTGCTGCAGGACAATCGTATTAAAATACCAACATGGCATAGTTGGGGACCTGTTTCGGTGGGTGTGCCAACTCAACATTTACCACCTGGGAAAGGGAATATTCTTTACAATAATATATTAATAAATAAATCAGGAGGAATGGTTTATTCAAATTCTAATAGCTGTTATCAAGTTAATACTCAATGGAAAAATGAGAAAGTTACTCTATTGCTCGATTATCTAACTGTAAAATCTGTATATCCAGTGAAATGGACTAAATAAATTCAAACTTTTCTCTATTCCCCCTTCGGTAGTTAGGGGCTATAAAAACTCAATGAAAAACACAAATTCAATTTCCAAAATTCTTCCCGTTCTTTTCGGGTTCTTTATTATGGGTTTCTGCGATGTGGTGGGGATTACCTCGTCACACGTCAAAGCCGACTTTGGGCTCAGTGACACTATGTCGAATATGATTCCCGTAGCTCTCTTCTCCATGTTCTTGTTTTTTTCTGTTCCAACGGGTATGTTGATGAACAAAATAGGGCGTAAAAACACAGTATTGTTGAGTAATATCATTACCATCGTGGCAATGCTTATTCCGTTGGTAGCCTACACTTTCTCTATGACTTTAATCGCTTTTGCGTTGCTTGGAATAGCCAATACCATTTTGCAGGTTTCAATTAATCCACTTTTAACCAATGTGGTGCATGGCGATAAGTTGGCTTCGAGTCTTACTGCCGGTCAGTTTGTAAAAGCCATTTCGTCGTTTGCCGGTCCGTTTATAGCTGCTTTTGCGGCCTCTACGTTGGGCAATTGGCAATATATGTTTCCCATTTATGCACTGATAACTGTCATTTCCACGGTTTGGTTGATGCTCACTCCTATTGAAGAAAACCAGCCCAAATCCGATGTGAGTTCTTTTGTAAGCGTGTTTGCTATTCTGAAAGACAAAACCATTTTGCTATTGTTTCTGGGCATTGTGTTTGTTGTGGGTGTGGATGTTGGCGTTAATACTGCCGCTCCGAAACTATTGATGGAGCGTTGTGGTTTAAGTATGCTCGATGCAGGTTACGGAACCAGTATGTATTTTGCTTTCCGTACTGCTGGAGCATTTTTGGGAGCAATATTATTATCAAAAATTTCATCTATCAAGTTTTTTAAAACAACTATTTTTATTGCCTTAGCGGCTATAATGGCATTGCTTTTTGTGCAAAATCAATATCTTCTTTTCGCAATTTTTGCCATTGTAGGTATTTCTATTGCCAATGTGTTCTCAATAATTTTTGCAATGGCAATACAGTTGCGCCCCGACAAAGTAAATGAAATTTCGGGGCTTATGGTTACAGCAATTTTTGGTGGTGCCATTATTCCGTTCGTAATGGGTGTAAGCTCAGATGCCATAGGCAGTCAGGTTGGTTCGGTGTTGGTGATTCTGGTATGTGCGTTATATCTAGTGTTCTGTGCATTTTCTATAAAAACAACTGAAAAATAATTAATTAAAATGAAAATTAAGATTTTTATTACACTAACAATCCTTTGTTTTATTGCCATAACTGTCAGTTCATCATCTCGTTTGAAGTATTCTATCAATGAAAGTTGGAAATTTCATAAAGGCGATATTTCAACCGTAGCTGCTTCAGTTAATGACTCGTTGTGGCAAACCGTAACAATACCACACACATGGAATACTGACGACGTAATGGACGATATAAGAGGCTATTACAGAGGGATTGGTTGGTATTCAAAAAAAATCACTTTACCTGCTTCTTTTCAAGGCAAGAAAGTGTACTTGCATTTCGAAGGAGCAAATCAAGTTACCGAAGTATTTATCAACGGTAGTTTTATTGGCAAACATATTGGAGGTTATACTGCATTCAGATTTGATATAACCAACTATATAAGTATTGAAACTGAAAATATTTTGTCGGTTAAAGTAGACAACAGCAATAATAAAGATATTGCTCCTTTATCAGCCGATTTTACTTTTTATGGTGGTATTTACCGCGATGTATATCTTATTGCAACCAATCCTGTACATTTTGATATGACCAATAACGCATCAAAAGGCTTGTTGATACAAACTCCTACTGTTTCAACAGACAATGCTACTGTTCGTATTTTTGGAAAAGTTTTAAACGAGTCAAATGTTATTCGGAAAATAAAAATTATTTCCAAAATTAAAGATGCAAATAGATTTTTAATCAAAGAGATAGTTTCCAATATTAAGCTTTCACCCGGCATGTCGATGGATATTGAACAAAACGAGAAAATGTTTACAGGATATAAACTTTGGTCGCCCGAAAATCCTTATCTATACTCGATCTCTACACAAATAGTGGATGCAACCTCGGGTGAAATTGTTGATGAGGTTCTCAATCCTTTGGCTTTTCGCTTTTATCGTTTCGATGCCGATAAAGGTTTCTTTCTGAATGGAAAACCATACAAAATCATTGGCGTCAATCGCCATCAGGATTACAAGCTAATTGGTAATGCCCTTCCCGATTATTTGCATTTGCGCGATATGGAATTGCTCAAAGAAATGGGTGCTAATTATATCCGCATTTCGCATTATCCACAAGACGAAGCTGTGTTAGAGGCTTGCGATAGATTAGGAATATTGGCTTCGATAGAGCCACCAATGGTAAATTACATCACCGAAAGTGATGCGTTTTCAACGAATATTAAAAATCTGCTCACCGAAATGATTTATCAAAACTATAATCATCCAAGCGTAATTATTTGGTGTTTGATGAATGAAATTTGCCTTAATCGCCCATTTAGGGTGAATGTGACGAAAGAATTTGACAGTATAGTGCCACGCGAACTTGAATATTTCAAGAACGTTGGCAAACTGGCAAAAGAAATGAATGATATAGCCAAAAAGATAGACCCTTCGCGTGCCACTATGATAGCTAATCATGGGTATTATAAAACGTACAAGGTGGCAGGGCTTACTGATATTCCTGATGTAGTAGGTTGGAATCTGTACTATGGTTGGTATATGGATCCTATTAACGGACTTGATTCATTTCTGCTAAAAGATCATCGTGTCAATTTGCCTACTAAGCCACTGATGATAACCGAATATGGTGCCGACTGCGATACACGCATCCGATCTTCACACCCATTACGATACGATTACAGTGTGGATTGGGCAAATCGGTATCATGAATATTACCTGAAAACAATACAAAAGTATGATTTTGTGGCAGGTGGAGTTATCTGGAATCTAATCGATTTCAATAGCGAAGGGCGTGATGCTGCTATCCCTCATGTAAACCTCAAAGGAATGCTCACGCAGGATAGAAAACCAAAGGATCTGTACTATTTCTATCAATCAAAATTGCTGAATACGCCAGTTGTAAAAATACTTCCGGCTCTTTGTGACAAGCGTTCAGGAGTGCAAGATAGCTTATGTCCAAGTGTTTGTACTCAACGGATTTGGGTGTATGCCAATATTGAAAATGTATTGTTAACTGCCAATGGAAAAGCCATTCAGAAAGCTGAAAGTGCGGATGGAAAAACATATTTCGACGTGTCTTTTCACGACGGAAAAAACACATTAGTAGCCACTATAAACAAAGATGGACAACCTTATTCAGATGCGCAAACAGTGGAATTCAGTTTGCTGCCACGCATGCTTAATAGTACTGAAATGGCTTTTAAACCTATCAATATTAAATGTGGAGCACATTATTCTTATACCGATAATATGGGGCAAGTGTGGATGCCAGACCAACCTTACCAAAAAGGAAGTTGGGGATATATAGGTGGAAAAATGCATATCAGAAGTAATAAAATTACTCCCGGCGAGGGAAAAGATATTTTCGGTACTTCTGACGATCCGCTTTTTCAAACCCAACATGTGGGAGCATGTAGCTATCAGATTGATGTGCCACAAGGAGAATATGAAGTGACGCTTTATTTTGCCGAAATACTATCGAAGCGCGACAAAGAAAAAATGCTCAATCTGCTTGCTACAGAGAAGGATGCAACACTAACTACCCGTATTTTCAATGTAAATATCAATGGCAATAGCGTTATTGAAAATTTGGACGTAGCCAAAACTTATGGCGAATCAAGACCTGTGGTCATCAAATTTCCGGTTAGTATGAGCAATACAAATGGAGTAAAAATAGATTTTGAAGCGGTAAAAGGTGACCCAATAATCAATGCTATTCAAGTAAGACGAATTTATTAAAATGATGACCAGTCACCGAATTTAAAATTAATTCAATGAGAACGATACGAATAAGCACACTATTACTATTGATAATTATTTTTTCGAGCAACCTTTTTGCACAAAAAAAGGGAAGCAAAAAATTATCAAAAGCCACTTCCTCCTCAATTATTAATTTGAAAAATGCTGATTCGCATTTGTCTATTGATTTGCAAGGTGGTGCTATTGTCGGATTTCAACTAAATTCACTTCAACTAAATCCATTTACATGGAAAGTAACCAAAGAGCAAATGCCCGCTAATAATAAATGCGGTGCAGTTTTTCAAGGTCATTTCTTATGTTTGGGGAGATGGGGAGCACCTACCGATGGCGAAATAAAAGCAGGAGTACCTCATAACGGACAGGCGGGTCGCGACCTGTGGAAACTTGAAAAGCCAGAGCGAGGAAAACCCATAAAAATGACTGCCAATGCGCCAATTGATGGTATAACTGTAGAACGCACCATACAAATGGATGCTAAAAGTGCGGTTTATAAAGTGACTGAAAAAGTTAAGAATATAACAACTGTAGGCCGACTATTCAATATGGTACAACATGCCACCATAGGCGCACCGTTTTTGGATTCCACAACACTCATTGATAGTAATGCCAAAGAGGGATTTCTGCAGACGATGTGTTATCCCAATCCCGCTGCGTACGAATTTGTTTTTCCGCATGCTTATCGTGACAGCACCAAAGCCGCATTGAATTTGCGTACTTCGTACAACAAAGACAGCTATGTCTCCACTCATATTTTTGCCGACAGCATTGGTTGGATAGTTGCAACTACACCAAATAAAAAATTGCTGGTAGGTTATGTATGGAAAACGAAAGATTACCCGTGGCTCAACCTTTGGCAGCAATGGGTGGATGGAAAACTATGGGCAAAAGGGCTCGAATTTGGCACTACAGGCGTCGGAAAATCGTATCAAG
>JAIFKX010000217.1 GCA_020049335.1 Paludibacter sp. | reverse complement strand
ATATATCTTGTTCAAAGTTTTGAACATGTTTTGATAGCAAAGATAAGTTTTTTATACGGCTAAAACAAGTAGATTTGCATTCGATTTTCTACTTGATTATAATTGTTCAATTTTAAAATTTTATAAATGATAATGAAAAAGTCCTTTTTTGCAATTATGACCCTTTTCGGGTTGTTCTCAATTTCAACTGCTCAAACAGTTCAAAAGCCGCTTCAAGTAAGTGGAATTTATCCTTCGTTGGCCTATTTCAACAACGAGGGCGAATGTGGTACAGGTGCTGTGGTGCATTTTGCCGACCGCCTGTGGGTAATTACGTATGGCCCGCATTTGCCTTTTGGCTCATCTGATAAATTGTACGAAATCACACCTGATTTAAAGCAAATTACCCGTCCCGAAAGTATTGGTGGAACTCCTGCTAATCGAATGATTCACAAAGAAACCAACCAATTGTTTATTGGCCCTTATGCCATTGATGCTAAGCGCAATGTGCGCACTATTCCTGTTTCGGTTGCTCCGGGTAGGCATACAGGTATTGCACGCGATATTTTTGACCCACAAAACAAAGTGGTTATCGGAACAATGGAAGAAGGTTTTTACGAAGTGGATGTAAAATCATTAGATGTAAAAACGCTTTATGTGGATGGTAACGAACAGGCTCGTCGTGGTTTGTCGAAAAACTACGAAAGCGATTTATTAAAAGGTGTTCATGGAAAAGGCTTATATTCGGGTCAAGGCGTAATGGTGTTTTCGAACAATGGTGAGGCTGGCTGGAAAGCCAAAGTAGACCCGCGTATCGAAGCTGGTGGACTGAGCGAATGGGATGGAAAAGATTGGAAACTTATTCGTCGTAATCAGTTTGTTGAAGTAACTGGCCCAGGTGGAATTTATGGCAACGAAAACCCTAAAACGGATGCGCTATGGGCAACAGGTTGGGATTACAAATCGGTACTTTTGGGCACGCGCGACAATGGAAAATGGACTTTTTACCGACTGCCCAAAGCAAGCAATAGTTATGATGGCGCGCATGGCTGGAATACCGAATGGCCACGTATTCGGAATATTGGAGTGGATGAAAAAGTTGAAAACCGCGATTATTTAATGACCATGCATGGCATGTTTTGGCGTTTCCCAGGCTCATTTACATCCAAAAGCTCGGCAGGCATTCGTCCTCGCTCATCGTATCTGAAAGTGATTGGCGATTTTACACGCTACAACGACCAATTGGTTTTTGGGTGCGACGATGCTGCCAACAAAGAATTTTTAAATACCCGCAAAATTAAAGGTACGGTCGAAGGACCGGGCAATTCGCAATCGAACCTTTGGTTTACCAGCCTACAACAACCCGATATGACCGGAACTACCGATGCTGGCGGTGCTGTGTGGCAAAAAGAACTGGTAAAAGCGGGTCAGGTTTCGGAACCTTTTTTGTTTGCCGGATGGCAAAACCGTAGCGCCTGGATTAAAAACGATAGCAATTCGGAAGTAAGCTTTAGTTTCGAAGTTGATAAAGCCGGAAACAACCAATGGACGAAGCTTTACGACCTCGTTGTACCGGCCAAAGGTGCGAAACAACTCGCTTTTACCGAAAATGAATCGGGCGAATGGGTACGTGTTACAGCCAATAAGGAAGCTATGGTAACGGTAAGTTTTGTATACTCCGACCTACGCAAGCGTGCTACGAAAAGCGATAAAATATTTACGGGATTAGTTCCTGCAAAAGCTACAAAAGTAAGCGGTGGCTTGCTTTACAGCTTGGGTGATAATCGTCGTGCTTTGGGAATTTTGGCCAATAGTACTACAAATGGCACAACAACCGAAGTCGGTTATTACGAAATGGACGAAAATATGAATATTGTGCCTAAAACGGATGAAAAATCAGCTAAATTAATTCGCACAAAAATGGCTATTCCAACAAATGTATTAACGGTTGATGCTGGCTCATATTTAGTGGTCGACGATGCTAAACGTCGTTGGAGATTGCCGCTTGGAGCCGATATTTATAAAAATCTAACTGAAAATAATAAGCTGCGTATTTGTCGCGAAGTAGCTACGGAGCGCGATTTGTTTAGCCTTGGTGGCACATTTTATGAATTGCCTTCCGAAAATGCAGATGGTTTTGCTAAAATACGTCCCGTTTCGACACACAATTTCCAAATTAACGATTATGTTTCGTATCGTGGTATGATGGTGCTCACAGGCATTGATGCTTCAAAACAAAAAGCGAATCCACATATTTTCTCGTCGGCCGATGGTAAATGTACCGTTTGGGCAGGCGCTATCGACGACCTTTGGAAACTCGGTAAACCAGTTGGGAAAGGTGGTCCATGGGTAAATGCAGAAGTAAAAGCTGCGGTTCCTTCCGATGCTTATTTGTTTGGTTTGTACGATAAAAGAACGCTTACACTCACTAATCATACGGCTGAAGCAATCAAAATTAGCATTGAGTTTGACCCAACGGGCGATAACGATTGGATGGGTTATAAAACGATTGAAGTGAAAGCTAAATCGAAATTCAAATACAATTTCCCTGCAACAACGCAGGCTCGCTGGATACGTTTTGTGAGCAATAAAAATGCAAATTTAACTGCTTGGTTGGATTATAAATAAGCTTATAAATAAGAATTAGCAAAACTTACGAATAAGAATGTCTGAGAATTTTAAAAATTCAGACATTCTTTCGTTTTTATTTAGTTGGTTGTTGATGAACATTATACTATCTTTGCATTCGTATAATCGATATTTTACACTCAAAGGGATTTATCTATGCGACAATCAATAACTACAAGCAACTATACTTTCGAGAATGTAATCACGGGTGGTGATTTGTACGTCGATAAAACTGATTTTTTTCACAAGCTTATTTCTGTGAACAAAGGCATATTCTTCCTTTCGCGCCCCCGCAGGTTTGGTAAATCACTATCGGTATCTATTCTGAAAAATATTTTTAAAGGCAAAAAGGAATTATTTAAAGGCTTGAAAATATACGACATGCCTTATGATTGGAAATCGTATCCGGTTATAAATCTGAATATATCGAAAGCCCCGTGTGAGTCTGCTCAATTGCTTAATAAAGGGTTGTGTGCAATTTTGCGTGATAATGCCAATGAATTAGGAGTTGTACTTTCGGACGAATTACATTCGGGACTATTGTTTGGCGAACTTATTGAAAAAGCAACCAAGCTCGGTAAACTCGTAATTCTGATTGACGAATACGATAAGCCCTTAGTCGAAAATATTTATGCACCGCACATCGAGGAAATTCGTCAGGTGTTGGAGAATTTTTATATAAACATCAAAGCATCCGACGAACATTTGCGCTTTGTTTTTATGACTGGTGTAACCAAATTTTCGAAGGTATCGATATTCTCCAAACTTAATAACTTGCGTGATATCACAATGAGTGAGCAATTTGCCACCATGTATGGTTATACGCAAGATGAGGTAGAGCATTATTTTGGTGAACGGATAGACGAACTAGCGGACAAAAATAAGTTGGACAGAAAGGAATACAGAGAAACTATACGTCAGTGGTATAATGGCTTTCGATTTCATGAAGATGCCCTAACGGTGTACAATCCAGTATCGTTGGGTATGTTCATTAATGAGGGTGGTCGATTTTCAAATTATTGGTTTTCAACTGGTAGCCCCTCTTTTATTTTCAAAGTTTTAAAAAAACAACATATAGATTTTTTCAAAACCATCAATGAGCAAATACCTGATTTTGTGTTAGATTCGTTTGATGTAACCAATATGCTAGCAGCTCCACTCTTACTTCAAACAGGTTACTTAACCATCGAAAGTGCTCAGTTTGTATTTAACAAAACGCTTTACAAACTTAATTTTCCAAACCTCGAAATTGAAATAGCGTTTGAGCATCATTTGTTGGGAATGCTTACCGAACGTAACCTACAAGATGTTTCGAGTGAAATTGTACGACTTCAAATGGCGATTATTGCCAATGACACAGCCGAAATGCAAAGCGTTCTCAAAAGCCACATTGCCGCCATACCATATAGTCAACGTTCGAATATGGAAGAGAATTATCAGAATATTATTTTCTCCATTTTTAGGTTGATTGGTGCCAGTATTCACAACGAAGTCCATATCAATAAAGGGCGTGTTGATGCAATTATTGTTAATCACGACCATATTTACATTTTTGAGTATAAAATGAATCAATCGGCCGATATTGCTATTGCTCAAATAAAGGAAAAAGGATATGCAACACCTTATTTGTCGAACGGAAAACCCATTACGTTGATTGGCATAAACTTTTCGGACGAGGAACGAAATATTGTAGAGTGGAAAGAAGAGGAGTTGTAATTACTGAGATGCTTGATGGTTTTATTTGCTAAATTGATATGCTTGTTATTATTTTATCCACTAAAAAATATCATTTCGTACCTTGAGTTTGCATAATTTTTTGTTATTTTTGCAGATAACAAAAATTTAATGTCGATGATAAGAATTTCACTGCCAAAATTACTTCTGATTTCTGCTTTATTATGTGTGAATTTTACACAAGGTCAACAACTCAAACTGTGGTACAACCAACCTGCCAAAATCTGGACTGAAGCTTTGCCAATTGGCAATGGACGTATGGCTGCCATGATTTATGGTGGAACCGATAAGGAAACTATTCAGTTTAACGAAGAAACAGTGTGGACTGGTCAGCCTCACGATTATGCACACAAAGGTGCATTCCAGTATTTGGACTCTATACGCGGATTGCTTTTTGCCGGAAAACAGCAGGATGCTCACAGCATGGCCAACAAGCAATTTATGTCACAGGACACGAAAAGGCTACTGATTTTTACCGCGATTTGCAGATTGATAAAGCAATTTCAACTGTGAAATATGTGGTTGATGGTGTAACTTTTACCCGCGAAGTTTTTGCTTCGTTTCCCGACCAAGCTATTTTTGTAAAAATTACAGCCAGTAAAGCCCGTGCGTTGAATTTTAAAATTGAATTAGCTTCGCCACATTATACCAAAACAATTACCGCACTTGGCAATCAATTGGTTCTGAAAGGAAATGCCAATAATTACCCTTACGATTATTACGAAAAGAAAGGCAATTTCAAATATCCTGTGAGTAAAATTAATTTTGAATCGCGCTTATTGGTTCAAAACAGCGATGGTAGTTTGGTGGCCAATATTAATGCTATAGAGGTAAAAAATGCAACTACAGTTGTGCTTAAATTAGTGGCTGCTACCAATTTTGTGAATTATAACGACATTAGTGCCAATGCATCAGAACGTTGCAATAACTATCAAAAATCAATTGAAGGATTGAAATTTGAAAAAGCGAAAAAAACGCACATAGCCGACTATCAAAAACTTTACAACCGCACAAGCATCGATTTAGGCAAAACGGAGCTTACGGTTCGTCCAACCAACGAACGACTTATGTCGTACAGCAAAGATAAAGACCCAAATTTGGTGGCTTTGCTTTATCAGTATGGTCGCTATTTACTAATTTCTTCGTCACGACCGGGCACACAACCAGCTAATTTGCAGGGAATTTGGAACGACAAATTAATTCCACCCTGGGATAGCAAATACACCGTAAATATCAATACCGAAATGAATTATTGGTTGGCGGAAATGAC
>JAIFKX010000326.1 GCA_020049335.1 Paludibacter sp. | reverse complement strand
GATAATTGATTTTCCAGAGGATGGCAATCCAATTTTAATGTTCTACAGCATTAATTAAATAACCTAAATGATAAAATTCTTAATTAACCGTCCGATAGCTGTATTTATGAGCTTTAGGGCATTTTTTATACTAGGTATCATCACGTACCTAAATATACCTGTGTCCTTATTGCCCGATATAGCTATACCAGAAATAACAGTACACGTAACGCATGGCAATAGTGCGGCGCGTGAGTTGGAAAATACGGTGGTATCGCCACTACGCAGGCAATTGATGCAGGTGAGCAAGTTACGCAATGTGCAGTCCGAAACGCGCGATGGCAATGCGGTGATTCGGTTAAGCTTTGAACATGGCACCAACACGGAGTTGGCTTTCGTGGAAGTAAATGAAAAGATTGATGCAGCAATGGGGCGCATCCCTCGTGGAGTAGATCGGCCACGGGTGGTAAAAGCCAGTGCTACAGATATTCCGGTGTTCAACCTGAATTTAACGCTAAAAGACGATAAATATACGGAATCCGATTTTCTGGACATGTCGGAATTTGCCGAAAATGTGGTGAAACGTCGTATTGAACAACTGCCACAAGTTGCCTTGGTGGATGCCACAGGGCTTATGCGCCGTCAGGTGCTGGTGTTGCCCGATGCTGATAAATTGCAAATGACAGGTATCAGCCTTTCGGATATTGAACAAGCACTGAGCAACAATAATATTGAGCCGGGCAGCATGTTGGTAAAAGATGGGCATTACGAATACAATATTAAGTTTTCGGCCGTAATGCGCACCGTGGAAGATATGCAAGCTATTTTTATTCGTAAAAACGATAAAATATATCAGCTCAAGGATTTAGCCACCATCGAAATTGTGCCCGAAAAAGAGCGAGGCATGGCCTATTACAATGGCCGAAGGGCGGTAACGTTGGCAGTGATTAAGCAAACCGGCGAGAATATGGACAACCTGAAAACTGCCATCGACAATGAAATGAACCGTTTGCGAAAAACCTATCCAACCATTGATTTTCAGATTTCGCAGAACCAAACCGAATTGCTCGATTATACCATCAGCAATTTGAAACAAAACATGCTCTTGGCATTTATTTTTATCTGCTTTGTGTCTGCGCTCTTTATGCGCGATGTAAAGTCACCGCTCATTATTGGCATTAGTATGCTTGTTTCACTGGTTATCAGCTTGTTATTCTTTTATTTATTTCAGGTGTCCATCAATATCGTATCGCTTACAGGCTTAATATTGGCTTTTGGAAATATGATTGATAGTTCAATAATTGTGACCGATAATATAGGGCAATACCGCAAAGAGGGTCTCTCGCTCGACGAATCGTGCATAAAAGGCACTAATGAGGTTATTGCGCCTATGTTAAGTTCTTCATTTACTTCTATTTCGGTTTTTGTGCCGCTAATATTTTTGAGTGGAATAGCTGGTGCCATTTTTTACGACCAGGCATTTTCGGTAACTGTAGGGCTATTGGTGTCGTATATTACGGGTATTATACTGCTTCCCGTGTTGTACAAACTGGTTTTTTCGATGAAAACACCACGATTTTTAAAGGTATTAAATAACAAAATAATAAAAACAAAGCATCACAAAACAGAAAAAACTATAGGCGTTCACGAAAAAATCTATCATCAAAGTATCAATTGGATATTTGCACACAAGGTCCTGACATTGGTAGTAATGTTGGCAGTTTTACCAATTTGTGTGCTATTGTTTCAGCTTATCCGAAAAGAAAAAATGCCTGATATTAGTCAGAACGAATTGATTATGAAAGTGGAGTGGAACGAAAATATACATGTGAGTGAAAATGCGGAACGGATAAACCATTTGTTGGAAAGTGTAAAAGCCAATGTTTCAGAGCATTCGGCTTTGGTTAGTCAGCAACAATATTTACTCAATTATCAGCAAGAGCAGTCGTCGTCCGAATCGGAGGTGTACCTTAAACTGCCCGAAAACGACCAAATTCCAGCATTGAAAACGAAGATTGAAGATAAGCTGAAACGAGATTATCCTGATGCGATTGTGACTTTTGCGCCTACAACTACCATTTTCGAACGGATATTTACAACCGGCGAACCCGACATTGTGGCCGAGTATTATTGCAAAAACAAAGCGGCCTACTCCGACCCGCTTATGCTCAGTGAGCTTAAAAATGATGTGGAAAAAGCAACTGGCGAAACGCCTACCGGCGTGTCGTATCAAAACCAGCTCAATATCAGCATCGACAAACAAAAGATGATACTCTACGGCGCATCCTACAACGACATTTACCGAACGGTAAAAACTGTTTTTAAAGAAAATAATTTTGCCGTATTGCGGTCTACTCAGCAGTATTTACCTATTGTTATTGGCGAGAACGAACAGGATATTCGCAAGGCATTTGACAAAACGCTGATAAACACCAGCACCGACGCAATGGGCAAGCGCAACAGTGTGCCACTTTCCACTTTTTTGAGTTTTACGGTAGCCGAAGATGTAAAAACCATTGTGGCGGGTAAAAATGGTGAGTTTACGCCCTTTTATTTTTACAACAGCAAGCAGCCCGATAAAATAATCGGTTCACTCAAAGAAAAAGCCAAAACAGATGCCGTGTGGGATGTGGCTTTCTCGGGGGCGTTTTTCAGCAATAAAACCCTGATGAGTCAGATGGTAGTAATCCTGCTGATATCTATTCTGCTGATGTACTTTATATTAGCCGCCCAGTTCGAAAGCTTTGTTCAGCCATTTATCGTGTTGTTGGAAATTCCAATTGATATAACGGCATCGTTGGCACTGTTGATGCTTATGGGGCATAGTTTAAACCTGATGTCGGCCATTGGAATAGTGGTGTCCTGCGGAATCATTATCAACGATAGTATACTTAAAGTGGATATAATGAACCAGTTGCGCAAAAGTGGCATGGGCATTATGGAGGCCATTCACGAGGCAGGTCATCGGCGGTTGAACTCCATTATTATGACCAGTTTAACCTCTATAGTTTGTATGTTGCCCTTGTTTTTTACTTCGGATATGGGTTCGGAACTCGAAAAACCATTGGCCATTTCTATTATTGGAGGTATGATTATCGGAACACCCATCAGTCTATTTGTTGTTCCACTGGCTTATTGGTGGGTGCAAAAAAAAGCCCCCCAACCCCCAAAAGGGGGAGAAAAAAGCAATCGGCCCCCAGCCCCCTAAAGGGGGAGTAAAGGGCAAGAAATAATATTTATCACAAAATAAGAAGATTAAATAAATCACTATCCTTCTTTATTCCCCCTTTAGGGGGTTAGGGGGCAGATATAACAATATGAAAACACTAAAATCCTTATTCGTACTTACCATTCTATCTGTTTCGATAAATCTATTTTCGCAACAGAGTAAGCTTGATTTACATCAATGTATCGTCATTGCTACCGATAGTTCGCTGCAAGCATTCAGAGCCAAAAATATTTACCGCGCCAGCTATTGGGAATATAAATCGTATAAGGCGGCACGCTTACCGTTGCTGTCGTTGCAGATGACTCCCGTGCGTTACAACCGCGATATTGTGAGCCGCTACGATTCCGAAAACAATATTGATGTGTACCGCCAGCAGCAGTCGCTATATGCTTATGGTAATTTATCGTTGAGTCAGAATGTTGATTTTACAGGAGGTACATTTTTTATTGATTCAGAATTGGGATATTTTCGGAATATGGGAACGAATCCCTATTCCCAATTTACAAGCGTTCCTTTACGCATGGGCTATTCGCAGAGCCTGTTTGGCTTTAATAGTTTTAAATGGGAACGCAAAATAGAACCCCTCAAATACGAAAAAGCAAAGAAAGAATATCTTTATTCGACGGAAGAAATAGCGGGAACAGTGATTCAATACTTTTTTAATTTGGCAATGGCGCAAATGGAATATGATTTGGCTGTGGAAAATGTAAATTCATCCGATTCGCTTTATAGTATTGGAACTGAGCGATTGAAAATTGCTGCCATTTCGCAATCGGACTTGCTAACACTAAAGTTAGATGCTTTGAATGCCAAAAACACACTCAAAACTGTAGATGTGGATTTGAAAAGAGCCATGTTTAGTTTTGTTTCGTTCCTCAATTTACCAAAAAACACCGAAATAAGGCTTGTTCTCCCCCCATTACCAACAGAGATACCAGTAACTGCGCAGCAAGCATTAAGTTTATCGGTAGCGAACAATCCCGATTATTTGCAAAACCAACAAAACCTGCTGGAATCGCAGCGCGAGGTAGAACGTACCGAGCGGAAAGCGGCTTTTGATGCCACTTTTTCGGCAAGTGTAGGCTTTAATCAGGTGGCCGATAATTTCAGAAGTGCCTACGATAAACCACTTCAACAAGATGTGGTGCGTATAGGCTTAAATATACCTTTGGTTGATTGGGGCGTGCGCAAAGGCAAAGTAAATATGGCCAAAAGTAACCTCAATGTAACACGAATATCCACCGAACAATCGCAAACCAATTTGGAGCAAGATGTAGTGCTCACTGTAAGCGATTTTGGCGTACAACTAAATTTAATTGCAAGTGCCGAAGAAGCAAAAGAGCTAGCAAATATGGCTTTCAATAGCACCAAACAACGTTTTATTATTGGCAAAGCCGATATTAACAGTCTTACTTTATCGCTTGGCAGATTAAATACGGCTCAAAAAAATTACATTGTGGCACTGAAAAACTATTGGTTGAGTTATTACAAATTACGCAAACTTACCTTGTTCGATTTTGAAAAAAATAGCTCCCTATCCTGCCAATTCGACCAATTAATGAATATTCGATAAATGAATAAACCATTCCACAACCTATCTTCATTTTCCGTTAACTTGCGCCTTCGGAAGTGCTGCCGCAACTCAGCATTTCGTACAGTTTGTACGGCAGCTCACCCATAGTGGTGGAAAAAGAAGTTACATCGAAGCTCGAAGCCATGCTTAGCCGTTTAAGTGGCGTAAAAAAAATCAATTCCAATTCGGGCAATGGTTGGGGAAATATTTCCATACAATTAGACAAGCATGTCAACCCAGCCACAGCGCGTTTCGAAGCTTCTACCATCATTCGTCAGGCTTGGCCGCAGCTACCGCAAGGTCTTTCGTACCCTGAAATTTCGCTCCGAAGTAGCGACGATAATGCGCCTAAAGTGTTTTTGAGCT
>JAIFKX010000170.1 GCA_020049335.1 Paludibacter sp. | reverse complement strand
ACTGAAAAATAGCGCTTCCCTTTTAACTCTCCAACAAATAAAAACTCCCAGTATTACGCCAAACAAACAAATTTCGCTAACTTTGCATTTGCAACGCATTTGTATAATTTATTTGGTAATAATTGATACATTTTAATTGTTATTATGCTTTGAACTTTATTTGTACTTGTCGTTAATTCCTTATTTGTCAACATCTTAATATGAGACCTAAATGTCAAAATAATTGACATTATACAATTACATTGAAAATATATTTGAGAAGTGAATTGTAATTCAAAATATTTGACTATTTTTGTCAAAACAAATATTGTCTCATGGATACATTCGCAGATTTAATTAGAATTGCAAGAGAAGAGAAAGGTCTTTTTCTTAGGCAAGTTGCTGCATCAATGGATATCGACCAAGCCATTATCAGCAAATTTGAAAGAGGGGAACGAAAGCCCACAAAAGAGCAGGTTCAAAAATTTGCTGAGTTTTATAACTTAGATAAAAATCAACTAGTTACATCATGGCTAAGCGACAAATTAGCTTCGTATGTTCTTTACGAAGAAAACGGAGAAGAGGCCTTAAAAGTTGCGGAAGAAAAAGTCAAATACCTAAAAACGATTCAACATGGAAAATAAAATAAAAGTTGTAGAATTATTTGCCGGAGTTGGTGGTTTTAGACTTGGACTTGAAGGATGGAATAAGAAATCTGCTTCATCTGGTTATCGTGATAACTTTGAATCGCCTTATAAAGTGGTTTGGAGTAATCAATTTGAACCGTCAACAAAAATGCAACACGCATCTTTGGTTTACGAAAAGCGTTGGGATAAGGAATCGCATTGTAATCAGGATATTGCAACGGTCGATGTTTCGTCAATTCCAGACCACGACTTGTTAGTTGGCGGATTTCCATGTCAAGACTATTCCGTGGCAACAACGCTAAAAAACTCAAAAGGACTTATCGGGAAAAAAGGAGTTTTGTGGTGGTCTATTCATAAAATTCTGACTGAAAAGGAAGTAAAACCAAAATATCTTTTTCTAGAAAATGTTGATCGACTTTTAATTTCCCCATCGGGACAACGTGGAAGAGATTTTGCAATTATCTTAAAAAGTTTGAATGATTTAGGATATGCTGTAGAATGGAGGGTAATTAATGCTGCCGAGTACGGTATGCCACAACGAAGAAGAAGAATTTATATTCTTGCATACCATTGTCAAACTGATATTTACAACGAAATAAAGGATATGACGCCAAACGAATGGATTCTTGAAGAAGGAACACTTGCAACTGCTTTTCCAGTAACTTCAGAAGAAGTTTTGTTTCCAACCGAGTTTAAGCTGAAAGGCGATATGGTTGAAATATCCGAAAATTTCAACAAAAATGGAACTTCTGGAGTGTTTGAAAACACTGGAATGATGATTAATGGAATTGTTACGACCGTAAAAACCAAGGCAAAACATGAAGGTAACTACATAATTATGAAAGATATTATTCAAAATGGTGAAGTTCCCGATGAATTTTATATTGACGAAAAAGATTTAGATAAATGGTTGTATTTGAAAGGTGCGTTTACGAAAATCAAGAAAAATAAATCTGGAATTGAATATAAATATAGTCAAGGAAATATGATTTTCCCAGATTCATTACACAAGCCATCGAGAACAATTATAACTGGTGAGGGTGGAGATTCACCATCGAGATTTAAACACGTAATTAAAGACTCAAAGGGGTATAGAAGACTTACACCGATAGAACTAGAACGCTTAAATATGTTCCCTGATAATCACACAAAATACGAGGGTGTTTCAGATACAAAAAGAGCATTCTTCATGGGAAATGCTTTAGTGGTAGGGGTTGTTGAGAGAATTGGAATCGCATTAAAACAAAAAAATGAATATCTGCACGCCTTACAGACTAATTGACAATCAACAATAGATTTAGCCAAACTTTTAGGTGTGACTCAAAAATAATTTTTTTGTCATAATAAATTATCACTCTGAAAAGAGTTCAAAACTAATCTTTAAAGCAATAAAAATAATAATGGAGAACAAAACGGGTGGAAAAACTCAATTAATAACAGAAATTGAAAAGGTAATTCCTTTTCAATACACCAAATCTAAATTTACTTATATTGAACCTTTTGTAGGAAGTGGAGCAATTTTATTTTGGATGATAAATAAATTTCCAAACATGGAGAAAGCCGTTATAAATGACATTAATGAAGATTTGATTAATACATATAAGATAATTGCTTCAAAACCAAAAGAACTAATTTCAATTCTAGAAATCTTGCAAAACGAGTATCATTTGTTAGACTTAAAAGAAATAGAAAAAAGAGAGTATTATTACGAGAAAAGAGAAATATATAACTCTCGAAACACAGATAAATGCACTCAAGCAGCGCTTTTTATCTTTCTCAATCGTACTTGCTTTAACGGTCTTTATCGTGTAAATAAAAACAACTTATATAATGTTCCGACGGGTATATACAAAAAACCAACTATCTGCAATAGCGAAAATATTTTAGCAGTTAGCAATGCTTTACAAAAAGTTGAAATTCTATCTGGAGATTACCAAAAGACAATAGATTTTGTAAATCAAAATACACTTTTTTATTTTGACCCACCCTACAAACCATTAAGCAAAACATCAAGTTTTAATTCTTATGCAAAAGATGAATTTGATGATTTAGAGCAAATACGGTTAAGGGATTTTTGTGCCAAATTGAATCTAATGGGACATAATTGGATATTAAGTAATTCTGATGTGAAAGGTAAAGATATGAATGATAACTTTTTTGATGACCTTTATAGTGAATTCAACATCTGTAGAGTAGACGCAAAAAGAAGCATTAATGCAAACCCTGACAAAAGAGGAAAATTGAGTGAACTTCTGATAACAAATAATCATCCCGAAAATTACATCCCTACAAATGATTTTATTAAAAAATCATTTTCTGCAATTTCTGATATAGTAGAAAAAGTAAATATCAATAAAATTAAGATTGATAGGACACTATTTAGTTTTGATAACAATGTCAGTGAATATGTTGTTGAAAGAATTGTAAATTCATTTGATTTGTCTTTTTGGGAACCAATTGCAGTTGATAATAACTATTATTTACGAGATGGACAACATAGACTTGAGGCTGCGAAAAGAATGAACTTGAGCTATTTAGATATTGCTGTACTACATAAAAATTATTTAATTCATTGTCAAAAATAAAAAATAAACTCTTAATGAAAAAACTAACGAATATAATTTGTTTGACTAACGATGACGAATTATTTGATTATATACGAAATAGTTTTCGAAAAAAAATCACGACTTGGGACTATTTTGTAAATTGGAAAAAGGTTTTTGACAATATCAAACCTATAGAAAAGGAACTTAATCTACTTAATTATTTAATTGGAAAAGATGATTTTGAAAAAGAAACAGCTTTGCTAATAAAACAATATCCAAGTGTGATAAAAGCATTTCCATTTCTTATAGCCTGTCGCGATAAATCATTTGAAGTTCTAATTGATGTAAAAGCATTTATTTCTACAAAATTTGATTTTTCAATAAGTTCGCCAACCGATGAGCAAATAAATGATTTGGTAAAATTTGTTTTAAATTCAGGTTTAGCTGATATTTTAAAAAATAAGCAGGTAAAAAACCTAGTTGATTATACAATAGGTGTTGAAGTAGGTTTAGATAGTAACGGTCGAAAAAATCGTGGAGGAACTATGATGGAAGGTATTGTAGAGGTTTTTGTAGAAGAATTTTGTCAAAAGAATAATGCAGAATATATAGCACAAGCAACATCTAAAAAGATTAAAAGTAAATGGGATATTGATATTGAAGTAGATAAATCATCACGTATTATGGATTTTGCAATATGTAAAAACGGCAAATTATATTTAATGGAAGTGAATTTTTATGGTAGTGGCGGTGGCTCTAAACTAAAATCAACCGCAACAGAATATTGTGAGATGTATAACCGCTATCACCGACAAGGAATTGAATTTATTTGGGTTACTGATGGTGCAGGTTGGAAATCAGCTCTTAAACCTTTAAGAGAGTATTTTGACAAATCAGATTATTTAGTGAATTTGGAAATGTTAAGAAATAAGATACTTCATCAAATCATTTCATAATAATAAAAATTGTTCTAATATATTATCTGTTAGGAAAAAATCCAAGAGAACTAAATTAAATTTGCCATTTTGTAACCAAACTTTTGGCAGTAAATATTTTGACATGATTGAGCCATTTTATAAGTCCTCAGACAAAAACTTCTATCTTCTCAAAGGAGATACAATGGATGTTTTGCCACAGTTTGAACATAAATTTGATATGGTTTTTGCCGACCCACCATACTTTTTATCGAACAATGGATTATCTATACAAAGCGGGAAGATAGTTAGTGTAAATAAAGGAGATTGGGATAAATCAGGTGGTTTTGAATATATCAACGAATTTAACCGCCGTTGGATTTCGCTCATTCGCGACAAAATGAAAGATGATGCCACTATTTGGATTAGTGGTTCTATGCATAATATATTCTCTGTCGGTCAAATTCTAAACGAACTTGGATTTAAGATTTTGAATGTTATTACTTGGGAAAAAACGAATCCACCACCGAACTTTTCGTGTCGTTATTTCACCTATTCAACTGAACAAATTATTTGGGCTCGAAAATGTGAGAAAGTACCTCATTATTACAATTATGATTTAATGAAGCAACTAAATGGCGATAAACAAATGAAGGATGTTTGGAAACTGCCAGCCATTGCACCTTGGGAAAAATCGTGTGGCAAGCACCCCACACAAAAGCCGTTGGCATTGCTTACGCGCATTATTTTGGCTTCGACGCCCCAAAACGCATGGGTTTTAGACCCCTTTACGGGAAGTAGCACAACGGGCATTGCTGCAAATTTGGCTAACCGCCGCTTTTTGGGCATTGAAAAAGAAGAAGAGTTTTTGATTATGTCGAAAAACCGAAAGTTGGAAATTGAAAACCCGCAGGTTTCAGGCACTTACCGCTCGAAATTGGGTGGTTTTGAAACAAAAAATCAGCTTGAATTATTTTTGGTAAACGAGCCCGCTGCTGAATATGAGCGAGAAATGCAGACGGGTTACCCCTGCGGTGAAACCCTTTTTAGAATTAAAAATGAGTAAAAAGAAAAATAACTTTTTTGTGGTGTGGGACGGTCATGAGCCGGGCATATACAAATCGTGGGAGGAGTGCAAAAAGCAAACGCATGGTTTTGGCGAAGCAAAATTTAAGTCGTTTGCCACTATGGAGGAAGCTCGGGAAGCTTTTTGCTCGCCCTACTGGGATTATGTGGGCAAAAATGCCAAAACTGCAACGCCTAAACCTACTGCCGAGCAAATTGCCAAAGTGGGATTGCCCAACCCCGAAAGTATAGCGGTGGATGCTGCTTGTAGTGGCAATCCTGGCCCGATGGAATACCGAGGTGTGTATACCAAAAACGGGTCAGAAATTTTCAAAATGGGACCATACCCCGATGGTTCAAATAATATAGGCGAATTTCTGGCTCTTGTTCATGCCTTGGCTTTGATGAAACAAAAAGGCAGCGATTTGCCGATTTATACCGACAGCATGACTGCTTTGGCTTGGTTACGAACAGGAAAGTCAAAAACAAAAATTGAAAAAACGGATAAAAATGCTGTCCTTTTCGACCTATTGACCCGTGCCGAGAAATGGTTGGCCGAAAACAAATATACGAATAAAGTGCTTAAATGGGAAACCGAAGTGTGGGGCGAAATACCGGCAGACTTTGGGAGAAAGTAGCTTCGCGTTATTTGCACTTCGTGCGTTATTTGCTTTGCGTTATTTGCCCTGCGGGCGTTATTTGCTTCGCGTTATTGGGCTAAAGCCGTTATTTGCTTCGCGTTATTGAGATACGTTATTATTGTTTTACCCAAATCAGTTTTTCGGTATCGAATCCCAGCTCTTGGGCTTTTTGGAGGTATGCTTTTTTAATATCTTCGGGAATTGTTTTTTGACGCGAGAGCAACCACAAATAATCGAACCCACTGCTTACCACAAGTGAGTATTTATATTCGTTGTCGAGTTTTACTATGTTGTAAGCTCCGTAGAATGGTCCAAAGAACGAAACTTTCAGACTGCCAATATTTTTATCACCCGCAAATTTTGCCTTTCCAACCGATTCGCTCCATGTATTCGATTTGGTTTTGAAGCCACGGTTTACAACTTTTACATTACCATCGGGTCGTAAGCTGTAAGTGGCTGTAACATTGGACAATCCGCGTTCGAAACTATGGTCGAAGCGTGCAACTTCGTACCAAGTACCAAGGTATTTTTGCAGTTCGAAATCCGAAATAGCATTGGTGGACGGAGGCGTTTTGGCACAAGCAGTAAAGCTGATAATTCCGGTTATTGCCATAAAAAATAATTTGAATGTTCGTAGCATGGTGATTTGTTTTAGTACAATTATTAAAACACTTTAATGCGAACAATAGTTTAAATACGCGCTGTAGATAGTTATGAATGACTTTTGTACACGCCAAAGTGTAGTTGTAAATTAGAGGGATTTTAAAGTCATACAACTTTAACAAGGTATTCTTGTTATAAGCATAAGTAATTCTACTTTAGTAAAATATATGCCCAACCGATTTCAAGACGAAAACTTAGTACTTTCCAATTTCTACCAAGAAGTTTGGGTTGCTTGTCCTTCGTGTGGCAAGAAAGCAATGGCAAAAGTGAATGTTGAAACAAAAACTGCTCGACTGCTGTGCTCGCATTGCGGATACAACAAAGAAACAACTACGGCACTAAAAAACGGAACTATCGAAATGCCAGCAAACCAGTATTTTAATGCCGAACTTTGGCTGCAAGCTCCTTTCAAAAATGACATTTTTTGGGCATACAACGATAAGCATTTGGAATACTTAGAACGTTATATTTCGGCTACTTTACGAGAGAATAAGGATAGGACACATTTTACATTGCTCGAAAAATTACCCAAATTTTATCACGAAGCTAAAAATAGAGACGGATTATTGAAAATTATAGCTCGATTGAAAGGATTAAGATAGAT
>JAIFKX010000231.1 GCA_020049335.1 Paludibacter sp. | reverse complement strand
ACAATACCGTCCAATTGTGGAAAATCACGGAACATCATTCGGAGTTCTTCGCGCAACATACGTTGCGTAAGGGTATCTCTAATGTCTTTAAACGAAGTGGTCATCTTGTATTTATCAACCAATCGTTTTGGGAAAACCATCAAATCGGACATGCAATATACCTGCAAACCAGCAGCTTTGGCAGCGTCGTAATCCTTGTTTATTTCAGCGGCTTTGGCATCTACCCAAGTTCTATCGGCTGTTCCAACTGGCAAAACTGCTGGGTCAAACGTACTCCAATTGATACCCATCACACCCGACTCGAATAGAAAAAACACCTTGCCATTTACCCCTATCGACTTGATAACTTGTGGGTCATTATAGTTGGTCACAAAATGCACTTCACCCGGGTTATGATGCACCATATCAAAAATATATGGAAATTGCGCTTTTACATTTCCCAAAAGAGATAAAAAAAGGATGGAAATGAATAATTTTGATATGTGATTTTTCATGGATGAACTAAAATTTCAAGGATAAAAGTAAGCAAAAAAAATGATTAAATAATTTGCTTATCGCATTTATAAGCATTAAAGCAAAAAAGCGATTGCGAATAACCAATACGGAGTGTATTGATGAATAATGATTCAAATTGTTAAGTTCTAAATTTTGTAAACGCCCAACTTTAAAAGTCCGATACTACCAATAGCCCAACAGATATAAACGGCATTAAACAATGTAAATGAACCATCAGCAGCATCGCATATACCGAGCATCGAAATACCTTCGCGTGTGATAAAACTTTTCTCACGTAGAGTTTGAAAATAAAAAGAATGACCATAATACTTGGCAACTATACGCAAGCAGGTTGGACCACAATCCATGGCGTCAAGTTGAATGAAATGTGGAAAATTATTTATCATTTAATAGCTTTGAAATGATTCCATCTAACATACCACCTCTAAAACCAGTAGCTACAATTTTCCCATTTTGATCTATCAACACGGTATATGGAATACCACTAAAATCATAAGCTGATTTCAGTTCAGTCTCATTATTGTTCACTTTTAATTGTGTCCATATAAAATCATTATCTTGGATTGATTTCTTCCATATATTAAAATTAGTATCTAATGAAATTCCAATTACATTTAATCCAAGATCTTTATATTTAACATAAAGATTTCTTATTGATGACATCTCCGACATACAAGGGCCGCACCATGTTGCCCAAAAGTCAAGTAAAACATATTTTGATTTTCCAATAAAATCAGATAGTTTCACCTCCTTTCGATTCTCCAATAAAAAAGTGTTATCTGTAAACTTCTGACCAGATAGACGTGTAAAATTATTGGATTTAGTTTTAAATTCAGCAAATCTATTTTTAACCCAGAGAGCAAATCTTTTATTTTCAGGATCTAATTTAAATGTACTATCTGCACTTGCATAAATTTCATCAAATTGTTTTTCAGAACAATACAATCTATGTTCATTAAACAAATTTCTACCAATAAAATTATTAATATTTTGTTTAATGAAATTGAACCGTAAATCATTTAATCTATTTTTCATCTTCGCCACTTGTACATTCGAAAAACTACTATTTGACATTGAATTCAAAACAAAATTCAAACTATCATTTATCTCATTATACAAAACAAGATGTGATTGATACAGGTTATTTAATTGAGTACCGCCAATTTTCGAAGTTTTACCCAACAAGACCTCTATATTCCCTGACTCCAATATTAATCTTGTCGATATAACGCTATCAGGATAATTACCACAGGAAACAACCGCTAAATAAGTTGTATCGCATTTGCCTTCAAAACTAAATCTACCTTGGGTTATGATTGTCGAATCAATTTTAGAAAATTTTTCTCCTGTGAAAGTAACTAAATATACATAACCAGAGGTTTTATCTATTTTGCCAATGATTGAAAAGTTTTGACTCAGAGCAGATGTCAGAATAGCTATGAGAAACTGAAAAAGTATAATTGTTTTTTTCATAATTTTTCAATTGATATTGCTATTACTGCTCCTCCTTTTGCATTTTTCCCATAGTAATAAACCGCATCTTTGGGATTGAGTACATTAATTACTTTTGCTGTTTGGTCTATATAACATTTCTTAATTAAATAATTATATGGAACAATCTTCTTATCAAGTATAGCCAATGCTGTTGAATCAACAGGGCTTATTTGAGGATTATAATCACTATTTGAAGAAACTTTTCCTTTTGCTTCATTCGTTTTTGTTTGAGCAAAATTTAAGGAAATCGATTGTACTATAAAAAACACACAAATAATTAAAGAAGAGTATTTATTCATAAGTTACATATTGAATTATTGAGAACATTCAATGATTTACAGTATCATTTTTATAGTTTTAATCCGTATTGGATTTACTCTTTTTTTATAAAATACCCAAATCTATTTTTACAATCGAACAAAATCTTTTCATACTGTAGAAAGAAGTCTACGCCAAGAAGTCCAACAACATAATTAGGCTCAACTGCATCTATTTTCTTTTTATCAAAAAAACATTTTGGTAATATATTTAATCGTACATACGCTGAATCAATGCCTAATTCAGGTATTTGTAAACGTGTCGTTGGGTAATTAATACCAAATTTTTCATATGCTATTTTTTTGTAAGCGACCATTTTCTTCAATAATAAGCTATCATAAACCACTACGACACTATATCTGGGGCCTCCAGTATCAAATAAGAAAATTGGATGCAATTTAATAGTATCAGCAACAGTTAACACTCCTTTAATATATGAATCTTTTGACCATAAATAAGAGTCTTTTGTTTCTCTTCCAAAATCAGACTTAACCAAAGCTACTTTGATCCCTTTAAAATTTTTCAAATATGTTTGAGGTACTGAGTCCCAGAAACACAATTGATTATTTATAAAGTCAAGCTCTACGATTTTATTTATTTTAAAATCAATACCAACAAATCCATCGACCTCATCACCTAGATTTAATAATTTTCGAGTTATACTCATGTCAGTAAGTCCCCAACTACCACTAAAAATACTATCTGTTTTATACAAGCCATCAGGCAATATAACCTTATATGGTATATTACCAATTGTTGTCATTGTAATTTCTCTATTTTTTTTATGTGATAAAAAATTAAGTTTATCAGAAACTTTTGTGTCTAAAACGCAATCTGAGGTACCCGTATCAAGAAACAACTTAACTTTTTCTCCTTTAATAATATATTCCAAAATAATTCTTTTTTCTTGATCCAAATGGAATGGAATAGATTTTCTTTGAGACAAAGCCCATAAAGAGAATAACAGTAAATTAAAAATCAATAAATATACTTTCTTTGTAAGCATCTTTCTTTTTGAACAACTTAATTACCATGAAATGTAAAAATCAAATCAACAGTTTACTGTCACAAAATAAAGATAATTTTTAAACTTATCTATATTTTGAATTTAACAAATAAACATACAACTGAATAAGCAACTCTCATTAATCAATCTAAAACACTATAATTCAGTCAGGGAAAACACCTATAACACCAACATACACTATATATTATATCTCTAAATAGGTCTGTCATAGTAAATACCTGAGTAAATTCATTTATGCAAACAGAAATATTAAAACATAGACACAAGCTCGTTAGTGTTAAATTGCAGAATAGATGGAGGCATTTTAGCAAACAGAAATTAGTTTCACAAAAAGGACTAAATTATCGCTGAATAACGTTTGTAAAAATAGTGTTTAGTTAAATAAAATATAGGTGCAAAATGATAACAATTTATGATTAAAAAAATAAATTCAAAACGAAAAGTTTATTGTTAAATAAAGAAACAAATAAAATTAGTTATTTGGATACAAGTGTTATCATTACAATATCTGCCTATTTAATAATGGTTTCCTGTTGCATACATCCCAATGGTTGTTCCAATAAATCCACCTGCAACTTCAGTTGACAGATGTTTTGCATCCACTTTGTCGCCCACTTGTATCCATTTTTTATTTTCGGAATAATAAAATGAAAAAGTTGGACCATCGGAAACGACTCTTAGTTTTATCGCTTTTTTATTTTCTAACGGTGCTGACGTAGCTAAAATAGTTGGAATTGCTTTCTTTTGTTTTTCCATTTCGTGTGGTATAACTTTTATCAACGAAAGCGTAGTTACAGTATTTTCCTTGCTTATAAGCAACTGATATTGATACGGTTCATCGCGAAAAACAATAATTCCGGCGGCTTCACTTTCTGTTTTTGGCTGAAATAAAACACTGGTAATAGCCTCAAATTTATGATGCTGAATGCGACGAAGCACAGCAGCCGGTGTTTTGCGTTCCAACGATGTGATAGGCAAACATTTCAAGTCTAAAAATCCTTTAGTAGTGGTTAAACTGTAAGGTAATTGCACTGGTGTGCGCAACATCAACCATTCATCTCCCAATTTCGAAGTACTGAATTGGTCTGTTACCGTAAAGTTTCCCCTTAAAATCTTAGGGTCACGTTTCACTCCTTTTCGTTTGATTATCAATGGAACGGTATCTTTACCCTGAGTCAAAATTGGAAAACCATCAACATTCCATTTTACAGGCATCATAAAGGTTTCGCGACCCAAGTTTTCATACGGATATTGGAACGGACGGCAACCCAAAAACACTGCCCACCAATCACCTTCCGGCGTATCAATAATGTCGGCATGTCCGGTATTACTAACAGGGTTGGTACGGCTGCGAGGTAATGTGCGTTGGGTCAGAATTGGATTTCCTGCATAAGGTTCGTATTTCCCCCACAACGAATCGCTGCGGTAAATTACCTCCGAATGGTTGTCGCCTGTACCACCTTCGGCAGTCATTAAATAGTATTTTCCTTTGATTTTATAAACATGCGGTCCCTCTATCCAAATTGGTTTATCCTGCGGACGAAAACCTCCATCGCGCAACACTTTGCGAGGTCCAACCATTTGGTCGGTTTTGGTATCAAATTCTTGCAACCAAGCCGCTTTATGACCGTTATAACGCGATGGCACTTCGGGATCACCATTATT
>JAIFKX010000083.1 GCA_020049335.1 Paludibacter sp. | reverse complement strand
AAAAATCACTAGGGCTTGCAAAATGAAATTGAAATTCAAAAAGAATTGTGTAATATTGCCGAATAAAATAAAGGATAACCAGCTTACAGTTTTTACACTAATATAGACCTCAATATTTCCTCTAAATGTTATATCTTTGTATCTGTTTGTAATTAAATACCTTCATTTGTGTAATGTTTGTGTAATGTATCAACATACAAACGACTCAAATAAATAAATTAAGTAATTCAATATCAGTGTATAATATAAATAAATATAAAATTAAATATACTTTCCCTTTAGGGGCTAGGGGTTCTTTTCTTATCCCCCTTTAGGGGCTAGGGGTAGGCTAGGCCGGCTTAAGCGATAAAAAATATCACCACATAATATATACCCACCCCAATAAATATCACCGAAACCACCCTGCGAAACCAAAGTTCGAAAAATTTGATTTGGTTGTACAATTTTCCTACATTCCCAACTGCATAAGCCAATAGCCATGCAAAAATGATGACGGGCAGTCCGGTGGCAATGGCAAATAGTATAGGCAGATACAGACCGCTAGCACTTGCAACGGTAATCGGTATTAGCATTACAAAATACAATACGCCACTGTACGGACAAAATGCCAGCGCGAAAACCATTCCGAGCAACAGGGTGCTCCAATAACTACCTTTGCTTCGTTCGCCAATTTTATCGGTAAGACCAGAGAAGCCCGGAAATTTTAGTTTAATAACATCGAGCATAAAAAGCCCGATTAGAATCATAACTGGGCCTAATAATTTTTCGCCCCAGCCCTGAAAAAGCATAGAGATGTTCATTTTACTTGCGCCAAAAAAAATGATTAATGCTAATCCAGTATAACTAATCGCACGACCAAGTGTGTATACTAATCCGCTGATAAATACACGCTTGCTGTCTTTTAAATCGCGACTAATAAACCCAATAGCTGAAATGTTGGTTGCCAACGGGCATGGGCTAATGGCTGTCATTAGACCTAAAATAATGGCCGTTATAAACGAATATTGGGTGTTTTCTAAAATGCTTTGCAGAATTTCCATCTTTCAAATGGTAAATGGTAAATGGTAAATGAATAAATGGTAAATTAGAGCATATTGTCTATCGCCTTTTTAATTTCCGCTTTTAGCTTTTCAGGATTGCTCTTAGCATACATAAACGCTTTGTCGGTTAGGTCAACTCGCTTTCCATTGCTCACTATTAATAATGCTTGCCCTTCGGCTTTGCATTTTTTTGCAAGTGCATCGCTCGATTTTTCATCAAGATTGACGGATTTAAAGGTGATTTCGCGTTTTTTGAATTGCGAAGAGAATGATTCTGAAATAGTTTTTTTCGAAACGTCCTCTACGGCATTGCAAGTAGCACATCTACGGGAGTAATGAAAATAATACACTTCCACTTTGGTGGCAGCATAAGTCAACATGCTTGTAAAAAGCAACACGAAAACGATTAATTTTCTCATAATGTAAAAACCTTTTTTGTTAGTATTTCTGTTAATTCTTTTTCGGATGGTAAGCGGCCTTTCAAAACTACTTTGCCATCAACGACTATTGCTGGAGTAGACATAACGTTGAATTTCATTATTTCCATAATGTCTTCTACTTTCGAAATTTCAGCCGAAATTCCATTTTGTTCTACTACTTCGCGAGTCATTTTTTCAAGTGTCTTGCACTTTGGACAACCTGTGCCGAGAATTAGAATTTGCATATTGATATAAATTTGCCCCCGACCCCTAAAGGGGAGTAAGAGAGGTTACTGTTATTTGCTATGTAATATTAAAATACTCGCAATTAATTGTTAATTAGAGTTTTTGATTTGATAAATAATCTTATGTTAAAAAAAACGATGGTAATTTACATCTCTTTTGGGGGCTTGGGGCAGTTTTAAGAGGCACAACACCCAACCTTTTCTTTTTTTGTTTCAAAAAAGCCGTTGAAGTATTGTTGCGCCTTTTCCCAATTTTCTTTGTTGATGCAATACCTTACTTTGGGTGTTTCAATTTCGCCCTGTATAAGTCCTGCGTCTTTCAATTCTTTTAAATGTTGCGAAACAGTTGCTTTTGCAATAGGTAGTTCGTTGTGTATATCGCCAAAAAAGCAACTATCTAGTGACGCTAAATAACAGAGAATTTCGATGCGTGTGGGATGCCCCATTGCTTTTGCAAAACGAGCAAGTTGTTCTGTATCAATATTTTTTTCGCAGCAATTCATTGTTTTAATTGATTTTGTTTGTTGTTCGCAAAACTACGAACAATAATTGATTTAGACAATAGATTTGACGTTAAATTTGCATTTTTATAAAATATCGCTTATATTTGAACTAAATTTAACGCACAGCTGTATGTTTATACCATAAAAACTATTTGTTACAATGCTTGCATATATCGATACACACACCCATAATATACATACAGATAATCCGTTTGCGGTTATAAACCTAGCGCTCGACGATTGCGTTCGAGTGCTGTCTGCATCGTCGCACCGCTTTTTCTCTGTAGGCATTCACCCATGGGATGCGCACGAAACCAATCCTACGGCCATAGATTTGTTAGAAACAATAATTGCCGACGATCGAGTAAAGGCAGTTGGTGAGTGTGGTTTTGATCGAAATTCCAAAGCTTCACTCAAAGAGCAGGCTTATTTTTTCGAGCGGCAAGTTATGCTTTCCGAAAAATACCAAAAGCCCATGATTATCCATTGTGTAGCTGCCACCAACGAATTGGTTTTACTAAAAAAGCGCTTTGCACCAACACAAAATTGGGTTCTACACGGGTTTCGTGGTAAGCCCGAATTAGCTTCACAATTGCTTCAGCATGGTTTTGCACTTTCGTTTGGCGAAAACTTCAACCTGAAAAGTGTGGAAATTACCCCCATAGACAAACTCTGTATCGAAACAGACACCACAAATTCGCAAATAGAAAATACTTACCGAGAAATTGCCGCTATCAAAAACTGTCGCCCCGACGAATTAAATGCAGCTTGCAGTTTGCTAAAGCTCTTTGTTTGTTAATTATTTACAGACCCTTATTTGTCAATAAAAAAAGCCCCGAATATATATTATTCAGGGCTTTTCAAATATTAAACTTTTGTGTTTAAATCTATTCGAAATGAGCTTTATATCGAACAACTATTCAGCAAAAGCCACTCTAAAACCATACGTAAAGTAACCTACCTCAGGCATTTGAGAACTCCGCATAGCAGATCTTGAATAACCAGCTTGATCATTGTAACAACCCCCACGCATCATCCGATGCCCAGTATTCCTCTCAAGATTAATAGGATCGGTCTGCGGTGAGGTAGTATATACGCCAATATAATCTGAGCACCATTCTTGCACGTTGCCGTGCATATCTTACAACCCGAAAGCATTAGGAAGGTACGAACCTACAGGATGGGTATGGGTCAACCTTGTTGTAATTGTATTAATACATGTATTATAAGTAAACGACCAATCATAACAAGCATCCGAATTTGTTAAACAGTTACCTGTGTTGAAAGGTGTAGTAGTACCAGCGCGGCACGCATACTCCCATTGCGCTTCGGTTGGGAGTTTGCCACCTATTGAATTAGCAAAATCTGTAGCTCCAAACCAATTTACATTTATTACAGGCGAATTTTCGTACCCTGCTGCTGGTACCCAAAGTCCATTAGTATAATGTAATCCAAAATCGAATGATCCAGCGTTGCTCTCCCAAATAATTCTTTGAGTTGGATTAGAACCTGCTGCATAAAGCCCATCGCTACCGATATTTTTAGAATTACAAAACGCTGCAAATTGTGCATTTGTTATCTCGTACTTACTCATACGAAAAGCACTGAGGGTAACGGAATGCTGAACTTCATTGAAAAATCCATAGTTAATTCTACCATACTCTGTTTCAGGGCTTCCCATCGTAAAAGTGCCTGCTGGTATCAGTATTCGAGCTACATAAGTGGGCGAATTAGTTGGTTCGGCTGGTTTGTAAAAAATGACACTGTCGATTTCTGTATTAACATTGTATTTGCCAACTACCACGCCAGCCTTATATACGTACATAGTATCATTTTGGGCATTCAAGATTCCTGCACCCATTAAGAAAATTGCTATTGCTAAAAGTATTATTTTCATTAAATTTGTTGTTATTTGCGTTTTCGTAGAGACGGGAGCGCCCCATCTGAACTGATTATTTTTTAAAGAATTTAATTGTTTGGATTCGATTTCCATTGTTTAAGCGGCACAAGTAAATGCCTTGTTCGAACTGCGAAACATTTATTTGATGGTTAGTGCCAAAATCTGTTAGGTTTGTTCTGTAAAGTATTTTACCATCAATAGATAAAATTTCTACCGTTGAGACGGGGCGAACATCGTTTTGGGTGGCACCAACCAAATTTTCATCCAAAGATAGTCGTATATTTAGTACGTCATTCACCGGATTTGGGAACAGCTGAAATTCTGATTTTGCATCAAAAATGTTTGCTTTTTCAGTAGTTAGACTGCTGAATTTTAGGTGTTGTACACTCGTAAGTGAATAATTGTCGGCACCACCTATGGTTTTGTTTATAGTAAAGTTACCAACACTTGGGAAGGTAAGCTTACGAATACCACTCAGCGTGTATGTAGTTGGCGCACCACCTCCAGTTGGCTTCACATTCAGGGTTGTTTGACTTTGCAATGGTGTGAGAGTGAGTCCCAACAACATCATTACATTTATTTTTAGTAGTATGTATCTCATTGTTTTTATTTTAATTGTTTGTTATTAGTACATTTATGTTTTAAACATAAATACTTCAATATAGTTCAATTTTGTATTAATTAAAGTCATTTTGTAATAGATTTGAAATATTTTATATCATTTTTTTTGATACAATTTCAATATGCAATACAAAATGTAGATTATTTTGTAAAACAATTAGTATAGTTTTGTATAAAAAACAATATTACCTATTCTACCTATTCTACCTATTCTACCGCTTCTACAGTTTGAAACAATTTTAACTTTATACTTTTATTAAAGCTCTTAGTTTGTTAATTATTTATAGCCTTATGTTTTAAATTCAAAACAAATTAATAGACAAAACGATTTTTTTCTAAATTTGCAAATAATAATTAATATGTAACATTCAACAACTACATGAAAAAATTTGCCCTATCAATAATTTCTGTTTTCATCGCTTTCAATTCATTCGCTCAAGGTGTTTCGCAACTTCAACAACGCAAATTAAGTAATGCTCTTTCGGCAATTTCAAGTTTGTATGTCGATACTATTAATGATAAAAAGTTGGTAGAATCTGCTATTGTATCAATGCTAAAAGAGCTTGATCCACACTCGTCGTACATTTCGAAAGAAGAGGTCGACCGCGTAAATGAACCGCTCGAAGGTAGTTTCGAAGGTGTTGGTATACAATTTCAATTGCTCGAAGATACTTTGCTGGTGGTGCAAACCATATCGGGTGCTCCTGCCGAAAAAGTGGGAGTGCAAGCCGGCGACCGCATCATTTATATTGGCGAGGAATTGATTGCTGGCGTCAAAATGCAAAATTCGGATATTATGAAGCGCCTCCGTGGCCCCAAAGGGACAGAAGTAACGGTAAAAATTAAACGAGGAGCCGATGCTGAATTGCTGATTTTTAAAATTATTCGTGATAAAATTCCAATTCATAGTGTAGATGCAACTTACATGATAGGGAAAGATATTGGCTATATAAAAATTAATAATTTTGGAAGCACTACTGTTGAGGAGTTTCAGGCTGGATTTGCAAAACTACAAAAAGCAGGTATGAAACACTTAATTTTGAGTCTACAAGGTAATGGTGGCGGTTATTTACATGCTGCTAACCAATTAGCCGATGAATTCTTGAGTAAAGATAAGTTAGTTGTGTACACGAAAGGGCTCAATCAGCCCAAAAGCATTATGGAATCAACTGCCGTTGGTGGTTTCGAGACGGGTAAGTTGATTGTGCTTGTAGACGAATACTCAGCTTCGGCAAGCGAAATTCTGTCGGGTGCTATTCAGGATTGGGATCGTGGGATAATTATTGGTCGACGCACATTTGGCAAAGGTTTGGTACAGCGCCAGTTGCCTTTGGTCGATGGTTCAATGCTTCGGTTGACTACCGCTCGCTATTACACCCCAACGGGTCGTTGTATTCAAAAATCGTACAAAGATGGTGTCGAAAAATATGAAAAGGACTTGATGGATCGATTCAAAAACGGAGAGTTTTTACATGCCGATAGCATTCATTTTCCTGATTCACTCAAATATCAAACCTTGCAACTCAAACGCACTGTTTACGGTGGTGGTGGCATTATGCCTGATATTTTTGTGCCACTCGATACCATGCGATACACCGATTATCATCGAAAAATTGTGGGTCAAGGCGTTATCAACAAAGTGTCGGTGCGTTATATTGATAAAAACAGAGCTCAGCTTAAAATGCAATTTAAAACCTTTGACAAGTTTCTCAAAGGCTTCGAAATTAGCGATTCAATTCTCGAAGAGTTAAAGCAATTTGCCGAAAAAGAAAAGATTGTGTTTAATCAAAAACAGTTCGATACATCCAGGGATTTGATAAAATTGCAGTTGAAAGCACTCGTAGCGCGCGACCTGTGGGAAGTGAATGAGTATTATCAGGTTATCGATGCCGACAACGAATCACTCCAGAAAGCGGTGGAATTACTCCAAACAAAAGGAGCTTATGAAAAAATTCTGAGATAGATATTACATTAGAAAGCCCCTGTCCATTTTTAAATAGGCAGGGGCTTTTGTTAACAAATCAACACGGTCTTACTTATACCACCGCTACATACACCGAATTCGACACCTTATTTCCATCGGCTGAGTTTGTAAATACATACACAAACTCAATATCGGCTGCCGCTATACCCGGCATTGCCAACTGAACTGTAAACTCTGCTCCCGTGCCGCGTGCCTGACGATCTGCTTTTACCGTGCCATTCACTTTTTTTACCAATACGGTAATCACATCGGTTGCCAATGCTTTGGGGAAATCGGATAAAGTTTCGCCTTCGAGCGTAATGCCCTGCGGGGTAATACTTGCCGTTACATTATCAACCCCCTGCAACGAGCCTTTGGCAATTTGCAACAGGCTATAATCAACTACCGGCACATCGCCCGAGCTGTCGATAGCTTTAGGCAAGTTCAACGACATAAATACATTGAATGCCGAAAGTTTCTCAGCCCGCACAGGAAACCCGTTTTCGCCATAGCCGCCAAGTGATGCCCACACATCGCTTATCAGCTTAAAGCCGGCTCGGTGACTCTGCTGCGCTTCGGAGTTTTTGTCCTTGCGGTTAAACGCCTTGGCACTGATTACATTCTGTCCTTTGTGGACGTAGGTGTTCACATTTGCGAACGATTTTGCCATTTTACCCATGACTGGATTCTGAGCTATGCTCATAGTTGTATTGGTCATCCTCTGAACCCGAAAAGCAAAACCGCCTTTCTTCGTTGATTCCGACGATGCAAAATTACGGCAGGGCCAAATTTTCGACGTGCTACTAGTACTACTACTAGCATAAAAATTTTCATAAGCAATTGATATACTGACAGATAAAGTTGGCCTTTTTTGCAGAAAATAAGCATGAATATAGTACTATATAGTATGTCTTAACGTCTTTTAGCCTTTTTCGCCTCCTTACCATCTGCAAAATTTATAAATTGCTGCGAGAGATTATCTAAGAAAGGGGTTTTGTCATTTCTGCCAGAAGCTTTGGTCAGTTTATCTTCAATAAAAGCAATATTCGTATCGAATAACTTCTGAAAAAAATCTATCAATTCTTTGCGTGTCATGTCTTTTCCGTCCCGGCGCTCAATACTTTTATTCTGATACAAAGCAGCCGCCAACTCCAGCAAATCGGTTCCCGACGATTTCCAGATATAATCCGAATAAGTTAATCGTACTTCTTCAGCTTCAGCCATTTTATTTGTTTCTGTTGTATTGGGAGCAGAAATTTCTAATTTATTTAATTCCTCCAATTTTTTAAATTCAAGTTCGCACAGCTTTTCAAATTTCGTATAGTACAAATCACTATAATCAGTTACTAAGAACTCACCAAACCCATCGTTGACTTTGTTATTCTGAATTTTCCACTGTTTAAATTCATACACCCGTTTGGTTATCAGTTTTATTCTTTCTGTTAAAGTTGTAAGCCTTTCACATTCCTTGAGCAATAATTCAAAATCAAAACGGCTATCCATGGCAGGTGGTAAATTGGCTATGCTGATAAGTTTATCCACTTCGTCTATACTATTTTCGGCTGCTTCTAGTCTTTGACAATAATACATTAATTCTTCATGCTCAAAATCATGATTAAAATCATAAAACAACTCGATTAACCGGAGCTGCGATTCAATATCCTTTTTCAGATTCAACAAAAATCCGGTTTCCCATTCATTTTTTAGTATATTTCCGTTAACATCTATCGAAAACTTTTTAGTACGACCTTCTTGTAATGTTGCCCGGATATATTCCATCAATAAACTCTCATCCCTATACTCTTTATAATTGGCTAAAAGCTCTGCATCAAACTCCTTTTTGTTTCTCTCAAATTCAGCTCCTGAATAAGTTGCTTTTATGCTTTCCAGTTCTTTCTCCGTGATTTCGCGACTAAATACACGATCAAACGCATTCCTAGCTTCCAGTATAAAGCTACTAAAGGCTTTTGCTTTCGATAATTCCATTCAATAGTTTGTTTGTTTGTTTGTTTGTTTGTTTGTTTGTTTGTTTGTTAATAAATTTTGTTTTAGTTTTTATCGACGTTACTTTTTTCTTGTGCCAAACAATTCAAGTGATGATTCAACTCCACTTTTTTATTAAACTGCCTGCATTTTTCAATTGCTTTCTGAGTTTTCTCAATTTCAGAATTCAATTGCTTTAGCTGCTGTTCTTTGGCAATAAGTGTTTCTATGTCTTTTTCCTTGCCTTGATTCTTTCCTGATATTTTAAAACAGATTTCCTGAAACACAGAGTCCAGGGAATTTGAAAGTGATATTTCAAATTCATCTTCCACCACATTTTTCCATAAGGTTGAAAACGTCCAATCTACAACAGCTTGATTCTCATTTGTAGGATGTATATGTTTTTTGGAAATGGAATACATTACTTCTTCATTATGCCGAAGGACAAACAATATCGGATAGGGAATTACTCTGTTAATTAATAGCAACAATTCATTTATAGTGGTTTGCTCTTTTAATTCCAATTCAAAAACCTGAATTTCAATCACTTCTTTACCTTGTAAGTTGACTGTTTGGTTGGATAATTTATGCAGCCACTTAATACGCGCAACGACTGAAGTAAGCAACTTCTTTTGTTTCGTTGTTGCATATTCATCAAAACTGTTTTTTGGAACAATCTTATCTACTATTGTTGAAGTGGGTAGTTTTAGCATTATCTTATAACCACAAAAGATATTAATTTGAAATCTTCTTTCCCTTTAAGTTTATTACCAAGGGCAGTTGTTCCGCCTGCTTTAAAGAGTGACAATACTTCTTTTTCGTCTTCGGTTTTCAATATCGAACGAATACTTTTATCCAACAAATCGGAATAGGGTTTCATTTTACGTCCATCCGAAGTTTCAAAATTAAATTGAGCGCACAACTCTTCAAATGGTGTTTGATTGCCTTTGCAAAGCAAGCGCAAAGCATCTAGTGTCTTTTTGGCCTGAATATGATTATAGGCCACCGAACCATCTTGTTTGATATATACCAAATAATACGGATGCAGGCGATTTTGTTTATCTATATTCAATTCGTTATTGATATTTTTCAACACATATACAACACCCGTTTCAAAATCTTTATTGGCTTGCGCAATGGCATACAGACCTGTAGGTATGTTCTTTAACTTGCCGTATTGGCGAATGTAATTCGACAAATCAATCCGGAAATCATTCAATCCTAAGTCGGTAATGGATACACCTTCACGCAAATCTTCGAGGTCGATTACTTCATCTTTTAATCGCTGAAGTTGTGCTTTTCGATATTCCAAGTCCTTTTCTTCCGTATTCAACAAATTATCATCGCCCGTACTTGTCAGATTGGAAATAAGCATTTTACTTTCCACCCGTTGTTTTAGGTTGATATAAGAATCCAATGAAACATCCGGCCAAAAATTGACCAGCGTAATGGTATCATTTTTTGAACCAATACGGTCGATACGCCCAAAGCGCTGAATAATCCGCACCGGATTCCAGTGAATATCGTAGTTGATTAAATAATCGCAATCCTGTAAGTTTTGACCCTCAGATATACAATCTGTACCTATTAGCAAATCAATTTCGTCTTTCAGGTTCGGAAATGCTAAAGCCTTTCCCTTTGAAATTGGAGAAAAACAAGTCAATAAAGTATTTAAATCGGCATGGATATGTGTGGAAGTACTTTTACATTTACTACCTGTAATCAAGGCCGTATTCAGTTGATATTTCTCAGCAAACCATTTACTCAACGATGCGTACAAATAATTGGCTGTATCGGCAAAAGCCGTAAAAATAATTACTTTCTTATTTCCTTCATTGATCGGGTTTTCTATCTTTTTACTTATAAGGTCTTTCAACAAACTTAGTTTATTGTCTCCTTTGGTGGATATAAAATCTGTTTGCGACAACAAACTATCCAATGCCTCTTTATCTGCCAATAAATCTTCTTTCCAGCGTGTTTTGTCCACGTCCGAAAGGCGAATTTTGATTTTCTTGCCTATTACATTTTCCTCATCGCCCCAGTCGCTATCCATATCAAAATCGGCAATATCATCCTCCGAGTCAAAACCAACATCAATAACTCCATCTACTTGTTTATCAATTAGAGTGATAAAATTATTCACCTGATTAAGTACTCCTTGCAGCGTTATCCTGAACGAATCAAGACTACTTTCAATTCGTTTCAGTAGGTTGATACGCATCAAAATCTGCAAACTCTTTTCACGCTCTGCTTGAGTGAATGTACTAGCATTTACCTGTTTATCGTATTTCTCTGCATACAATTTCTGTTTGCTGGGCAGCACATAATTGATAGGAGTATAAATGGACAGATTAAGCAACATCAGTTGCTCGGCTATGCTGTGGTAATTCAGTGAATTATTTTCAGTCAGTGGACTTTGAATAGAAACAGGTTTGTTGCGAACCGGGAATTTACCAATAGCTGTGGTGTCGTAATAAGTAGTTATATGTTTGCGCGAACGGGCAATAGTCAAACTATCCAGCAGTTCGAAGAAGTCAAAGTCCAACCGTTCCAGCAGACTTTCGGTTGTTCGGTTTTCGCTTGGAAACTTCGACCAAATATTAAATGCTGTTTGAGCACGTTTAAATATCTCATCAACACCACGTTCGGTATCTAATTTATCATCAATGTTTTTGGCATATCCTTCATAAGCTAATGCCAATTGATTTTTAAGATCGTTGAAACGGTTATTTACAGGCGTTGCCGAAAGCATCAACACTTTTGTTTCAATACCTTCCTGAACTACTTTGCGTAATAGTTTTTGATATCGGTTTTCACGCCCAACAATCGTATTGTTGTTACGGAAATTATGCGATTCGTCAATTACTATCAAACCATAATTACCCCAGTTTACATTTTCCAGATTGCGCCCGTTGCTCATTCCTCGCTCACGCGATAAATCGGTATGAAACAGCACATCGTACCGGAATCGGTCGGCATGGAGGGGATTGTTTTTATCGTTGTTGCAATATACATTCCAGTTGTCGGCAAGTTTTTTCGGACAAAGTACCAACACATCTTTATTGCGCTTTTCGTAGTATTTAATAACACCCAAAGCGGTAAATGTTTTACCCAAACCCACACTGTCGGCTACTATGCAACCGTTGTATTTCTCTAATTTATTGATAGCGCCAATTACCGCATCTTGCTGGAAATTATAGAGTTTGTTCCAGATAACCGTGTCTTTAAAACCTACACCATCGTTGGGCATGGTATCGGTGGATATATCTTTCAGAAAATCGTTGAAGATATTGTAAAGCGTAACGAAATAAATAAACTCCGGACTGTTTTCTTTATAACTTGTTTCCAGAAATGCCAATACTTGCTGTGTTACATCCTGAATTTGTTCCTTGTCGTTCCAAATCTGATTAAACAGCTCCATATACTGCCCGCTTACAGGATAATCAAACTTATGCACAAAAGAGGTAAATCGGTTGGATGGCGTAGTTCCCAAATCAGTTGTTGTAAATCCTGCAACCGGCGAATAGACTAAATCATCCTTTCCTTGTTTGGCCACATGTATCATGCCACTGATAGGTTTATCAGGCTGAGTATTCGACTTAAAAGTTACTTTACGGCGTATCCACTCGCTACACTCACGGGCTATAGCCCGTTGATTGAGTTCATTCTTCAACCGCAACTCAAACTCGCCCCCGCACAAATGCTGTTCGTTGTAGATATTCGGAATATAATACTCCCGCATTTCGGGTTTCAGACTATCGGACACAAAAACCGGCGAAGTAAAGATAAAGCGCAGTTCATCCAACTCCTTCAACTCCTTTTTCAAGGCCTCAAAAGCATAAATGGAGAAAGTGGAAGCAGCTACCGATAGCTTGTTTCCACGTTCCATGTCTTTTTTTAGCTCGTCGCCGAGGCGAGTGTTTATGTTGTCGATTAGATTCATATCTATATGTGTTTTATTTGTGCAGAGAAATTATTCAATTCTATATTTCTCTTTCAATCTAATCAACCATTCCTTGTTCTCGTCTGTTGAAATCAACCGGTCTAGAATACAATACAACTCTTCCATATCCACTTTTCGAAAATGTTGATTCCCTTTTTCTGAAAGCACTTCTCTAAAAAGCTGTTCTACATCTAAGCTTTTTTGTTTCCAAAGGTAATCTTCATTCTCTTTGGGCGATAACACCCAGAAACCGAACTCATCACATTCCCGCACTTGAGCTACTCTTTCTGATAGCAGTAAGTTTCGCCAGAGTTGGTTAAGTCCGAAGCGAAACGGACAGGCAGTAAATTTCTTATCTATGGAGGTGTCACTTAAAGTGACGTTTTCATTGAACAAATTGCTTTCTTTAGTTAGCGTCCAGTTCAAATAACGTGTGTAACCGCAAAGTGGTTTTTGTCGACTGTCTGTTAGCTGATTCTCAACCAATTCAAGGTAATAATTTGGGGTTGAACAATAACCACGAACTTCTTGCTTGTTTTTATACGAACTGCATACCGAAAATTCTGCTTCGATAAATTTAAACTCAATAAGTAGAACTCCTTTTTTATCGTCTTTGTACCTATAAAATACTGCCACATCGGCATCTGTGCCTCCGTATTTAGACTGGTCGCCAATGGATTCATCTTTATCAGTAGTGATGATATTACTTGGAGTTGTACTCTCACTGAACGGCTGCAATTGCATCATGTTGGGTGTAAACTCTAACTCTATATGTTCCACCCTCACGGATTTACCCATTAACTCGGAGAAAAGCCTGTTAGATAGTTCCTTGTTTTTGTTTAAATGCAGAAAAATATTAAAACAATAAGCCTGCGACGAAGCCGTATTCGTTAATATTCTATTTAAGTCTCCTGCCTTGTGGCGCACAAAGCGCTCCAATGTTAAATCATATATTTCATGTGTGATAAAGTTTTTTTCTCCATCTTCCTTTCGAAGTAAATGCTTATAGCTGTTACCGTTATCAGATACACCAAACTCGTTTACACCTTTCTTTGCAAGATATTCGGATAAATGGCTGTAGGCTTTACGCTGCCAAGGGTTTCCGGAAGTGTAGATAATTGTTTTCATTTTCTTATTTATCGAACAGTCAATTGTAAAATTCGCTTTAAATTTTTATTTAAATCAATTAATGGTGCTGTACTAATTCTTTTTGTTTCAATGCTATCAATATGCTTTTGAACAAGCTCCTGTAAATCAAAAAAGAATCTCATATCTTTCGTAAACGATTCATTAGTAGTTTGTTCATTAAATGGATATCTATCATAAAGACCTCCACTAAAAGCATCAACAGTTGTTTTTTTTGCGTTTATTAATAGTTCAAAAACTTCTTGAGTGTTTAAATGATCGAAAATAGGTGTAAATCTTAATTCACTATTTGAAATACACTGTAATACTTCATCTTCCTGATCATTTTTAATAAAATCCAAAAGACTCGGCTTTTCGCCATTTTTTTTAATTGAAATATAATCATTGGCTTCTAAAATGTATTCATACATTTCCTTCATTCTTTCCTCAAAACTAGCTTGGATTCTTACGCTCCAAAGTGGCAAGTGATAGCTAAGGTTTTCAAAGTATTGTTGTTTCTCTTTAGCAATATCAATTCCTCTTTTGAATCTTTCAATAACTTCTGCTGTAACTTGTATGCTTTCTAAACCATAATTTTCCAACTGTAAGAATTCATAAAATACATAAAAGAATTGACCCAGTCTAAATTTTCCAGCATCAATCATCGTATACACTTCCTCTAATGTTGGCAGTAATTCATCATTCTTTAAACTTCTCCAGTTGCGAATTCTGTTTGTAAGATTTTCTTCTTCAGTACCTTTGTTTGCTTTTATTTCCTGTTGAATTTCATCAATTTCTTTTGATAATTTTGCCTTGTCCAAATATCCATTATGAACATAGTTAGCAATTTCTTCACTATAATTGAAATTTTCAATTAGCTCTTGATATTTGTCTGTAAAGATTTTATAATATGACGGTTCTTTATCTTTCTTTTCTTCAGTCTTTGCCGAAGAAATTAATCGATCAAAATTAACACTAAACCTTTTTGAAAAAGGTCCAGCATTTTCTATACTCTTCAATTCTTCTCTGCTTCTCCCAGTTTTATACTCTAGAGAATATATAATAATAAAGTAGAAAAATCTTACTAAGAGTTCGACTTCGTAATCTTTTCCTTTAACTTCATTATAAATTTTTTCATACACATCCAATATGAATCTTAAAGTTCGAAGGTTTTTATATTTTGCAACTTTGAAAACATTTAAAACAATATCTTTTTGGTCATTTAAAAATTCATTGTATTTACCCTTGTAGTTTTCAATAAAGCTATCATATAAATCTTCCAGATTAGGATTATATTCACATGAAAATCGAACTGTTTTTTCGTTTATCTCACTAAAAACTTCGTCTGTTTTGTCTTTATTACAAATGATTACCACTTTAAGATTTTCTTGTTCTGTAAAATGGTTTATTTGACCTAAAACATTCGTGATTGAAATTTTCGTATTATCTATCCTCTCTAAATCGTCCAAGAATAATACTTTGTTTTTAGAAATACTTAAAGCAGATAAGATTTCCTTTTCGTCATTATCTGTTGCCTCGACATTAAAAGCCGAAGCCACTTTACCTACACTTTTTTTTAAAAAAGACCAAGCTTTACTTTTCATCCATTCATTTAGTTCAAGTTGCACTTTATAAAGTAAATCTTGATTGTCAGCTATTCCATACAGACTAACATAAATAGGTTCATATTTAATGTGATTTTCTTCTTTATCTTTTGAAAAAGAGTCAATAGACGTGATCTTGTCAAACAAAATTTTCTTGATATAATAGGTTTTTCCGCAACCCCAATCGCCATTAATCATTATGGCAAAATCAGTTTGTTCTGTTTGAAGATAATCAGTTACTATTTGTTCTATTTCTTTCATGTTTCATTTTTTGCGGCAGAGCCGAATTGCCTTTATTTAAATTGTAAATTTGTTTTTAATAGGTGCAGAGCACCGTTATATTTGTAGAAAATTTCAACCAATGAATTTCCTAAAGGTGCAGAGCACCGAAATATCTTTTTTGTTCGTAATTCAACTTAATCGCCATATTTCGGTGCTCTGCACCTTGTAATACACACTATACCCTTTTTTCTACAAATATCATCGGGGCGCTGCCCCTTGTTGAAGTGGGTGGGCACATCGACTCTACAAATATCACGGGTCTCCGACCCTCAAACCAATTTCATCTATCTTTTCTACAAATATCATCGGGGCGCTGCCCCTCAAAAGTTACTCCAACCAATAGGTGCAGAGCACCGTCATATTTGTAGATAATCGCAACCAATGAATTTTCCAAAGGTGCAGCGCACCGAAATATATTATTCTTAGATTACAAAATCTATTTCATTCTCCATATTTGGCTACGTCGATTTACAATTCGGGGCTCTGCCCCTTTAATTCATGCGTGTAACCTCCGTTCTACAAATGTCACGGGGCTCCGACCCTCTCAAACCAATTTCATCTATCTTTTCTACAAATGTCATCGGGGCGCTACCCCTTAAAAGTCACTCCAACCAATAGGTGCAGATGGCACATTCCGACTTGACGGAAGCACCGTCATATTTGTAGAAAAACGCAACGAATGTATTTTCCAAAGGTGCAGAGCACCGAAATATTCCCTAATCAATCAAAAAACTCAAATACATATTCTTCTTTGTATTCAATTCCGTTATCTTTAAGCATTTTCAGGTATTCCTCTTTGAATGTCTTTTTCTTATGGTGTTCTTCCTGATTCATAATGTAATTACAAACAACTTCAACCTGCGAATGCGAATGTGAGAAGCCACCATACCCTTCTTGCCATTCAAATTTAAATTTTGAGAGTTTGTTGTCCTTTATCCATTTGTTACTGGAAGTCTTTATTTCTTCGACCAACTTTGGAATTAAATAATTGACATTGTAACCAATAAAAATATGAATATGATCTGAAACTGACTTTATTGCCAGCATTTTATGTTTGTTGTTTTGAACAATACCTGTTATGTATTTTTCTAAATCATCCTTCCACTCTTTTTTTATCATTGCATCTCGGTTCTTTGTGGCAAAAACTAAATGAACGTGCATTTGCAAATAAGTATCTCCCATGTTATTTGTTTAAAATATGTTGTGTTTTAAAGGTGCAGCGCACCGTTATAAATCATTCTAAAAACCATTTCATTCACCATATTGCGGGGCTCTGCCCCTTAATATCATAGGTGGGATTGCATGTTCTACAAATATGACGGGGCTCTGCCCCTTTAATTCGTGCGTGTAACCTCCGTTCTACAAATATCACGGGTCTCCGACCCTTAAACCAATTTCATTTATCATTTCTACAAATGTCATCGGGGCGCTGCCCCTAAAAAATCGCTCCAACCTAAAGGTGCAGCGCACCGTTATATTTGTAGCTACAGAGTAGCGATGTATTTGTAGGTGCAAAGCACCGAAATATGAAAATTCTCCCCCTTATCTCATCCCCACTAAATCCAACATCCCCTCATAGCTTTTTACTACATGGTATTTCACTTCGTCGTTGCTTATTTGGTTGAAATGCACTTCGGCACAA
>JAIFKX010000179.1 GCA_020049335.1 Paludibacter sp. | reverse complement strand
CATCAACACCAAGTCCCCAAATTGGGGTTAAAGCATATTCTATATTTGCACCAAAAGTTACATCTCGAAATGAAGTTGGAATTACATTTAGCAAATCTTGGTTTATGTCTCCATCAAAAACATTGTAACCATACTCGGGCATAATTGACCAACGAGAAATTTTCTTTTTTTGAGAAAATATTAGCGTTGGTAATAAAATTAAAATAATAAATATTATTTTTTTCATGCCTTTGTTGAAACTGAAATGCTTATTGGAAGATTTACTTAATAGATTTAAAGAACTTTATAACCTAACTATGTGAAGAATAATTTGTAAGAGTCTTAAAAAGTAAAGAAAAAATATTGCTATAACAAAATTGTAATTTATTTATCCAAACACTTAATTTAATGTTGAATATACAATTCACTTATTACAAACAACTTACAAAAATATATAAAAATATTTTATTCTAACACATTATTAATTCAATATGTATTACATATTATTACAATAATCGATTTTAATAATTATAAAATAATGATAATGAATTACATATAACATTATTTCGGATATTTCAAAACAAAACAAAAAGTTCGTAAAATATCTATATCATATTCAATGACAATTTCAAGTGGACTGATTAACAATTGCTTTTGACAATTTTTATTTGTATCAAGCCAGTTAAATTGAAGGAAAATGAAATGTATTTGTAATATTTATTTTCGATATTTGAATGAATATAAATAGTTTATCTCTATTTTGACGGAAATATTTTAAAAATATATTTCTTGAATTAATATAAAAAATAATTGAATAAAAATCAGATATTTTATCGGGACAAATTGAAATGCAATATTTTAAGCACAAAAAAAAGATAGCCAACTATGACTATCTTTTTTTTTCTTCTATTTTTAGAAAATTCTATTTTTGCATCTCAACTTTTGTAGTTGCTCCCAAATTTCGGTTGCGTTCATCAATTTTTTCGACTAGCTGAATTGCCAATTCTCTGAATGCTTTTCCCGAAATGGTATCAGCATCGCAGGCAATAGGCCTTCCGGCATCGCCATGTTCGCGAATACTTTGAACAATTGGAATTTGTCCTAACAATGGTATATTCATCTCTTTGGCTAAACTTTTTCCGCCATCTTTGCCAAATATATAATACTTATTATCAGGTAATTCGTCGGGCGTAAACCAAGCCATATTTTCGATTAAGCCCAATACCGGAACATTAATTTTTTCATTGGTAAACATATTTATACCCTTGCGCGCATCTGCTAAAGCCACATCTTGCGGGGTAGTTACAATCACCGAACCTGTAATGCCCATAGTTTGTACCAAAGTAAGATGAATGTCGCCTGTACCAGGTGGTAAATCCATTATAAAATAATCCAATTTATCCCAAAAAGCATCGGTTATCAATTGCTTTAAAGCGTTGCTTGCCATACTTCCTCGCCAAACAAGCGCATTGTTGGGGTCGACAAAAAAGCCAATGGAGAGCATTTTTACACCATATTTTTCGATGGGAATTAGGTATTCTTTACCATTAATAGTTTCCATTTGAGGGCGAGCATCTTCTACGCCAAACATTTTTGGCATTGATGGCCCGTGAATATCTGCATCCAACAAACCTACTTTGTAGCCAAGTGCAGCAAGCGAAATAGCCAAATTCGACGAAATGGTCGATTTACCCACGCCGCCCTTGCCCGAAAATACAGCAATGATATTTTTGACATCAGGTAGTACCGAAACGACTTTGGGTTTTGGTGCTTCTTTCATTTCAATACTGATATTGCCCTTAATATCAATGTCTTCGGCAATATATGTGAGAATGGCTTGTTCGGCAGCTTTTACAACCGATTTGGCAAATGGGTCGTTCGATTTGTCGAAAACCAAACTGAATGAGATTTTATTTCCTTCGATACGAAGGTCATCTTTTATCATTCCTGAGGAAACTATGTCTTTTCCGGTGCCCGGATAGCGAACATGTTCGAGAGCATCGAAAATTAATTTGGGGTATAAAGTCATAAGAATTTACTATTTATTGAGTTACAATTTACAATTTATAATTACCGCTTAAAGCAAATTTAATGTTGTTTTGTTCAAAGAAACAATTAAAAATAACAATAATTAAAAGTGCTTAGAGTGGTAATTCAATTATGCTGTTGGTAGCTACAATTTCGCGACCAAACAGGTAGTCCGAACCGCCTTTGTAGTCGGTTACTTTGCCACCAGCTTCGGTAACGATAATTACACCGGCAGCAACATCCCACGGTTTTAGGTCGTATTCCCAAAAGGCATCGAAGCGCCCACAAGCCACGTAAACCAAATCGGCAGCAGCCGATCCTAACCGACGCACGCCACGCGCATTGGTCATTGCCCATTTAAACATTTCGACATACGAATCTAAACGGCTAAAATCAGAATATGGGAAACCTGTAGCTAATAATGCATTTCCAACTTCCGAACGATTAGATACTTTAATAGGTTGTCCATTGAGAAAAGCACCACCATCTTTCCAAGCGTAAAAACATTCGTCGTGTCCCACTTCGTACACCACACCAAGCACAGGTTCATTACCCGTGAATGTAATTGGTGGTGCCATCCAGCGGATCGATAACCCAATTGAAGCGTTCGCCACGCGTATTGTTTGTGCCTTCCTCGGCTATAAAACCGGCTTCGGGGACTAACTGTTGCAACTCTTTGATAATGCGAATTTCGGCGGTTTTGTCGACATAGCTCACCAAATCGTGTACGCCCTTAATTTCAATTTTTGAGTCGTCGAAGGTTTTGCGTTCTTCGGCCATAAAATTGCCTACATTGCGGGCAATTTCGCACACTGAAAATGTAAGTTCTTGATAATTCATATAATGTTTTCTTTTAAAAAGCAATTATTAGGTTGCAAAGTTATAGAAATTATAGTTTGCATGCAACTTAAAAAACCAAAAGGCTGATACAGTTCAATTGTATCAGCCTTTTAGTGAAAATATCGTACTAAACTGTATTATCGAATCAATATTTTTGTTGCTTTCCCGTCAACTTTTACGATGTATATGCCTTGTTTTAGGTCTAATTTAATTTCGCGAGCGGAATTGTGGCTCGAAACCTTCAAGCCTGTTAATGAATATACTTCCACTTTCTGTGAAGGTAAAACATCAAATTTCAAAGTACGACTTTCTAAACGCCAAGGTTTCAAACTTGGATTAATTGTATTTGCATTTAAAGGCAATACAATTGCAGTTCCTGGTGAACCAATATTGCCCAATGCATTAGTTGATGTTATTGTAATCTGGTTAGAAACAGTTCCGTTTATAGTACCTACTGAACTTACAACTCCATTATCAACAGCAGTTCCAGCTGAATTGTAACTCCAGAAAAAGGATTTTCCAACCGTAGCAGTTGCTACAGCCAATGCAACTTTATTTACTTCAGTTCCTGCAGCATCATAAATAGCTATACCGTCCCCATCGGAGCTCAAACCCACTTTAGAACCCGTATAAGAACCTATAATAATGTTGTCGAGCGATGTACCCCAAAAGGTTTTAAATGCAGGTATATCAGTTTCAGGAGTAGCTGTTTCGATAAAAATAACACTTTTGCCTGCGGGTATGCTTGTAACTCCATTTAAAGCAACGGCATTTGCAAAAACATAGCTATTGTCGTCCATTTTCCATCCAGTAATATCTACATCAGAGGTTCCTATGTTTGTAAGTTCAAACCAATCTGCAGCACCAATTCCAGTTCCACCTGCATTCGACATTGCTTCGGTAATTCTGATTTGTCCAAAAGCTTTTGAAGTGAATATTATCATTATTGCGATAATAATATAAAAATGTAAAGTTTTTCTCATAATGGTATAATTTTTAAAAAATGAATACTGTTTAATATCTTTTACAAATATAATAGCTTTCAATAAAAAAGCTATTTTTTTTGTGTTAAATAATTGATTTTGTGTGCAGAAAAGATGAAATAAATAGAATGTCATATTTTGAACGCAAAGTTGCGAAGACGCTAAGACGCAAATAAAAAATTGATTTACAACGATTTATAAGCTTTGCGACTTTGCATCATTGTGTCTTTGTGTTCAAAAAAAAATCTTATAAATAGGATAATAATTCTTTCCAAGTACTTATTACCACTATTAAAAGCAAATTTCACAAATTACACGAATTAAAATGTATAATTTGTGAAACTCAGTGTTCTGAAAAAAGTGGTTGTTTCAGCTATTATAACCTGCTTATTTCAACATTATTTTCGATGTTTGATTATTTACTTTCAGGATGTATACGCCTTTCGAAAGATTTAAATCTATGCTTTGTGCTGGCTCGTAAACAGCTGCTTTACTTCCGGTAAGCGTGTAAACTTCAATGTTTGAAGTTGGGAGCTCGTTGAAAGAAAGGGTGTTGTTTGAGATGAACCAGGTGTTAGATTTTGTTGAGCTCAACTTTGTAGAAGGATTTTGTGAAGGTGCAAAAGCAATGCCACGAAATGCTGTGTTAGTAGCAGCTGTTGCTAAATCAGAATATACTGACCCAATACCAGTATCTATAATCTTAACTATTTTACTGCCTGTAGTAGTGGTAGTAGTAGTAGCAAAAATGACCGGATTTGCGCCAGACCAATCCACTGTTATCCCACGAGCTCCAATATCTGACCCAGTTGCAAGTGTATAGGCTAGCGACCATATTCCTGCACTCGAAGTCCATTTCTGAATGCCTCCTAGATCAGATGACCTATCGTCAGCAACATAACAAATATCAGAAGTTGGATTAATTACAAAACCATAACATCCTGTTGACGAACCTGTATTAATCATTAATGTACTTGTTTGAGAAGTTGCTGATGGAAGTCCAGTTCCAACTTGAAAAATTCCGTATCCAGTAGACGCAGCACTACTATAGTAAAGTTGATTGTTGAAAATATTAATAGCTCGTATAATAGTTGATGTGCTTGATACTTGACCAGCTGTTCCTGTCCCAAAATATTGAACACCATTTGTTCCTGCGGTGCTACCATTTCCACTTGCCCAATAATCACTACCATTAGTTACAACTCCACGAATATTATTTCTACTATAAGCAGTAGATGATAATAAACTTGTAAAATTTCTGGCATTGTCAACTTTCAAAATTTTACGATTTGTTGTTGAAGAAGTTGAACTTGCAATCGCTGCAGTTCCAGGAGCTATATTATAACCAGCTAAAGCTAAATAATAACCATTAGGAGATAATGTAATCATTCCCTCAGATGTTGCAGTGCCTGCATTTGTTAGAACATTTTCACCAGAAGTTGGTATTGCTACTGATTGAACCAAAGTTCCACTTAAATTGTATTCGTCAAGAAAAATTGCAGTAGAAGCGTTCGATAAAGCAGCACTACCATCACCTACTCTTAAAACAACCAAATTTCCAGTTGTAAAACCTGTAATACTTCCTGCAAAAGCAGATACAGTGAGTGCTAATGTTAGACTAATTAAAATAGTAATTCTCTTCATGATTCAAAAAATTTTTATGTTTATAAATTTATAAATAGTAATTTGGCGCAAAATAATGAAATAGATATTACATGGTGATTAAATTTGAATATTTTTGCGGGTAGTTTAATTAAAATTAGGAACTTTTTTTGGTTTAGAATTGGAATTGTTACAAATAAATTAAATTTTTCAGTCGTTATCAGTTTGTTTGGAGCATTTTCTGAATAAAAGTGCCTTTTTACGGTAATACATTTATTTTGAGCAAAAAACAAATCAAGCCCTATCAAAATATAAGATAGAGCTTGATTAAATAAATGACTAAGCTATTAGAAATTAACTATATAAAGTCTATTTCCATCAATAGAAGTTCCAGGATTTGTTGGAGAAAGAAATTTATGTTTTACCTTATTAATAGGGTCACTCCACACGCAAAAGTCGTCATCGTTAACCACACCAATTTTTGAATCGTTGATTAACCAGATTCCTTCTAATTTATCATGCGGATAATTGCCCAGAGCAACTTTTAAATCAACGGCTAATTCTTTTTTGACAGGGAAAATATTTGCCGCAGCAAGTTCCTCCCAAGTGTTTGCCTCTAAAGTTTTTCCATTAACTAATAAGCCATCCATCGAATTAAAATCCCCACTAACATCTGTTGCTTTGGAAATATTTATTTTGTAAATATGCTTCATGTAGTTTGCATCATCGGCCGAAAATTTACCGTCTCTTTCGATAACCAGAAAGGTTGAATCTGTCAAAGCTGTAATCTCCGAGTTTGAATTGTTGGCTATTTCTTGCTTGTATAAGTATTGTTTTGTATGGCCTGTTAACAGATTAAATGCAACGATACGGGTAAGCTTGGTGTTTGTAGCTCCTGCATTAGTAGGATTGTAAAACCGTGATTGCATAATACCAACCAATGTTTTTTGATCGGGTGTAATTGCTAATCCTTCCATTCCTCTGTTTGCCCATCTGCGTTGAAACACTGCTGGAAGTTTTCGTCCACCAGTTTGAATATTGAGCGGGCTAATTCGTTCTAATTGAGTGCCGTTAGCGCTGTAGTGAACAATGTGCGGGCCGTATTCGTCCGACACCCAGAACGATCCATCTTTGGCAGCAGCAAGTCCTTCGCTGTCCAAACCATACATATCGTATTCCAGCGTTTTGTCATCTAAATCGTAAGGTATTTCTCCATTCGATCCATATCCTACCGGATTTGGTCGTCCACTAATTGGATTTCCCATTGGATCTTTCAATAAAATCTCAGCAAGTTTCACAATAGTTCCATCTTCTTTCAATTTAAAATGACCAATTCTTGGAGTATAATTTGGTGTTGGAAAATATTTTCCTCCTGTAGCATCTGTATTTGGACCTCTGTCGGTCATGACATAAAATTCACCTTCCTGATAAGGGTGAGTACAAGCGGCTGAGCCAAATCCTCCGTTTCGAACCTCAACATTGTTGCTGGTAGTATATAAAACTGAGAAAGGTAATGCCACACCACTATTACTAATTGTTGGTAGAACATAAGGCATTTCGTTTGTGTTTTCCAATTTGAAATATACACTATCGATGTTTGCAATTGGAAATTTTTGGATACTTCCAACAGTTTGTTTTAAAAACATAGTATCGTTTTGTGCAAATAGGCATAAGTTGATAAGACTTAAAAAGATCAAAAGAATAATTTTCTTCATTTGTTGTATAATAATAATTGTATTGTTAAAAATTTTATTTGATAACTAATTTACTTGTTACCACTTGTGTTTCTTGTTGTATTACAGCCAAATACATGCCAAGTTGAAGCCCATTTAAAGTGAAAGTAAATGCCAAAGAACTTTTTGATTTTTCCGTCTAAACTTATAAACCTATTTCAATTAAATTCCATTGACATTATATTTTTCTATGTTGAGATTTGCTTTTTACAATTGATAGCCTCAGTGAGGCTATCAATTGTATATCTGAAACGATGTTGTGGTTATTATGTTAAACTTACATTATTTTTATACGGGTTTTTCATCAATGTCGAATTATAGTATCTTGAATCGCCTGTAACTTCTTCGCCCAACCAATCTGGCCTATCAAAAATGTCATTTTCGGTTGTTAGCTCAATTTCGGCAACAACGAGTCCCTGATTTTCGCCATAAAACTCGTCTACTTCGAAGTTAAACTGTCCGTTTCTAACTTCGTAGCGGGTTTTGTCTATAACTCCTGTTTCGCACAAAGTGAGTAATTCTTCGGCTTCATGCAACGGAATTTCTTTTTCCCATTCGTATCGGCTTGTGCCACTTTCATTGGATTTTCCTTTTATGGTAATATAACCTTTGTTCCCTTTGATGCGAATGCGAACTGTACGTGCAGGGTTGGAAGATAAATAGGCTTGTGTAATGCGAAAAGAAATGTGTGCTTCATTTTTGTAGGCATCGGATTTTACTAAAAATTTGCGTTCAATTTCGTTTGCCATAATACTTTAAATTTTAATTTGCATTGTTATTTGATGTGCCTTTGGTTGGATTTGCAAATATCACCAACGAATTCGTACCATCGGGTTTGCAGCCGTATGATTTGCCACTTTTAAGGTCGGTTCCTCCTAAAATGGTAGCATCCCATTTTATTTCAGATACAACCAAGCCATCTTTATTTTCAAGATAAACAGCATCAGCCGTTGTGCTTAAACCAAACAATATCGTTTCGTTCGGATCAATATCGGCATTCAATACTAAAAATCCTTTGGCAGCAATTTTAACTCCTTCAGCAATGATGCGTTTAGGTTTTACGCCTGTTTTTATTCCATCATCGTAAACAGCATATCCACTTAAGTCAACCTCAACTTCCGAGTCGTTATAAATTTCAATCCAATCCGAATTTGCGGCATCTCCATTTGCAAATATTTCGTTTACCACCACTTTTATTGCTGTCGAAGCTCCAATCGTATAATCCTTGGTACCTGTTTTCGGATAGCTTGCTTTCACATTATCCAAATTTAAAACTTCAATATAATACTCCACTTTCGTATCTTTCGGAAAAGCTGGAATCGATGCTGCGTACATATATTGTTCACTCGAAAGCGATATCATTTCCAATGAAGTAAAGCTAGTTGCTATACCCACACCCCTATAAAATAATTTCACTGAATTTACTGCTTTTAAATCGGTTATTTTTGCTTTAATTACTACCGGCTCGGTAGATTGTGGCGTGGCTGGACTTATTGTAACAGTTTCAATTGTGGGTGGTCCAACATAAACTTCGTCCTTTACACAGGCAGTTGCAAGTACTAAAATCACTGCTAAACTTGCCATTATTCTAAATTTCATATATTTCTTCATGTTTTTAATTTTCAAAAATCAATTTCACATCTAACACCTATTTGTCCGTAATCATTACCGGCTTTTCCATTTAATTCGGCTACCTTTGTAGGGTCTTTAGTTAATACAGCATTTAAATCATGTCCTACAAATAATTTTCCTTTACCATTGGCATAACGGTCGTGGTTTAAATAGCTGTAGTTAACCTGCATTTTGAAATTTTTCGAAGCATAAAAATTCAGACCAGCCGTATAACCTTCGGCAGAACCACCCATTATATCTTTGTCGTTCAAATTTATATAATCGTAGCGGAAAGTTAACTCCAAATCGCCCCACTTTTTGCCTTTATCGGGCTGATTAAATTCACCTTGAGCTTTGTCGTACACCTGACTGCCACCAAAAAGCAAGTAAGTAGCTTGCGCATAAAAACCTCCAAAGTTGAGCGTTGCTAAATTATTGTTGCGGAATGTATTGCTGTTAATAATTTCGCTCTGCACACCTAAACCTTTGTAAAATCCGGCAATTTCGATATTCGAAATGGTTTGGCTTTTCAATTCAGCAATTAAATCGGTATCTAAATATTTTTTGCGGTTAATTGTGCTCAACGAACGGGTGCTGTAGCGAGCCATGCCATATTCAGCGGGGTCGACATCTGTTTTAGGCGTGCGGTACGAATAGCCATAAGCAGCATGAATACCATAATCTTTATTATCGCCAAAAGGTTGTAGTACAAATTTTCCGGTCAACGAATAGCCTTGATCGCGACCGAAATCTTTATTATTGTCTTCCACATACGTTAGAATTTCTAAATCTTTAATTTCCTGAAAAAACACACCACCGGCAACTAAAAATCGAGGTGCATTGTAGGTTGCATCCCAGCCTATATGACGCGAAGGTGCGAAAGTATTCACCACCATGGCGCGTTCCATAAAGTTTAAATAACGCGACGAAGAAGTTTGCGACATAGAAAATTGTTCTTTAAAATTACCAACTCGCGTACTAAGTCCTTCCATGAAATTTGTGAAATTGTACTGAATAATAGCATCTTCCAACTCCAACGCTCCATTCGATACATTGAGGTCAATTTCGCCGTACCAGTTTTTGGTCAGGTTAGCTTTTACGGCAAAACGGGCTCGACGAATGGTTATTCCATTACCGATAGGGTTTAAATCGTCGTTCAGAAAGAATTGACCATCGGTTTGTACGCGTACATCGTACCAAAGTCTGTAATCCTGTTTGGGAGTTTCGAAAACTAAAACGCCATTACGCATTTCAGCAATTAAAGGTGTTCTGTCTACTTTTTTGCCATACTGGTCGTAGCGAACATCATCGTTTTTTGATGTTTGCGCAAACATTGTCGTGACCGACAAAATAATTGCAGCGATTACTCCTGTTTTTTTCATAAAAATTGAATTTACATGCATTTTGCTTTAATTTAATGATGCTGATATGTTTAAATTTATATTTTTAATTTGCGAATACAAGTATACAACAAATTTTAGAATCTTGTAGCTTTTGTCGTTTGGTTTTTTTTGAAAATTATCGATATTCAATAAATAAAATTTGTTTATTGGAAAAAATATGCTTTACTTTGTCGCTCAATTATTACAATATTAATAAATTTTTTAAACTCTACAAAATATGAAAATTAGTAAATCTTTCATTGTTAGCTTGTTGTTGATTGCAACAACAGCTTTAAGTGCACAACCTGCACAAAACGTGCCCATCGACCCAAAAGTGCGGTATGGAAAACTTCCTAACGGATTGACCTATTATATCAGGGCAAATAATTTGCCCAAAAACAGAGCAGAATTTTATATTGCTCAAAATGTGGGAGCAATTCTCGAAAACGACGACCAAAACGGATTGGCGCATTTCCTTGAACACATGGCTTTTAATGGCACAAAAAACTATCCGGGTAAAGGAATTATAAACTACTTAGAAACTATTGGTGTTAAGTTTGGTACCAATATTAATGCCTACACTTCGTTAGACGAAACAGTGTATAACCTTTCGGATGTACCTACCACGCGTGAAAGCATTATTGATAGTGCTTTACTGGTATTGCACGATTGGTCGAGTTTTATTTCGCTCGAAGGTACCGAAATTGACTCCGAACGAGGTGTGATTCGGGAAGAGTGGCGTACGGGTGCAGGTTCGGAGCGCCGTATGTGGAAAGAAGCAAACAAGCAAAAATATCCGGGCTCGCAGTATGCCAAACGTGATGTAATTGGCGACACGGCTGTTATCAATAATTTTGCTTACAAAACTATTCGCGATTATTATCAAAAGTGGTATCGACCTGATTTACAGGCTATATTTATTGTAGGCGATGTAGATGTAGATAAAGTGGAAGCAAAAATCAAAACAATGTTTGCCGACATCAAAGCAAAAGCCAATGCTGGCGAACGTCCTATTTACGAAATTCAAAATAATATTGAACCAATTGTTTCGTACGTAAAAGACCCCGAAGCCCAATATACGCGTATTGATTTAGAGTACAAACAAGATGTGATGCCTACCGAAGTGAAATTGTCGACAGATGGTTATATGGTTAATGTTGTAAATCAATTGATTTCGAACATAATGGGTAATCGTTTTGAAGAAATAACACAACAAGCCGATGCACCTTTTGTGGCAGGTTTTGCTGGATATAGCGACATTGTGAAATCGAAAGATGCTTTTCAGCTTATTGCTATACCAAAGGAAGGTAGGGAGTTGGAAGGTTTAAAAGCGCTTTTGTTGGAAGCGGAAAAAGTGAAACGTTTTGGTTTTACCAATTCGGAATTAGAACGTGCAAAAACAAACTTATTGAAACAAATTGAAACGGCATACAACGACCGTGAAAATCAGAAAAACAACTCATTAGTAAGAGAATATGTGCGACATTTCCTATCCGATGAGGTCATTCCAGGCATTGAATGGGAATATCAAACCTTACAAATGTATTTGCCAAAATTGAATGTAATAAACGTAAATCAAGCGGCAAAAAAATATGTAACCGACGAAAATCTGATTGTATCTTTTCAGTCGCCAGAAAAAGCAGCAGTAATTATTCCTACCAAAGAGGTAGTGATAGCCGCCATTGCCGATTCGAAAAGTGCAAAGTTAGAAGCCAAGGCGGAAGAGGATATGAATAAACCATTAATTGAGGCAACTCCAAAAGCGGGCAAAATTAAGAAAGCAACCAAAAATGAGGCTTATGGAACAACGGAGTGGATGTTGAGTAATGGAATAAAAGTAATTATTAAACCAACAAAATACAAAAAAGACGAAATTCTATTATCTGCATTTAGCGATGGTGGAAGTTCTAAAGTTAGCAATAATGCCGATGTGTATTCGGCTCTTTTATCGGCAAGTGTTGTAGCTAATAATGGTTTGGCAACTTACAATTCGATAGAATTAGGCAAAATGCTAACTGGAAAAATTGCCAATGTTAATCCAAATATTGCTACATACGAAGAAGGATTTACAGGAAACTCGTCGGTAAATGATTTCGAAACTATGCTGCAATTGGTGTATTTGTATTTCACAGCACCTCGAAAGGATGACAATGCTTTTGGCGCATTGATGAATATGTATAAAGCCAGTTTGGCAAATTCAGCCACCGATCCACGTACGTCGTTTGGCGACTCGATTAGCATGATGCTTAGTAATCATCATCCACGTACTGTTTTGATGAATTTAGCTGCATTGGACAAAATTAATCAAGATAAGGCTATAGAAATTTATAAACAACGATTTGCCGTGCCTGCCGATTTCACATTTGTATTTGTTGGAAGCATCGACCCCGAAAATGCCGATGTGCAAAAAGCAATCACAACCTACTTAGGCGGTTTGAAATCGGGAAAAGGCGGTGAGAAATTTACCGACCTCCAGATTCGCAAACCTCAAGGAAAAGTAAACAATACATTTGCGCGCGAAATGAAAGTGAATAAGGCTTCGAACTTTATACTTTACAGTGCTAAAATGCCTTATAGTGTTCAAAATCGCACGGCAATGACTGCCATTGGGAATATATTGAACATGCGTTACTTAGAAAGCATTCGCGAAAAAGAAGGTGGCTCGTATGGCGTTGGCGTTCGTGGTAGCTTGAGCAAAACACCAATAAGTGAAGCTACTGTGATGATGCAATTCGACACCGACCCTGAAAAGCAAACCAAATTAATGGGCATAATTCATGCTGAAGTAGATGAGATTGTGAAAAATGGACCTCGTGCCGACGATTTGCAAAAAGTGAAAGAAAACATGCTTAAAAAGTATACCGAAGATATTGAAAATAACAATTGGTGGCAAGCAAGTGTCGTTCGTTTTTATCAAGATAAAATTGATTTACTGAAAGATTATAAAGCATCGGTAGAAGCTTTAACGCCCGAATTAATTCAGTCGACTCTTAAAACGATAGTAACACAAAACAATGTGCTCGAGGTAGTTATGAAACCGAAAGATAAATAATATCAATTTGATAATTTGAAGATATATTAATTTGAAAATTTACAAAATACATAATCTTTGATTAAACATAGCATTGATTAAATTAGAAAACGAATTTTCCAGAATTGGAAAATTCGTTTTCATTTTGTGAAAAAATAAGAAATGCAAAACTAAAAAAAATAGGAAACTAATCATTTAATTCTATTTCAACATCAGCTAATGGCAACCCCCAAGCTTCGGCAACTCCTTTGTACACCACTTTTCCGGCAACTACATTCAGCCCTTTTCGTAGTTCAACATTCTTAGTACAAGCTGCTTTCCAACCCTCGTTGGCCAATTGCAATGCATAAGGCAAAGTGGCATTTGTGAGCGCCAATGTGGAAGTGTAAGGTACCGCTCCTGGCATATTTGCAACGCAATAATGTACTATATCGTCCACAATAAATGTTGGATTTTCGTGCGTTGTTGGCACACAAGTTTCGATGCAACCACCTTGGTCTACAGCCACATCCACCAAAACAGTGCCGGGTTTCATTAATTTCAACATATCGCGGGTAATTAAGTGTGGCGCTTTAGCTCCCGGAATTAATACTGCGCCAACAACCAAATCGGCTGTGGCTATGGCTTCGCAAATATTGTAATGGTTGGACATTAATGTTGTTACATTGGCGGGCATTACATCGTTCAGGTAGCGCAAGCGTGGTAAACTGACATCGACAATCGTAACCCGTGCACCAAAACCGGCAGCCATTTTGGCAGCTTGCGTTCCTACAATTCCACCACCGAGAATAATGACATTGGCAGGTGCTACTCCGGGCACACCACCCAACAAAATCCCCTTGCCTTTCATAGGCTTTTCGAGGTATTTTGCACCTTCCTGTATCGACATGCGTCCAGCAACTTCGGACATGGGAACTAATAGAGGCAAACTGCGATCGGATTTTTCGACCGTTTCGTAAGCCAAACAAACTGCTTCACGTTCTATCATGGCATGCGTAAGTGGCTCACTCGATGCAAAATGGAAATAGGTAAATAGCAATTGATTTTTCTTAATCAACGGATATTCAGAAGCAATAGGCTCTTTTACTTTCATAATCATTTCGGCAATTTCGTATACCGATTCAATGGTTGGCAGAATGGTGGCTCCGGCTACTTCGTAGGCATTATCGGCAAAACCACTATTTTCGCCTGCATTGGTTTGTACATACACAGTATGTCCGTATTTTTTGAACTCAGCTACTCCCGCAGGAGTTAAAGCAACGCGATTTTCGTTGTTTTTTATTTCTTTTGGAACTCCAATAATCATAATTGTAAATTTTAAATTTGTGTATTTATTTTGATACAAATATAATTGATAAAGAAATTTATTGTTTGTATTTTAAATAAATAAGAAATTATTTACAATTATGACTATATTTGCAAAATATATTTCTTTAAATGCAATTATTTACTTCATTAAAAAGAAAAAATAACTGTACGTTTTATTCTCAAAAATAAATAAATTGATGACAATTGACGAAACTGACAAAAAAATTCTGCGTTTATTGCAAACGAATGCTCAATTTACGCTAAAAGATATTGCCAATAGTATCAATCTTTCGTTAACACCTGTGCACGACCGCGTAAAACGGCTCGAAAAGGAAGGATATATAGAGAAATATGCCACTATTCTGAACAAAAAGAAAACGGGCAATAACCTCACTGTGTATTGTCACGTAACCTTGGTAAAGCAAACAATCGATTTATCGGGCGCTTTCAATGAAGCAATTCTCAATTTCCCTGAAGTGGTCGAATGCAATTTTATTTCGGGTAGTTTCGATTACATGCTCAAAGTAGTTTTGCCCGACATGGAGAGTTATTATCATTTTCATCAAAAGAAATTATCGGTTTTACCTTCGGTGGCATTAATCAGTAGTTTTTTTGTAATATCGGAAGTGAAAAATACCACTGAACTACCAGTTTATTAAACTTTCCCAAGTTCAAATTGCTAACAATTTAGTTGATTTACAATAAATTAACTACATTCGAACCAATTGTAAGCAAAGCTAAAAGTCGGTATTTTGTTTAAGCTCAACTGCGAAACAGATGATATAAGTTAGCCTGATTTTTCATGTGTTTATATTTATTTTTTTCGGGTTACATGGAACTCACAAAACAAAATTTATCCCGATAACTATCGGGAGCCCCTATGGGTCAAAATAGATTAAATTTTGTCATGTTCGTTTCATTTACTTGCATTTTTTTGCCCGAAAAATTAAACTCAAAACAAACCAAAATAAATTTAACAGATTAAGTGGAAATGTAAATTGTTTTTTGTAGTTTTGGGGCTTGAAAAAAACTTATAAATATTAGAATTAATACAGCTTCACACAACAAGATAGTTTCCTTTATTTGGTCTATTGCAGATGATTGTTTACGGGATGTGTATGTACGGGGGAAATACCGTGATGTGATATTGCCTATGGTGGTTTTAAGGCGTTTGGATGCCTTGCTCGAACACACCAAAGATGCGGTAATGGAAGAGTTGATTTTTCAACGCGATGAGGCGGGATTTAATGTCCAAAAATCGCAAAAACGAATTAGACCTCTACAGGTTACTTGCAAAAGATGAAGCTTTTAAACAAGCCATGCAGGATACTTTGAAGAGAATGTTGAAATAGTGTGGTTAGATTTTCGAAAAACCTACTTGTAGGTAGCTTTTATTATCTAATTTTGTAACAAATCTTTGCTATATTTGTTACAAAAACAAACTAAAATATAGTTGTTAATTGACAGTATATGAATGATTTTCCCGAAAATTTTGACCTCGACAATAAAGAATTCAAGTATGCTGAGCAGCTTATTCTTTTTTCGAACCGTTCTGTTTACCTTACGGGTAAAGCTGGGACTGGTAAATCTACGTTTCTGAGGTATATTGCTCAGAACACTACGAAAAAGCATGTGATTGTTGCACCAACAGGTATTGCGGCAATTAATGCGGGTGGAATGACTATCCATTCATTTTTCAACCTTCCATTTACGCCGTTTGTTCCTGAATTGTTTTCGGACGTTCAGTGGGCTGAATTTTATAATTTCAGCAAAGAAAAACGAGGTATTATCAAAAAAGCAGACTTGATTATTATTGACGAAATTTCGATGGTAAGGGCTGATATTATTGATGCAATTGACTACAGATTAAGGCATTTTGGTGGTAAAAAACACCTGCCATTTGGCGGAAAACAGATTCTGTTTGTTGGTGATTCATTTCAGTTGGAGCCAATTGCACAGCGCGATGAATGGCAAATTATGAAGGAGTATTATGCTTCTCCCTATTTCTTTAGTGCACGGACATTCAAAGAAATGAATTTCATGAATATTGAACTCAAAAAGGTGTATCGTCAAAGCGATGAAAAGTTTATCTCGCTACTCAACAAAGTGAGAGTGAATCAGGCAAAAACGGAAGATTTGTTGGAATTGAACAAAAACTATCTACCTAATTTTACACCCAATGATAATGACGGCTATATTACGCTTGCTACAAAGAGGGATATTGTGGATGCCACTAACTTACAAAAGTTAAACCAATTGGAAGGTACGCTCTTTTCGTTCGAAGGAATTATTGAAGGAAAATTTGGAAGAGAAAATTCTACCAATGATGATTTGTTGCCAACCAATAAAGTGTTAGACCTTAAAAAAGGTGCTCAGGTTATGTTCGTGAAAAACGACAGAGGCAGAAGGTGGGTAAATGGTACTATTGGAGTAATTGAAAAAATAGCAGCAAAGAGTATTTCAGTAACAATCAACAACAAAGACGAAAAAATTACTTACGAGCTGGAAAAAGTATCGTGGGAAAATGTGAAATACGAACTCGACAAGAAAACAGGTGAAATTATTAATACAGTTATTGGCACTTTTACACAATATCCAATAAAATTAGCCTGGGCAATTACCATTCACAAAAGTCAGGGATTGACCTTTGATAAATTGGTAATTGATATGGGTGGCGGTGCATTCTCTGCTGGGCATACGTATGTGGCATTAAGTCGTTGTACAAGTCTCGAAGGTATTAAACTCAGAACACCAATCAAACTGAGTGATATTATTGTACGCGATGAAGTAATCAGGTTATCTCAAACTGCCAACAATGAATCAGCAATCAACGATGAATTATCAGATAGTCAGGCCAATTTCTATTACAAGGATTGTGTTAAGGAGTTCGACAATAATAACTTTGATTTGGCTTACGACAATTTGATAAAGGCAAAAGCATTTCGGGACGACACTTTAAAGCCAATTTTCAAACGGTTTTTATCATTCAAACTCAACCAACTAAAATTCAGGAACAATAAGTTCAAAAACCTTGAGAAAGCGAATGCAAAACTCGCTGTAGAAATAGAGCAACAAAATGAAAAGTTACATGCAAAAGGCCTACAACTGAAAGAAATGTCCAAAGAACTTTCAGAAACTCAAAAGGAAATTGAAAATCTATATCAGGTTGTAGATGTGAAAGAAAGACAGGAAAGAACTACTGCAAGTCAGCTACAGGTAAGTTTAAAAGAACTGGCAGTTCAGAAAGAACAAACAACTGTAACAAATCAAACAAATAACGAAAATCTGATTCGCCTCGAAAATGCCAATCAAACAATCGTCAACCTACAGGAAGAAAAGCAGACATTGAAATCCGAAATCTCAAACTGGAAAAAATACACCCTAATAGCGATAATTGCCCTATTTATTATGCTGATTTTATTGATAGTTAAATTAGTCATTTTGTAAATTTTTTTGACTTCTTACATTCTATTTCAATCAATATACATTCATTGTACATTCAATCTAGGCTAGCAAATTGACCATTCAGAAGTTGCCACATTGAGTTCAATAAAGGTTGGAATCCGAGTTTGGAGTTACCCTTATTCTGCTCTTGAAGAAGCTATTGTAAATGTCATTTATCATCGTGATTTTCAATTGCGAATAATTCTACTTTACCAAATTAGAGATTTAACCACAATCTGATTTTTCGGATTGTGGTTAATATTATTTTCATGTTTTTTTTTTTAGTAAAGTAGAAGTCGTAACGAGGTTTTATTTAGGCTACGAAAGAATGTTTGAAGATGTAAAGTTTTCAGGCATTCTTTTTTTCTATAAAAAAAATCAAATCTTCGCCTTCATTTCTAATACAATTTCTTTATACGACCCATTTCGTTCAATAAGCATTTTCATGGGTTTTTGGGATGGTTTTTGAAAATAATACCGCACTTCGGAAATGCTTATCTGGTTCATTTGCTTAAAGTTAATTTCAGCAATTATATCACCAACTTGTATTCCGGCTCGTTCGGCTGGCGAATTTTTCCATATATGAATTACTTCTACCAGTGGTAAAAATCCTGATGTGTGTGCTACTTCAATACCTGCAATATTATAGGTAAATGGGTTTTTAAAGCTACTGTTTGGTTTGAAATAAAATTTCCGATTGTTGGTGTCGATAATCAAGTTAAAGCGATTAAGTAGCTGACCACCAATTGTTCCATCGCGGTCGGAGGTGCGCACTACATCGCTTATTGCTGCCGAATCGGGAAAGGCAACAATGGGATCTTTGACACAAAACTCGGCTATACACAACTGTTGCACACGAGCAAAAACGCCGTTTATTTCACCATTAAGTCCCTCTCCAATTCGTCCGCGGATAGATTTTTCGGGAATGTTCACGGCTTTGTTGGTCAATGTTTCGAACCATGCTGTAAGTTCGGCTCCGGTATCGATTAGCATTTTTATGGTTTGTCGGGCGCTATCGGTTTCGAGTACCGAAAGGTGGATGTACATTTTTTGTCGCTGGAGTATCATGGGCATTACGCCGTAACCCTTGGGTGCAATAAACTGTTCGTGGCGATACATGCGCAATCGTCGGTGGCTGTAATCAATTTGCACCACGTAATCTCTGAAAAAATCTACACCCAGCAAACCGTTTATTTTTACTCCTGTTTGTTGCGACAGGTTAAAAAAATCTTCTTTAAATGCATAAACCAAGCGGTTAGGGAGTTTTATTTTACCAACTTGTATGTTGTTTCCCGCACTTTCGTAAGCCATAAAACCCTTTCCGGAGCCAAGTCCTTGCAAGTCGCGCAATTCACCGGGTGTTAAATCCAGACTGTCGTTGGGGTGCAGTTCGGTTACAATGGTGTTGCGCAGTCCGGTATCGAGTATCATTTTCAGTTTTGTCGATTGATTTATGCGGGCATCGAGCACAATGTAACTGCCCACCATTTCGAATGGGATAGTAGCCACTAATGTATTTTTTGCCAACACATTGCCTGCGAGAAAGATGAAAATCAACCAAATTTGTGTTCGTTTCTTCATTTTTCAAACAAAAAGATTAACTTTGCGAAGATAGTGTTTTTTTTATAGTTTTATTTTGAAAAAATGAAAAAAAATAAAATCCCTTTATTTGTAAAAATTCTTATCGGAATGATAGCCGGCTTAGTGGTTGGATTTATATTCCTCAGTACTGATAATTCCTCCGTGGTTACTAATTGGATAAAGCCTTGGGGAACAATTTTTATTCGCTTGCTCAAATTAATTGCTATACCATTGGTTTTTGTATCGTTGGTAAAAGGAATAAGTGCAATGACCGATTTAAAAAGGCTCTCGACACTTGGCTTAAAAACTATTTCACTTTATCTGGCGACCACTTTTTTTGC
>JAIFKX010000127.1 GCA_020049335.1 Paludibacter sp. | reverse complement strand
CACGCATTCCGAAAAATATTCCAATTATTAAATTAACACTTTCCTGACGAATAGACTCTACTATCGAAGATAAAAAGAATGGAAATCCAGCATTATAAAAGCTTTTTAAGTCGTTCCATTTTTTGAAACCCAAAATGATTTTTTCGTTAATTTTCAAATATATGTTTGATATTATTCCAATTGAAATCATAATCCCTGTCGAAATCCATGCATAAATTAGTATGTCGTCGGGGCCTTTTATAAATATAAAAATTAATGGAACCGATAAAAGTCGTATACTAACTTGGAGAATTGTAAGAACTTTCATTTTCTGTACACCCTGAAAATACCAAGTAGGAATTAAAATTTCGGCAATAATTTGCAGATAGCAAACCAAATAGATTTTCCAATTTAAAAACATGGCATCAATCGTGAATAATAAAGTGCAAAATATGAGCGATGTAAATAACGCTAAATAGAATTTTGAAGTAAAAACAATAGATAATACGTCGTTTTTAATTTTTAAATTGTTTTTGTTTTCCGAAATAGATTTTATGGCCGGAAAGTTAAATCCGTATGCTATAATTGCAATAAAATAGTTGGTTACTGTAATAGCAAAAACATAAAGTCCATATTGATTAGCTCCAAGTATTCTGATTAAGTAGGGGTAAAGCAAAATACCAAATCCGGTATTGATAATTTGTAATATAGTCATAAAGAAGTAATTTTCAACGACTTTGGTGTTGTTGAAAATCATTCTTTTTACCAGTTCCATTTTTTGTTGCATTTTACTAATCAAAATTACTTCACTAAATTACTTATTTAAAACAAAGTTGACAAATTCAGGTTTTATTTTCTCCCAATTATACTGATTTTCTGAAAGTTGTTTTGCTCTTTCGCAGTGTTCTAAATATAGCTTGGAGTTGCTGATATAGTTCGAAATTCCATTTGCAATGCTTTCAATATCATTGTTTTCAAACGAATATCCAACTTCAGAGAGATTCAATACATCTTTAATCGCTCGGAGTCCTGTATAAACCACCGGACGGCCACAAGCCAAATAGTAAAACAGTTTTATGGGTAAACATCGTGTGTTTTCGAAGTCATTTTTACGTAAATCCAAAAAAATATCAGCCGTTTTGAGTTCCTCGCAAAAGTCTTCGAAGTTTTTAAAGTTGCTGCTAATAACCGTAGTATTTTTTGGGAAAGAACTGATAATCGACTCAAAACCTTCGCTATCGACTTTGTTGCTGTAAGCGCCTGTTATTTGTAATTCAATTTTTTTTGTTGGGTTTGCATTTGCAACAATTACTGATAATTCCAGTACTTTATCAAATCCTTTTTCAGCGTTAAACCAACCACTATAATATAATCGTACTTTTTCTGAAATAGCTCGTGGGGGTGTTTGCTTAATGTATATTAAATCAGGAAAATAGGTTGAAATAAGGCGCTTTTTCCAAAAAATGGGTTTAAAAAGTTTTGATTTGTGATATTCGCCAAAAATAAACTTATATGTAAGTAATCCTGCAACAAAATTGAGAAAAAGTAATCCAAAAAACTTAAACGGAATGAGAAATAATTTGGTATTTTTGAGGTGTTTTTTTGATGGAATCCATTCCGTTACATCGTAGATAATGGTGTTTGAATTTTTGGAAATGGTAGCTGAAAAAACACCTGTCGGACTATCGCAAATTACAATACTTGGTTGAATTTTATTAATTAACTTGCTGATTGTTAGCACTTGATTCGGCAAGTTTTTAGTGCTAATTTTTTCAGAACAAATATGAATGTTATGTGCTATTTCGTTTTTGGTCTCAAGTGATGAAAAGATGAACACTTGAACATTCTCATTCGACAGAGCAAATGCATGATGATAGTATGTACGATCGTCTTGTGATTTATGCAATGTGTTTATTAACAGAATTTTGTTCATTTAAATACAAACTATTAAAATTTTCCAGTTAAAAAATCAGGACGGTATTTTTTTACCATATAATATGGCTGATTTATAGCTCCAAATCCTTTGTAAAAACGTGCCACGCCATCTATTCGCGAGCCCTCAAAATCTAACAGTGTATTGGTGTTTTCAAACTTTCGAATTACGTAATCGATGAGTGCAAACATGGCTGAATCTTTTTTTCCTTCTTCATTGGAAACAGGATAGAGGTAAACTAATCGCAATTTTGTTACTAAAAAGCAACTTGTGGCAATTAATTCTCCTGAAAGGTTTCGTACGCCCAAAATTCTGATTTTATTTAGTTCTAGCCCCTTTTTTATAATTATATTAATTAATTCGCTTGGTTTAAAAGGCAGAAAATCTTCACTTTTTGATAGAAAAAGCAAACATTCATCAGTCGAAGTTAGTTCTTCAACATGATTATTCTTTTTAAGGGCTTTCTCAATATTTCGCTGTGTATTTTTTGTAAAGTTTTTGAAAATTGTTTCGTAATTATTGTTTAACTTTAATACTAAATTTGGATAAGCTACTGCATTTTCATAGAAATTATTTTCGTTCAAATTAAACTGATAGCTCCTGTAATTAATTTTAGATAAAAACAGAGTAATAATTTCGGAACTTATTGATTGTGAACTGAAAATGCCTAACTGTTGTGTATAAAGTGGTTGAACTAAATATCCAATTCTGAATTTTCGTTTCACAGGAAGTGGCATAATATAGTCGTAATTCTCGCTGATAATAGCTTCCCATCCAGGTGATACAATATCTAAAAACCAACTTTGACCATAAGGCAAATGACCTGTTGAGGCGTTAATTTTCTCGTCCCAACGCTTTTTGTCTATCGCCTTATGTTTCAAATGTTGCAAGAGCATCTTTTACACCATCAATTTTTTATACCGTATCCGTTTTGGTCCGTCATCACCCAATCGTTTTTTGCGGTTTTCTTCGTATTCGGAATACGAACCTTCGAACACAAATACTTCGGAGTTGCCTTCGAATGCAATGATATGTGTACAAATACGATCGAGGAACCAGCGGTCGTGACTGATAACTACCGCGCATCCGGCAAAGCTTTCGAGACCTTCTTCCAATGCACGAAGCGTGTTCACGTCAATATCATTTGTTGGCTCATCGAGTAGCAAAACGTTGGCTTCCGATTTGAGTGTCAGTGCTAAATGCAGGCGGTTTCGTTCACCACCTGAGAGTACGCCACACATTTTTTCCTGATCGCCACCGGCAAAGTTAAAGCGCGACAAGTAGGCGCGAGCATTTATTTCTTTGCCGCCAACACGTATAAACTCTGTTCCGCCTGAAATTACCTGATAAACTGATTTTTCGGGGTCAATGTCGGCATGACTTTGGTCCACGTAACCAATTTTTACGGTTTCACCTACTTCAAACGTTCCATTGTCAGCCGTTTCCATGCCCATCATCATGCGGAAGAGCGTGGTTTTACCGGCACCGTTTGGCCCAATAATTCCTACTATGCCGTTTGGTGGCAACATAAAGTTCAGACTATCAAAAAGCAGTTTTTCGCTGTATGCTTTCGAAACGCCAATGGCTTCCACCACTTTATTTCCCAAACGTGGTCCGTTAGGAATAAAGAGTTCGAGTTTCTCTTCTTTTTCGCGTTGGTCTTCGTTTATTAATTTGTCGTAAGCTTCCAAACGGGCTTTTCCTTTGGCGTGGCGGGCTTTTGGAGCCATGCGCACCCATTCCAACTCACGTTCAAGCGTTTTGCGTCGTTTGCTGGCCGATTTTTCTTCGCTGGCCATACGGGCAGTTTTTTGCTCCAACCACGAAGTGTAATTTCCTTTCCATGGAATACCTTCGCCACGGTCGAGTTCGAGGATCCATCCCGAAACATTGTCGAGGAAGTAACGGTCGTGGGTAATGGCAATTACCGTTCCGGCGTATTGTTGCAAGTGGTGCTCCAACCATTCTACCGATTCGGCATCCAAGTGGTTGGTAGGCTCATCGAGCAATAAAATATCGGGATTGCGAAGTAACAAGCGACACAAAGCCACACGGCGTTTTTCACCTCCCGAAAGGTTTTCAATTTTCCAATCCTCTGGTGGACAACGCAATGCATCCATCGCACGTTCCAGTTTATTATCTAAGTTCCACGCATCGGCATGGTCAAGTAATTCTTGTAATTCACCCTGACGGGCGATTAGTTTATCAAAATCGGCATCCGGTTCGGCAAACTGTTCGTTGATATGATCGTATTCAGCTATCATATCTACAATTTCCTGCACGCCTTCCTGCACAATCTCTTTAACCGTTTTAGTTGGATCGAGTTTGGGGTCCTGCTCCAGATAACCCACCGAATATCCGGGAGAGAAAACCACTTCGCCATCGAAACTTTTTTCGACTCCGGCAATAATTTTGAGCAAAGTTGATTTACCGGAACCATTTAAACCGATAATACCGATTTTAGCACCGTAGAAAAACGAAAGATAAATGTTGTTTAATACTTTTTTTTGTGGAGGATAGGTTTTGCTTACACCTACCATCGAGAATATTACTTTTTTATCGTCAGCCATTTTTGAAGATAGAAATTAGAAGTTAGAAATTTGAGAATTAAAATTTATAAATCAATACAAAGATACAATTTTTTTTGAACGAAACGATGCATTGTTATTTACAAACAAAACGGAAATACTTAGATAAAAGTACTTCCGCTTAGGTTCTAAAAAACGGTGATTCATTTTACATTAAATACTGTTCACTTATCGATTTGTGTGCTTGTACACGTTGAATAGTATCGGCAAACATATCGGCAATTGTCAAAATGCGAACTTTCGAACAGCGTGAACAATCGAACGGTATAGAATCGGTAAAAGCAATTTCAGTTAATCCCGATTTCATTACATTGTCTATGGCACTTCCCGACATAACACCGTGTGTAACAATGGCTCGAACACTTGCAGCCCCTCTGTCCATAATTAGATTTGCAGCTTTGCAAATTGTTCCGGCTGTGTCGGCCATATCGTCTACAATAACTACATCTTTGTTTTTAACATCCCCGATAATTGTCATTTGACCTACCACGTTGGCTTTTTCGCGTGTTTTATGTCCGAGTACCATCGGTGCATCTAAGTGTTTAGCATAAGAGCCCGCACGTTTGGTGCCACCCACATCCGGCGATGCAACAACTAAATTTTCGAGTTTTAATGATTTAACATAAGGAACAAAAACAGTAGAACCATACAAGTGATCAACAGGAATATTGAAAAATCCTTGAATTTGATCGGCATGTAAATCCATAGTAATTACACGATCAACGCCAGCCACACTAAGCATATCGGCAATTAATTTGGCACCAATGGATACACGCGGTTTGTCTTTTCTATCCTGACGTGCCCAACCGTAATAGGGAATTACGGCAATGATTTTGTATGCTGATGCGCGTTTTGCAGCATCAATCATTAGCAAAAGTTCCATCAGATTGTCGGAATTTGGGAACGTGGATTGTACTAAATAAATGTACTGTCCACGAATAGATTCTTCGAAAGATACAGAAAATTCGCCATCCGAAAAATGTTCAATTCTCATTTTTCCCAATGGACAACCTAAACTTTTTGCAATTTTTTCGGCCAAATATTGGCTGTTTGTTCCTGAAAAGATTTTGAAGGATGATTCTACCGACATATTATTTGCAGTTTTGCGGGTTGGAGATTTTTTGCAAAAGTAGTGATTTTTCTTAGAAATTTCACACGTTTTTTTATTAAAAATAATATTGATGTAAAATGGAATAAATATACATTACAAGTTCGTGCCTTTTACTTTTGTTAGCGCTTAATTAAAAGTATTTTGCCAAATTAAAATTATCATTATTTAGGATAAAAAAAAAAGACTGTTGAAATAAATTCAAACAGCCTTTTTTCAATATTTTGCTACTTACTATCGTTGTTGAACCAGCACCCATGCATCTGGAAAACGTTCGGTAATTTGATTGATGCGTGTACGAGCTTGCATGTATTCGTTGAACGAAGAAATTAGAACACGATACATTCCTTGTTCGTTGATAACCACTAAAGCATTGTTACCTTCATTTTTTAATGTGCTTTGAAGGCCTCTGGCGTTTACTTGGCTTTTAAAACTTCCAACTACAACATGGTATTTGAATTTTAGTGCCTCAGCATTTGTTTCGCCATCAGCTAAACTGAATTTTTCGTTGCGTGTAACTTCTGCTTCAGAGGATGCAGTAGAAGCTGATGCTGATTGTGTGGTAGATGGTGTTGTAACTGTTGAAGCAGTTGGTGCTACAGCTTGCACATTTGCACCTGGAATTTTGGTAACTTTTTGTTTGGTTTTACAAGCTGTGAACGAACTTGCTAATACCGCTAATGCAACTAAAATCTGAATTGTTTTTGTCATAATGGGACTGGTTATAATTGTTTGTTTTAATTTCAACACAAATATCCGAATAAAAAACCGACTATACAATTTTTTCAATCTTTTTTTAATAAAAAACAACGCATTTTGCAAACAAAAATAGCCTTAATAGCGTTAGAGAATTATTAATTGCAAAATATTTAATTTAATAACAAATAAAATTATAAAATCATGAAATTTTCATTGCCAGAATTACCTTATGCTCAGAATGCATTAGAACCAATTATTACTGCTGAAACTATTGCTTATCATTATGGTAAACATCATTTGACTTATGTAAATAACTTGAATGGATTGGTTGAAGGAACAGAATTTGCTGATGCAGATTTGGATACCATTGTTAAAAAAGCTGATGGACCTATCTTTAATAATGCTGCTCAAATTTGGAATCATAATTTTTATTTCCTTTCGCTAACTCCTAACAAAGGTACTTTGCCTACTGGTGGTTTGGCCGCTGCTATTGATGCTGCTTTTGGTTCGTTCGACGAATTTAAAAAGCAATTTGGTCAGGCTGCGGTAACTGTTTTTGGTTCGGGTTGGGCTTGGTTGGTTAAAGATGCCGAAGGAAAACTTTCGATTGCTAAAGAAAGCAATGCTGGTAATCCTGTTACACGTGGATTAACACCACTATTGACTTTCGACGTATGGGAACATGCTTATTACATTGATTACCAGAACCGCAGAGCTGATTATGTTGCTGCCTTGTGGGATCTTGTAAACTGGGAAGTTGTTTCGGCTCGTTACTAATTAGCATTGGTTTAAGTCATTTTTTTTAAAGCCGACTTGATATTTATTTATCAAATCGGTTTTTTTATTTCTTTTCAAACCATTTTTTCACATCTATATCGTATCCCGCCCCTTGCATGTAATTAAGTGTAGCAATGCGTAGTGCATTACCATAAAATTCCAAATCAATTTCGTTTTTAGTGCTAAAAGGAATTTCGTTGTTCGAAAAGATATTTGGTTTTTTTTGTAACGAAACTGCCCCTACACTGTCGGGATTTTGGCCTGAAGGACTATGAATGGTCATGGCGTACCGATGCCAAAAAGCAGAATGCATATAATTTGCAGCAAACAAGCCTCTAACAACTTCGAGCGATTCGATGGTTTCGCGTGCTGTTTGTGTTGGAAAGCCGTACATCAAGTAAGCATGTGTCATTATACCAGCTTCCGAAAGGTTTTTCATACATTCGGTGGCACTTTCGATGGTAATTCCTTTGTTTATCAACTTCAAAACACGGGGCGATGCAACTTCTAATCCACCCGAAACAGCTACACAGCCCGATTTGGCTAATAAATAACACAATTCGGTGTTATACGATTTTTCGAAACGAATATTTGTCCAATAGCTCACAATTAAACCTCTTCGGAGAATTTCTTCGGCTAATTTTCGCAACACAATAGGAGGCGCAGCTTCGTCGGTAAAGTGAAAACCCGAAATGCCTGTTTGCTGCATAAGCGTTTCCATGCGGTCGACCAACAACTCTACGGGTGCTTTTTCGAATCGTTTGATGTAATCGAGTGTGCCGTCGCAAAAGGCACATTTTGCCCAATAACATCCATGTGCTAATGTGAGTTTATTCCAACGACCGTTGCTCCACAGTGCGTGCATTGGGTTGGTGAGTTCAATCAGGTTAATGTAATTGTTTTGCATTACGCCGTCGTAGTCGGGTGTGCCACTATCGGCAAAGCGAATGTTTTCGAGGGTGTCGAAATTTATTCGTTCTAAAATTCCCTGTTCATTTCGCAAAATAGTACGAACCATTTTATCGTTGGTGAGCAATCGAAGGAGTGGTAATTCGCCATCGTCGAAAGTGAGATAGTCGATATAATCAAAAATTTTGGGGTCGGATATTTGACGTAATTCGGTATTCACATAGCCACCACCCATAACGATTTTAGTGTCGGACGAATGCACTTTTAGCCATTGAGCACATCGCATGGCACTATACAAATTGCCCGGAAAAGGAACGCTAAAGCCTACAAATTTGGGTTTATACAGATTAATTTTTTCTGAAAAAATTTCTATTAATAAGATGTCAATAAAATTAAGCGGCTTTTCCAATTCTTTTTGAAGTGGTTCAAATTCGGGCAAATGCAAGCAGAGTGATTCGGCATAGCGTATCAATTCGAAATGCGGATCAATGTATTTTTGTATCAATTCGCACAAATCTTTGATAAACAAAGTGCAAAGATGCGTGGCGCGGTCGTGATTTCCGATAGTTCCAAAAGCCCACTCCATATCGTCTACTTCGGGCCGACGTTTGGAAACGGGCCAATAGTCCAAATCGCTAAATCGCAATGCTAACGAGCTATCTCTGCCACTTAAAAAGTGCATAACGGGTTCGATATTTTGAATGAAAAAGGATGCCTGTTGCACCAATATTTTGTGTGGCTTAGTGAGTTTGCAACTCTCTAAAATAGTAAATAATTTTATAAGATTATTGGCTGTGAAAAGTTTTTCGATAAGTTCAATGCTTAAATCTGCTTGAGCACTTTCGATGCCGCGCGAACGTAAAAAACCCGTAAGCTGCATAGTAGCAGGGTAGGGGGTGTTGAGCTGCGTTAAAGGTGGAGTGATAAGTAAAATTGACATATAAAGTTAGAAATTAGAATTAGATAATTCAACTTTCGCAAGTGAAATAACTTGCTTACTTATAACAAAATAATAGCATGTTGATTTGGTAAAGTTGCTGAAAATCAGTAGTTTTTGTCGCTAATCAAAACCCAAATAATATGCTGCGATACAAAGATACAATAATACTTTCAGAGATTAATAGCTTTTTTACTTCAAGTGAAAAGTATCCCTTCCGTTACCTACACTTTTTCCCATAAGAAATACCATAAATTAGATTTGGATTCCGATTTATGGTTTTTTCAATTTGCTATCGATTGAATTTGGCTTTGTTGAGTTTCCAGTTCTATCCGGTACTTCATTTTTTTACCTATTTACCAACTTTGCTTTTTTCGGATAAAGATAATTGTGTCAATTTTATTCCGAAAGATGGGGATTGATAAATTGTTTAAATGAAACGAACATGACAAAATTTAATCTGTTTTGACCCACAGAGGCTCCCGATAGTTATCGGGATAAATTTTGTTTTGTGAGTCCCATTTCTTTTGCTACGGTATGCATGTATTTTACTGCTGCATCGTAATCGTTTGGAATAATACCGTCTAAAATGGCATCCTTAATTCGCATTTTAATATCGCCCACAGTAGCACAAGCAGGTAGTTGAAAAGTATCCATTATTTCCTGACCACTTACGGGAGGCTGAAAATTTCGAACACGGTCTTTTTCCTCAATTTCTTTTAATTTTTTTCGAACAAGCTGAAAATTAGACTTGAAACGTTTTACTTTTTCCTGATTTTTTGAAGTGATATCTGCTTCACATAGCATCATTAACTCCTCAATATCATCACCAGCATCGAATAACAATCGCCTCACAGCCGAATCGGTTACTTCGTCTTCGCTCAGCACAATGGGGCGCATGTGTAGGTTTACCATTTTTTGAACAAAGCGCATTTTTTCGTTTGTGGGCAGTTTCAATCGTCGAAAAATTTCTGGAATCATTTTTTCGCCCACAAAATTATGATTGTGAAATGTCCAACCCAAGCGAGCATCAAAACGTTTGGTGCGTGGCTTGCCAATATCGTGTAGCAAAGCTGACCAACGCAGCCACAGATTGTCGGTATGTTGGCAAAGCCCATCCAAAACTGCCAGCGTATGGTAGAAATTATCTTTGTGGCCAACCCCATCTTTGGTTTCGGCACCTTTGAGCGCCAACACTTCAGGGAAAATCAATTCGAGCAAGCCGGTTTTCTCGAGCAAAATAAACCCCACCGACGGTTTGCGCGACATCATTATTTTGTTTAACTCGTCGGCAATTCGTTCTTTTGATATTATTTCAATTCGTTCTTTGTTTCGAGCAATAGCATCGAAGGTGTTTTCTTCGAGAAAAAAGCCCAACTGAGCCGAAAACCGAATGCCACGCATCATACGAAGCGGGTCGTCAGAAAAAGTTATGTCGGGATTGAGCGGTGTGCGAATAACAAAGTTTTTCAAGTCATTCAGTCCATTGAACGGGTCAACCAATTCGCCAAAACGGTTTTTGTTTAAACAAATAGCCATAGCGTTAATGGTAAAATCACGTCGATTCTGGTCGTCTTCAATCGTTCCGTCTTCTACAATCGGCTTACGCGAGTCGCGCATGTACGATTCTTTGCGTGCACCGACAAATTCAACTTCGAGGTCTTTAAATTTAATTTGTGCCGTTCCAAAGTTTTTAAAAACAGTTAGTTTGGCTTTTTTTCCCAGTTCGGCAGCCACAAATCCAGCCAGTTCAATGCCGCTCCCCAATGTAACAACATCAATATCTTTCGATGGCCGTTTCAAAAAAATATCGCGTACAAATCCACCTATCACATAACATTCTTTTTGATGCTCATCGGCAACGCGCGAAATAATTTCGAATATTTTATCTTGTAAAAACTCTTTCATTACTAAATATTTTAAGAAAAAATCAATTTGTTTTTTGAACTACAAAGGTAATATTTTTTAAACATTAAATGGTTTTATCATTTTATATTTACCCCAAACGGCTATTGCCAACTGTTAATAACTCACATTGCCACATTCGCAATAAGTAAAAATAAATGCTTACCTTTGTGTTTTTGTAAAAAGAAAAATATAAAATACTATTAATATATTGAATAATAACAATTTATAATGTATATTTCCAATATTGAATTTTCAGTTTTCGAGCTTATTTTACTCGGTTTATTTTTTGTGGCATTCAGTTATCAACTTTATTTTTATTTGCGCTACATAAATGGCGTTTTATCGTACAAACGAAAACTGAAAAAATCGAATACAATATTACAGTCTTCGCAGCCAGCGGTTTCGGTTGTTATTTGTGCTCGCGACGAAGCGGAAAACCTTCGTAAATATCTACCTTTATTTTTAGATCAGGATTATCCTGATTTTGAAATTATTGTGGTAAACGATGGCTCTACCGACGATACAGAGCTATTGCTCAACGATATGAAAGAGCAATATCCCAAACTGCGCTCTACTTTTGTGCCTTATGGAGCAACCAACGTAAGTACAAAAAAATTGGCACTTACTCTCGGAATTAAAGCTGCCAAATACGATTGGATATTGCTTACCGATGCCGATTGTATGCCCGATGGTAATTCGTGGATAACTAATATGGCGCGAAATTTCAACCAAGGTGTTGAATTTGTGTTGGGGTATGGACCCTATCTGATAGAAAAATCGGCTGTAAATAAGCTGATTACTTTCGATACACTTTTTATTGCGTTGCAATACATGGGTTATGCACTTAAAGGAAAACCGTACATGGGCGTTGGTCGGAATATGGCATATCGGAAGGACGTTTTTTTCCGCATGAAAGGCTTTGCTTCGAACTTGCATTTACGTTCGGGCGACGATGATTTGATAGTAAATGCAGCTGCTAATGCATTCAATACCAAAGTAGAAGTATCCGCTGAAAGTATAACTTGGTCGGAACCAAACAAAACGCTCGAAGACTGGCTTTTCCAAAAGGAGCGACATCTTTCTGTATCTTCGTTTTATTCCGCAAAAAGCAAAATAAGATTGTCGCTTGAGCCAATTATGCGCGGTTTATTTTACCTGTCATTTCTTTTAGTTTTAATTTTTGGTAATTTTATTTCCATAATTGTTGCTGGAACGCTTTTTTTAACAAGGGCTATCAGTCAGTTAGTAATTATCAATAAATCGTCGAAACATTTTGGTGGTCGAAACTATTTCCTATCCTTATTTGTTTTTGATATATACCTTCCACTTGTAAGCTTATATATGGTTACTTTTGGACGTATAGGATCAAGATCGAAACGAATTGTGTGGAAGTAGATGATGTGAATTTCTGCCCCAAGCCCCTAAAGGGGATGTAAATTAGTACCGAATGGTCATTTCTTGCTCCCCTTTAGGGGTTGGGGGCAGTTTTATAAGTTTCGTAATTTCCAATTTCTTATTTTCTAACTTCTAATTTCTACCTTAAAAACAATATGAGAAAGAAAAAACAAAAATCAAACAGCAGTACTCGGATTCGCAAATCGGAATTAGTTCGGAGTATTATCAATATTTTCAACGAGCAACCCGAAGGTACTTTTAACTACAAGCAGGTTTCTTCCTTACTTGATATAAAATCCGAATCGCAGCGAATTTTTATCAATCAACTACTCTACGAACTGTTGGAAGAAGATTTCTTAGTTGAAATTTCGCGCGGAAAATTCAAAGTAAACTCACGAGGTGGTTATATAACTGGAAAAATTGAACGTCAAGGAGTTAAAACTTTCCTATTGCCCGATGATGGTGGTGAACTGGTGTTTATCCCCGAACGCAAAACCAACCATGCTTTACTCAACGATAAAGTAAAAGTATTTCTATATGCTCGTCGTAAAAGTCAAACGCCCGAGGGTGAAGTGGTGGAAATTATTAAACGTGCTAAAGATACTTTTGTGGGTATTTTGCAGGTCTCGGATAATTTTGCCTTCTTAATTTCGGACAATAGAGTGCTTACTACCGATATTTTTATTCCAAAAAGCAAACTCAATGGTGGCAAAAACGGTCAAAAAGCTGTTGTAAAACTGATGGAGTGGGAGCCTAACATGAAAAATCCTGTGGGTGAAGTTGTTGATGTGTTGGGCGAAAAAGGAGATAACACAGTTGAAATGCACGCTATTTTGGCGGAATTTGGCTTGCCCTATAAATATCCAGCTGATGTAGAAGCTGCTGCCGAAAAAATGGATGCAGGAATTACACCTGCCGAAATTGCCCGCCGTATTGATATGCGTAAAGTAACCACATTTACCATCGACCCTCGCGATGCCAAAGACTTTGACGATGCACTTTCGCTGCGAAAGCTCCCAAATGGTTTGTGGGAGGTGGGCGTTCACATTGCCGATGTAACACATTACGTCCGCCCGGGAAGTATTATTGAGCGTGAAGCACAAGAACGTGCCACGTCGGTTTATTTGGTCGACCGCACCATTCCTATGCTGCCTGAGCATTTGTCAAACGGTATTTGTTCGCTTCGTCCGAATGAAGAAAAACTTACTTATTCGGTTATTTTTGAAATGAACGACAATGCCGAAGTTCAAAAATACGAAATTGCCAAAACGGTAACGTGTAGCGACCGTCGTTTCACCTACGAAGAAGCGCAACTAGTGATTGAAACAGGCAAAGGTGATTTTGCCGCAGAAGTTTTGCAACTGGATAAGATGGCCAAAATGCTGCGCGAAAAACGATTTGTTTCCGGTGCCATCGCTTTCGATAGGGTAGAGGTGAGGTTCGAAATCGACGATAAGGGCAAACCAACATCGGTATTTTTCAAAGAACAAAAAGATTCGAATAAGTTGATTGAAGAATTTATGTTGTTGGCCAATAAAACAGCTGCTATGCATGTGGGTAAGCCAGGCAAAGGACTGAAAGCCAAAACTTTTGTGTATCGTATTCACGATTTACCAAATCCGGATAAACTTCAGAATTTTTCACAATTTATAAAACGATTTGGTTATAATCTTAAAATTTCGGGTAAAAATACAGCAGTTTCTTCATCCATTAATCATTTGCTGGACGAGGTACAAGGTAAAAAAGAGCAAAATCTGATTGAAACATTAGCCATTCGATCTATGGCAAAAGCTGTTTACTCGACCGAAAATATCGGACATTACGGATTGGCGTTCGATTTTTACACACACTTTACTTCACCCATTCGTCGTTATCCCGACATGATGGTGCACCGCTTGCTCGAAAAATACAATACGGGTGGCAAAAATGTGAACCAGCAGGAATACGAAGAGTATTGTCAGCACAGTTCGGACATGGAGCAATTGGCTTCGAATGCCGAGCGTGCTTCTATTAAGTACAAACAGGTTGAGTTTATGTCTGCTTATATTGGCGAGGTGTTCGATGGTGTTATTTCGGGTATTACCGAATGGGGCGTTTATGTAGAGCTTGTTGCCAACAAATGCGAAGGAATGATTCCTATCCGCGATTTGGACGATGATTATTACACATTCGACGATAAAAACTATTGCTTGGTTGGACGACGCTACCACAAACGCTATCAGCTTGGCGACGAAATAACAGTTAAAGTAGCTCGAGCCAATTTGGATAAAAAGCAATTGGATTTTGTAATAGCATGAAACAATTTTATTGCTATGTGAAAAAAGCATGTCATTAATATTTGGATTTAATGAAATCATATTAATAAGGACATGAAATCAAGCAAGTGAGAGTGCGATTCAAAGTCGCGCCCTCACTAAAGTAGATAAACCTTAGTAGAGAAAAAATGATATAACATTGATTTTAACCTTTTATCCCTATTAAAACGACACTCAACAAGCTAATGACATTGAAAAATAGTAACATTGTGAGCGTAGCTCAAAACCAAGTCCTGGCGAAAATGGCAAAGTCCTTCGTAAATGTCAACACCTCTGGTATAGCTTTTACTTTGGCAATTTCACTCTATTTCGATGTACAATTCCGACACATTTGGTGTTGCTTACGGTTTTCGAGTATGGAAGTACGAAAAGAGTTTGCTTTCGGATTTTGAAAAATAGAACTAAAATTGTCAATATTTCCAAAACTATGTGAAGCATCTTTATCAAAACAACAAGGTAAAACATCGCCTTTGGCAGTAATAACAGCACCACTCCACAGCCTGAAACAACGGTTGTGGAGTTTGTTTTTTAAGGCATATTTGCCATTAGGTAGCATTTTGTAGCGGGCGTATTTAGGAATAGATGTAAGCAATTCGTGCCCATTTTCGAAATTGTATAATTGTGCCGATTTTAATGCTAATCTGTTTACTTTCAATTTTTTAGCTAATAGTTTCATTTCGCTAATTTGATGCTCATTGGTTTTAAAAATCACCATTTGTATTTCCACAAAAGGAGTTCTCGATTTCAATTCTTTTTTCCAGAAATTTAGATGTTCAATTCCTTCTAAAGCAAGTTCAAACCGACCGCCTTTGCGATATTTTTGGTATGTTTTTTGATTAGTTCCATCAACCGAAATAATGATTTTATCCAATCCCGATTGTACCAATGCTTTGGCCGTTGCCGAATTCAAAAGCTGCCCGTTGGTAGAGGTGGATGTGAAAATGCCCGATTGGTGGGCGTAAGAAATCATTTCAGGCAACTTTTTATTTAAGAGCGGTTCGCCTTGAAAATAAAAGATTAGATGAAAAAGTGTTAATTTTAATTCGTCAACTGTTTTTGTAAATGCTTTGAAATCAATTGTTTTTCCTTGTTTTCGTTTGCTTGCACCCACAGGACATTCGGGGCATTCGAGTTGACAAAAATCGGCTGGTTCAATAGAAATAAAAAATGGATGAATTTTAGTATATGCGAATAGATTTTTTCGAGAAAGAAGGTACGAAAATCCAATTCGGAATAAATTTTGTATTTTTTTGAGGCTTAAATATTTTAATGAAATAAATGAAATATTGATGCTGGAAAGAATTTGGGTCATAATTAATAGGAGTGCTTATTTCGCAATAAAACAATGTTTTATTTTGAAATAGCAGTTAAAAAATTAGATGCTTTATGAATAAAATGTGAAAATCCTTCTGCAAATTAAGTCAAAATTCGTTTAATCGTCGTATATTTGCAGACTAATATACTGAATTTTAAAGTTAATTAATTTATATCAAACAAACAATTTATGAGAAAACAATTATTTTTCGCAGTAACTTTGGTTCTTGCAATGGTTTTCAGTTCGTGTAACAAGGACCTAACCGTTTTAGACCCAAGTCTTTTTACAGCAACTCCAAACCCATTGGTTGAAAAAGCTGGCAAAGTTGATGCTAGCATTACAGGTACTTTTCCTGTTAAGTATTTTGCCAAAAATGCAACTGTTACAGTAACTCCAGTGCTCGTTTTTAACGGTACAGAAGTGAAGGGAACTCCTTCGGTGTTTGAAGGCGAAAAAGTGAAAGGCAATAACAAAGTAATTAACTTCAAAGCTGGTGGCAAATACACCATTCAAACGTCGTTTAAGTACGTACCTGAAATGGCAAAATCAGAATTATTTCTTGATTTTAGTATTGCTACAAGCAAAAAGACTTACACTATTCCACGCGTTAAAGTGGCTGATGGCGTGATGGCAACTTCTCAATTGATTTCGAAAAACTTTGGTGCTAATGATGCTGCCAATGGACCAGTTATTATTGCCGACAAATTTCAACGTGTTATTCAAGAAAGTCAAGAAGCGGATATTAAATTCCTTATCCAACAAGCTAACTTGCAAACAAAAGAAACAAAATCGGAAGACATTGTTGCTTTAACTAAAAAAATTAAAGCCGTAAAAGAATCAACTAATCAACAAGTTGCAGGTTTCGAAATTGCTGGTTATGCTTCGCCCGATGGTTCGGTTGAAATCAATACCAACTTAGCCGAAAAACGTCAGAAAGTAACTTCTGATTTTATTAACAAAGAATTGAAAAAGGTAAAAACTTCGGTAACTATCGATTCTAAATTTACTGCTGAAGATTGGGATGGTTTCCAAAAATTAATGGAAAGTTCTAGTATTCAGGATAAACAAGTTATTTTGAGCGTATTGTCGATGTATACCGATCCAGAACAACGCGAAACAGAAATTAAAAACTTGTCGAATGTATTTAAAAGCATAGCTGATGAAATTTTACCACAGTTACGTCGTTCACGTTTGAAATTAACAGTTGATGTAACAGGTAAATCGGATGCTGAAATAGCTAAATTGGCAAAAGAAAATGCCTCTAAACTATCGTTAGAAGAGTTGCTTTATGCAGCTACATTAACGCAAGATTTAGCAGTAAAGGCTGATATTTATGCAAAAGCAATCGAAAACACCCCAGCATGTATGCGTGCTCACAACAATCTTGGCGTTGTTAAATATAAACAAGGAAAAGTAGACGAGGCGGCTCGTTTGTTTGCTAAATCGTTGGAATTGAAATCG
>JAIFKX010000116.1 GCA_020049335.1 Paludibacter sp. | reverse complement strand
CTGGGTTATTTTAAACTTAAAGAAAAACAGTTATGAGTATAGATTTTAAATCGACAAAAGGGATTTTTCAGCAAATTGCCGATAACCTTTGCCACCAAATACTAGATAGAAAGTTGCCTCCTGGTGCGCGAGTGCCTTCGGTACGCGACTTGGCCGTGGAATATGAAGTGAACCGCAACACGCTGCTTCGCACATATTCCATATTGGAAAGTGCAGGCATTATAATGAACAAGCGTGGTATCGGATTTTTTGTAGCCGACAATGCCATGGAGCTTATTCGCAGTATCGAAAAGACCGAATTTTTCGCCAACGATTTACCCGAGTTTATGCGTAAAGTACAAATGCTTAAACTAACAGAATCAGATTTATCGGATTTAATAATAATCTTAAAAAACAATTCAAAACCATGAAAATTAGCAATATAATAATTATAGCTTTTGCGATAGCTGTGCTGGCAAGTATGTTGGTATTATTTGTCGACGCCAAAAATCATCAAAATTACAAGGATCCTAATATCGAAATGAAATCATTTCCATTGTCGGATTTTTCGGTAGTAATAGCCGAAAAAAGCTCAGATATTCACTTAAATCCATCCGATACTAATGCCATTGAAATTGAATATTTAAAAAATAAAGTTGTTAAAAATCAAATATATAAACTCCAAAATGACACGCTATTTGTTTATGGAGGGCTGCGCACTTTTGTAAAATGCAACAAGCTAAAATCAATAAGGGCGCATAAACCGCGTTGGTTTGGAATAGGTAATTTCAATTTGGACTCTCTCTACATTGATGTTACAGGTGGTTATTTTCAATTTAATAAAAATGATAACAAACTTACAAAAATTCAACATTGCACAATAAATGCTACAGATTCCGCTCGCGTAGTGGTTTCGGACACAAAGATTGGAAATTTAACATTACATGCAAGTGTAAATTCAAACTGCGACTTTTGGAGTGAATGTGAACATGTAACTGGCGAATTGAAAAATAACACACGTGCTTTCTTCAAACACAACCCTCAAACCATACAACTGAAGCGCGATAAAGATAGTAGTTTCAGGATAGAATAAGTTTTTATTAAATCAAATTGCTAAATAAAATTAATTTTTGGGATAATGTAGAAATGAATTACGAAATTATCGTAGATTTGCGATAATTTCGTAATAGAAATTAAATTAATACGTTATAAGTATATTCATAATATTGAAAATGGAAAAACTAACCCACCAGGAGCAAGAGTTAATGCTGCTCATTTTTCAGCATGGCAAAGGATTTATAAAAGATTTTATAGAGCTTATGACTGAACCACGACCACCCTATACTACGGTGGCGTCTATCATTAAAAATTTGGAACGTAAAGGTTTCCTCGCGTCAACCCGCTATGGTAACACGTATGAATATCGCCCCACAATGGACGAGAGCGAATACAAAGCTAAATTTATGTCGGGTGTGGTGCAAAACTATTTCGAAAACTCGTACAAGGGAATGGTGAGTTTTTTTGTCGAAAAGCAGAAAATTACCGCCGAAGAACTTCAAGAAATCATCAACCTAATTGAGAAAAAATGAACACAATCCTTATTTATCTGCTCAAAGTAAACATTGCTATTGCCTTGTTTTACATATTCTACCGTATGTTTTTTGCCCGCGATACCTTTTGGAAAACACGGCGCTTGTATTTAATCGCTTCCATCATTGTGTCGTTTATATATCCTTTTTTGTCCATCGAAAACTGGCTGCAAAGTCAAAAACCGATACAAACAATTGTAACTACCTACCATGCGCTACCCGAATATACGGTTAATGCACAACAAACTGCAAGCAATTTCAACTGGTTGGAATTGGCGCTGTATGTTTATTTAGTTGTAGTTGCAGTACTTGTAATCAGGTTATTTGTTCAGTTAATTTCAATTTTAAAGATAAAGTTAAAAAGCGAGAAATCAATATTACGAGGCGTCGAAGTCAACATTGTGGCTAAAAATATAACTCCGTTTTCGTTTTTCAATGAAATCTATCTCAATCCTTCCATACATCAATCGCACGAATTGGAGCAAATTCTAACACATGAGCTAACACACGTACGACAGCGGCATAGTGTAGATGTGCTGCTAAGTGAACTTTTGTGTTGCGTATTTTGGATAAACCCTTTTGTTTGGCTTGTCAAAAAGGAAATTCGACAAAATCTCGAATTTTTGGCCGACAACTTTGTAATAGAGTCGGGTTACGATACCAAATCGTATCAATATAATCTTCTGCAACTGAGCTTTCAAAATCGCGAATTGATATTAACCAATAAATTTAATGTTTTACCTTTAAAAAAACGAATCAAAATGATGAATCAACAAAAATCTTCGAAAACAGGGTTGCTAAAGTATTTATTAGTAATTCCTTTGGCAACTGCACTTGTAATAACGAGCAACGCCGAAACGCTTATAAATAAAGCACAAAACAAATTAGCTGAAAACAATCCGAAAGTTAATCCAGTAACTAAACCAGCAAATGAACTCGATGAAGTAAAGGTGGTTGGTTATGGCGAAACGCAAAAAACCGAAAACAACGAACTTGCCGTTCAAGCGCATAATGATGCTGCTCCCGAAGCATCTCCCGAAACACAACTTAAACCCCAAAAACCTGTTAATGAAATTGTTATCGACGACAGGAATATGAATACTGCCCCTGATAAAAACAAGGTTTTTATGGTAGTAGAAAAAATGCCGGTTTATCCGGGCGGCGATGTAGCCATGTTCATCTATCTAGGACAGAATGTAAGATACCCTGTTGAAGCCCAAAAAAACGGTATTCAAGGTCGTGTAATTTGTCAGTTTGTGATTGATTTTACAGGCGCAATTGATTCAGTAAAAGTAGTAAGGAGTGTTGATCCACTTTTAGATGCCGAAGCTATTCGCGTTATAAAAGGCATGCCAAACTGGACACCGGGCGAGCAACGTGGTGAAAAAGTACGGGTTAAATACACCTTGCCCATAAACTTCAACTTACAAGGTGGAACTAAAACAACAAACAAGCAAATATCCATGTCGGACCCAAAAAATCCACCCTTGATAGTGCTCGATGGTGAAATAATGCCTGCCAACTTTAATATGAACAACTTAAAACCAGAAAATATTGATAAAATTGAAGTTTTAAAAGATGCTTCTGCCACTGCTGCTTATGGCGACAAAGGTAAAAATGGAGTGATTGTGGTGCGAACTAAAAAGTAATATATTGTTATCAAAAAAAAGCGAATTATATTAAAAAAACATCTACAGAAAGTATTAATATTCAAAAACACAAATATTTACAAATCTCAACTCACATGAACAAATCCCTTTTTCTATCCATTTTTCTGTTTTTTACAATTCTTGCAACAGGTGCCACAAAGCCCGCACAGTATCAAATTACAGGTCAGGTTCTCGAAGAGTCATCCGGCAAAGGCATTCCTTATGCCACCATTACCTTGCTAACTGATAGCGGCAAAGTATTGTCGAAGCTTTGCAGCGAAGTTTCGGGGAAATTTTCGATACGAACAAACGAAAAGCGTGCTTTTAAACTAGTTTTTACGGCTGTAGGGTTTGCCGAAGTAAAAGTTTCAGGCAAAATAGAGGAACTAAAAACTGATGTTGGAACTGTAAAAATGAAAGAAGGCGTTGCGTTAAAAGAAGTATCCGTTACCGCCCAAAAACCACTTATCAAAGTGGATGTCGACAAAATAACCTACAGTTTGGAATCGGATCCCGATTCCAAAACAAATAATGCGCTCGAAATGCTCCGAAAAGTACCAATGCTTACGGTAGACGGCGACGAAAATGTTACGCTCAACGGGCAGTCGAACTACAAAGTGCTTGTAAACGGAAAAAGTTCGAGCATGATGTCGAAAAACTTTAAAGATGTGATTAAAAGCCTTCCCGGCAGTTCCATAAAAGACATTGAAGTGATAACTAATCCTTCGTCGAAATACGAAGCGGAAGGAATTGGCGGTATTATCAATATTATTACCCTGAAAAAAACATTGAATGGTTACAATGGAAGTGTGAATGCAGGTTTCGATACGTTTGGTGCTGCCAATGGCGGTTTGTACCTTACGGCTAAAGTGAATAAATTCGGCTTTTCGGGACGATACTCCATTGATCAGAGGAAACAACCCGAATCGCGCTCAACTACAAGTCGCGAAAACTACCTGCCGACTGCCGAAAATCAGTATTATATGTACACAAACGGCACAAACAAAGGCGGCGGTTTTTCGCAAAACTTTAACGGTGAGGCAAGTTATGATATTGATTCACTAAACCTAATATCGGCTTCGTTTTGGGGTTATATGGGAAATAATTCAAGCGACGGCTTATCGAAAACCGAAATTCTGAATAGTGCAAAAGTACGAACCAGTTATTTTGAAATGAAAAATTTGGGAACCTATAGTTATGGAACTATGTCCGGTAATATCGACTATCAGAAAACCTATAAAAAACCCGACAAAACATTTACCGTTTCGTATAAATTGGACAATAATCCGCATTCGCAGGATAATGTATCTGAAACACAGAATACAGTAAACTATGACACTTACAAACAAAATAGTGTTGGCGAATCGTTTACCCGTGAGCAAACCCTACAAGCCGATTATTACGACCCACTTTCGAAAAAACATCAAATTGAATGCGGATTGAAAGGAATTTACCGACAAAATTATAGCAACTCCGATTATTTTTTACTTAACAGTGAAAATGAAATGGTTCTCGACCCAGCCAAAAGCAATGAGCTGGATTACAACCAAACCATTGTAGGGCTGTATGGTGGATATGTGTATAAGTTGGATAAATTTAGTATGAAAAGCGGGTTGCGAGCAGAACTTACATGGAACGATGCCGTTTCGAAATCGATACGCGATACTTCATTCTCGAATCAATTAAAGAATTTGGTACCTTACATTACATTTACCTACAAACTAAAACCCACTCAAACTTTTAAGCTATCGTACACCCAACGCCTTCAACGACCAAGTATTTGGTATTTGAATCCTTATCGCAACGAAGCAAATCGTTTGTTTGTGTATTATGGCAATCCAAATCTGG
>JAIFKX010000110.1 GCA_020049335.1 Paludibacter sp. | reverse complement strand
CCGATGTACCATCCGGCATTGGTAAATTTTTGAAGTTTAACCAAGTGCTGTTACTTATCGTTACTAAAATGGATAATTCGGCACTCGAAGGTACACGATAACCAGGAGGACATGGATTATTTTTCCCACCCGATTTTGACGTATTCCAAAGCGTTTTGGCATTGTTAAACGAAGCTGTATTGCCAGATAGCCACGAAAAAGTGGAACCATTTGTACAGAAAGCTCCTCTAAATCTATAGCTTATTGAGTCGCGGGTTTCGTTGGTTACAGGATCGGTGATTTTGGTAATTGTTTTGTAATTCCATGCTTCTTCCCAGCTATTGAGACCTACACTCGGATATCCAAAAGTCGGACTTTGATTTGTAGTGTTTACAGCATCCCATTTTTGGTGTCCATCGCCACTGCGTCCCCATTGGAATAACCAGCCTACTTCATTTTGTGTGGGTGTACCTGTTTTCGGATAATCATAATCGGTCAATGCTTTTGTAGCACCCAGATTGCGATCCAGGAATCGATACACAAACCCGTTGTATGGTATGCCAGGAAGCTCGTAATATACATTCGGGTCGTTGTTCAAATACACGCCCGGATTATTCGGATCTTCCTGTATGCGACCAAAAACTCCACTCATAAAGCGTACAAGCGGTGTTTTTTCAACAATATTTTCTACGCCATCAATAACAACATACGGACGGAAAACAGTTTCGGTTGCTTGCGCTAAATCGTTGAAAAGCACGACAAATTCATTGGTCGAACTGTTGAGTTTGTAATTTGAATTCAAAACGCCAACCACTTTATTGAATACTCCGTTTTGGCGAATGTAATAGCCGTACTCAGTTACCTGATCGCGGCGCGAAGCCACCTTGAACGAAATTTGAGCATTAAATGTTTTATTGGTGGTTACACTCAAAGCATTTGATGTTACTCCATACGTTACAATCGGAAATCCGTCGAATGGAGTTGTGTCGATTGTGCCAATTTTGTCGGAGTATTTCACCGTATTTCGGCTATTATCACGGTATCCGTTTAAGGCATAAGTTCTGAAATAATATTTTGTATTTTCGACCAAATCTGTTATTGCTGCATCGAAATAACCAGTTTCGCCGGTTAACTTTGTAGGCGATGTGGTGTATTTGAATGGCGACGATGCCGTTGGTGCCGAACCCACTCCAAGGGCTTCAATGACACTTCTGTCTGTGCTGTAAACTACGCCCATGGTTGTAATTGCTCTACCGCCTGTACTTACCACATAACCTTTTATTTGAGCCGAAGCCGAAGTTAAATTCGAGACCGAATCGGCAGGAATAGTTGTAATTCCAAAGCCAAGTGTTCCTCCCGTAATAAAACCGCCTCGTGAGCTATAGCCATTACCACGCTTGTTTTTAGCATAAATCATGTACGAATATTCAGTCCATTCGTTTAGCAAGCGCTTGGCTATACTTTCAGAAACTACCACTAAATTTATGGTCGAATCCGCAGCGTTATACACCTGAATAGAATCAGGAATAGAGGTGATTTTAAATTTATCAGTACCTTTAAAGCTTACATGAATTAAATCGGCATCGTTCAGGCCAAAGTTACCGTTTTTGCTGATATAAACTCCATATTCAAAATTAGCAGGATTTTCTTCGTCTTTATACTTGTAAATCGGCTTTTTAGATACAGAATCGGGCGAAATGGTATCGCTGGTGTATCCGCTGATTTCGGGCATCACATAACCTGTATATTGCAGTTTAGCCTTAAATAATGTTTCCATGGGGTCTTTTACCGGAACATTTGCCGAAACTACCTCAGGATAAAAATCCTTTGTTTTGTAACTTACATCTATTATTGGGTCGCACGATACGAATGTAAGAATCACGACAACAATAAATAATATCTTTGATTTCATCTGTTTATAATTGTTTTTTAGTTGTCAGATGGAACTCACAAATCAAAATTTAATCATTACCCTGTGGGTCAAAATAGATTAAATTTTGTCATGTTCGTTTCATTGTATTTAAATTTTTGTTTGTAAATGCAGTTTTTAAAAATTATTTACCTCCGTAACCAGGATTTTGTTCGCCCAGCAGGTTGTTGGTGTTAAATTCGTACAACGGAATTGGTAAAAGGCACAAATGATTGTCGTTGATATAATCCCACACATTATCGAGCGTTCCATTCGAGGTCGAGTCGGCGATGGCCTTCGAAAAGCAAATCACGACGACGCTCTAATTTAACTTCGGACATCAATTCATCCCAACTGCCATTTTTAATTTTAATAGGGTCGTAAAAACCGCCGCGTTTCCTGAAAGCAAGTATGTCCGCCACCACAGCATCTCTTTTGGAACCATCCTGCAACATGCAAACCAATTCATCGTACAGTAAAACCACTTCGCTGTAACGCAGCATAGCAAAATCGTTGCGAGGATAATCTTTTTGTTCAAAATCAATCCATTTTCCAATAAAAATATTGTTGCCTGTTACCGAAGCATCGGGTTCAACCATAGCCGAACCGCCTGCACCGTCGTTGCCAACAACTTTAAAAGCGGTAGCACGACGTAAATCCTGTCGCATTGGAACGGAGTCGCCACTTCTTTGGTTGGACGAACATAGTTTGTCCTGTAGAAAAAGCTATTCATGTTTGTTTTCAGGTATTCGTTAGCTGCTCCCTGAATGTAAACCATATTTTCGGTATTGGTTTCGTACTTGCTAAAGTCGAAAATATCGGCATATACAGGCATCAAATCGTAACCATAAACAGCTTTGTCGGTTCTTATTTTTACAAGCGTATCCATAGCATTGGTCAAATAAGTTGCATCGTTCATCGGGTATCCGGCCATAGTGATATATACTTTTGCCAAATAAGCCATTGCGCCTGCCTGCGTTACCCGTCCACCGTTTTTAACATCGCTGTGTGCGTATTTTTTCTTTACACAGTAGCGCGATGCAAACCGCAAATCATCAATAATCTGATTGTAAACCAATGATGCAGCTTCGCGTTTTGGGTAAAAATTAGCTCTGTCAGGGCGTACTATGTCGGTAATTAAAGGCACATCGCCAAACCAGCGAACCAGATTGAAATACGAAAATGCACGCCAGAAACGAGCTTCTGCCTTATAACTTCGTGTGACAGAATCGGTTTGAGTGGCTTGCCCATGAGTTTTTCAACACAGTGAGCTCCGAGTGGTAAGTGAGTTGCTCCAAAGCTACACGGTCGGGAACCGGACCTTGTGTTACGTTTATAAATACAGCCACATCATCGGCTGTTACTTCATTAAGCCATACAAAATTACAGCTGTTTATATCGCTTAAAGCTCCGGCGTAAACTGCATTGAGCGCACTTCTTACATCAGCCGGATTATTATAAAATTTATCTACCGTTACATTGGCTTTCGGATCTTCTGTCAGAAAATCAGTGCATGAACTGAATCCAACTAAAAGGGTGAATAATACGAAATATACTATCTTTTTCATTGTTCTGAATTTTTTTTTCTAATTATTGAAATAAGACCAACTAACTATAAACCAAAGATTAAACCAAAGGAATAGGTACGCGACATCGGATAAGCACCCGAATCGACTCCTCTCAACAATCCGCTACCCGAACCAATTTCGGGGTTGTAGCCTGTATAGTTGGTAATAATAAACGGATTGGATACAGTGGAGTAAAGTTTTAAATTGGATAATCTTAGCATTTTCAAAAGCTTAGCCGGAATGGCATAACCCATATAAATCTCTCTACAACGCAGGAATGAGGCATCTTCAACTTCGTAATTCGAGTTTCCACCACGCTCCACAGCTCCAATGTATTGTACAAGCGTTTTTTCATTATTGTCTAATATTTTGCGTCGCGTTTCATCATCCATGTCAGGCGTTGTTAACTGATAGCGGGCATTAAATGTGGGCGTGTACGAATAACTCAAACTGCTTCGTAGCGAGTTGTAGGCCTGATTTCCATAAGAGTAAATAAAGCTCGCATTCAAATCAATACCGTAAAAGTTCAAATTCGTATTAAATCCACCGGTAAATTTTGGTAACGAACGTCCGATTTTCACAACATCATCGAAATCAAGGTAACCATTTCCATCAATGTCTTTGTATCTTCTGTTTCCTTCTTTTACAGTTGGTTGAAAGGTGGGTGCTTTTTCGGCAAGCTGAACGGGTGTATAACAACCAAGCTGAATATAACCATAATAATCACCTACTCTCTGACCGGGTACTAGGCGCGAAAGTGTGCCATTTAATCCATTATCGCCTCCAATGGGTACAAAACCGCCATCTTCCTGATTTATCGAAAGCACTTTATTATCGTTAAATGAAATATTGGCGCTTACTCTCCAATTAATTTTTTTAGCACGAATAATATCAATATCGGTTGAAAATTCGATTCCTTTGTTTTCGATAGTTCCCACATTGTCCCACATCGACCCAAAACCCGAAGATACAGGTATTGTAACACTCATTAATAAGTCGCGGGTAATTTTGTAATAAGCATCTACATTAAATGTCAGTCGGTTTTTGAACATGGCCAGGTCAATACCAACATTTGCTTGTTCGTTTTTTTCCCAGGTTAAATCTTTGTTTGGCATAATGGCCGAACTGTAACCGGTACCAAGGGTTTCGCCAAAAGCAACATAATTGGATGTTAAATACTCCAAGGTGCTGTATGGAGCCGACGACTGACCACCTGTGATACCATATCCACCACGTAGTTTAAGCAAATCGATAAATGTGAATTGCTTCATAAACTTTTCCTTGTTTACATTCCACGAAGCCGAAATAGTCGGAAATAAACCCCAGCGATTTTCTTCTGAGAAACGCGAAGTCCCATCGTAGCGTGCCGAAACTGTGGCATAATAACGATTGTCGTAGCTATAAATAAAGCGTGAAATTAACGACGCCATCTGGTTTCCGGTGTAGCCACTGGTTGGTTTTGCAAAAACCTCGCCGGCTCCCATATTGTAAAACTGGGTTACATCCTGCGAAAATCCACGGGCTGTAGAGGCGCTGTTTTTGGCTGCATATTCTTCGAGCGATCCTGCAATAAAAGCATCAATGGTATTCTTGCCAAATTTCGTATTGTAGTTGGTGGTTAATTCAAAAAGCGATTTAGCACTGCGTGAGTTGGTAATTCCGGCCCGCCCTTTCCACTGTACCGAAGTTACGATTCGGGTAGGCTGATACGATTCGCCTAAACCCGAATTGAGCGTGTAGGCATATCGGCCAATAACACTTAGTTTATCATTCAATTTGTATTTCAAGCTTAGATTCGAGATTAAATTGTCGTTGGTTGAACGCGTTACCCGTTCGCGAATATTAGCTAACGGATTGGATGGATAAGTAGAAACATCAGATAATCCCGATAGAACTTGGGTATCTGTCCAGTTATTATTTACCCAAAGTGTTCCCAAAAATGGATGCTCTATGGTTCTGTCGGTTCCGTACATATAGCCATTCATGTAATTGTAATTGCCATCGGGCGTTAATAACGGAGCAGTTGGCGACCAGCGCAAAGCAGAGCCAACCACACCATTCAACCCACTGGTTACATTACCATTAATTTTGATGTTAATTCACGCTCAAAATTTATTTTGCCCGAAAAACGTTTGAAATCGGTACTGGTAATAATCCCTTCCTGCGAAAGTATTTGCCCTGAAATGTAGTATTTTGTTTTTTCGTCGCCACCCGACACACTTGCATTACCATCCTTGCTTATTCCCATTTGCATAACCGATTCGGTATGGTCGTAAGTGGGTAGCTTGCTTATTTGTTCATCGGAATATGCTTTGCTATAACCACGCGATGTACGGAAATCATTTTGATAATGACCCCAAGTTGGTCCATCGAGCAGTTCCATAAAGCGGTAAAATTCGCTGAACTTTTGCGAATAATTGGCACTTACCTTTGCCGCCCCCAGTTTCCCTTTTTTGGTTGTAATTAAAATAACACCATTGTTACCGCGCGAACCATAAATAGCAGATGCCGAGGCATCTTTCAGCACATTCATTTCGGCAATATCATTGGGGTTTAAATTTGTAATGGCAGAAGCATCATCCATGGGTACGCCATCAATAACATAAAGTGGCTGCGTAGAACCGGAAATGGAATTTACACCACGAATTTCGATATTCATTTCGGAACCCGGCTGACCCGAAGTTTCCGAAACTGTTACACCTGTTGCACCTCCCTGAAGCATTTGTTGTACATTGCTGAATCCTTTTTCCTGTACATTGGCAGTAGAAACGGAGGAAATTGCCCCCGACAGTTTTTCTTTCGAAACAGCACCATAACCGATGGCTACCACTTCGAACGTTTCGAGCAATTGAGCATCTTCGGTAAGTTTAAGCTTCATGTTTCGTTGATTGCCAACTTTTATTTCACGCGTTGAATAACCTACATAGCTAAATACTAAAATGGCATTTTCGTTGGGAGCAGTAATCGAAAAGTTTCCTTTTAAATCGGTTAGTGTACCGGTTGAAGCTCCTTTAATTCGAATTGTAACACTTGGAAGGGTTTCATCTTTTTCGTCGGTTACCGTTCCTGTTACAGTAATCCGGTTTTGTGCCGATATGCTCTGAAAGAGACAGAACATAGCCACTAAAACAAAGGCATAATAACACCTCAATTTTAAATTGATTCTTTTCATTTGTATCTATTATTGTGATTTGTAGTTAGTAAAAAAAACTCAAAATAAGTACTATCTTTGCAGGATATATATGAAAGACTTGCAATACAAAAATACTTGTATAATTAATTTTGTTTTCATATATTTGATTACAAATCTTGTTCATAAAGTGCACAAGCTATCTATCTGTATATTAAATATTTAAAGATTGGAGAGATAAAATGAATAGCAATGATTTCCACTCAATACTCGAATTAATTGAATCAAAATTCAGTAGAGGTTCATCTAAAAATTGGAAAAACAGGGATTTTGAAGACTTAAATTTCGAAATTACAAAAAAAACGAAAACCAATATTAGTGCTCACACTCTAAAAAGAATATTTGGGAAGATCAAAACAGATGAATATTATCTACCTCAAAAAGCAACTATACTAGCCCTAAAACAATATATTGATTTTGAAACGAATACGAGCACAAATTCTGAAATAGAAAATACAGACACATCAACTGATTCTGTTTTGAAACAAGATAACATTAACCAAAATAATAAAAAAAGCAAAGAAAAACTTATTACGTATAGTGTCTTTTTTATTGTTTTTGTAATACTTTCTATTTTTATTTATCAGTCAATAGAATCGAAAAATAATATTCATGGTGAAGTGAAATTAATTTCCACTGAAGGACAAATTCCTACTTCTGCACAATTTGAATATTCAACTCCCAACAACAAAGATAGTTTTAGAATTGGATACGATAATGAGTATGAAGCATTACCCATTCCGAATGGAAAAAAAAATGAAATCGAACTATTATTATCAATACCCAGGCATGTTTAGAGTGAGGATGTGGAATAAAAATAGCATTGTATCGCCAACCATTTCGGTATATGTACAAACAAAGGGTTGGGAGGTTTTTGGATATTACCACAAACAAAAACAATTGGAGCGCTTCTATCCCATTGAATTAAAAAAATGCATGCATGATAGTATCTTCTCACCTAGTAAAACAGTTATTCACAATGTCGGAATTGACACAGCAAAATTGGCTGAAATTACATTGAACAATTATCATCCTACTGGAATTAATGGTGATGATTTTGTGCTCGAAACAACACTAAAAAATTCTGAAAAATGGCCTGGGTCAAGCTGTAACTCCGCATTTTTGTATATTGTTGGCAAAAAGGAGGCCATTGAATTGCATTTTGCAAATCCGGGATGCAGCTATTGGATTCATTGTAGGTTAAGCGAAAAAAAATTAGATAAACGCAACGAAAGTCTCAAAAACTTCACTTTTGATTTGACCAAATGGCAACATTTTCGTATCGTAAACACGAATAAACATATCACCATATCAGTAAATAATATCGAACGATTCTCAAGCGTTTATAATGAAAGCATTGGAGAAATTATGGGCGTAGCGCTTCGGTTTCAGGGAAATGGGTATTTGAAAGATTATCGTTTATCTGATAAAAATGGAAAAGCAATTTTTAGTTTTTCGCAAACTTCGACTATTACTAATGAGTAAAACAAATGTATTTTTTTTACTATCTACTAACTTAACGACATTGATATGTCAAAGTAGAATTGTTTTATTTCTTTTGTTAATAATTCAATTTTAGTAAGATTTATGTCAGAAATATGTAGATTTACCAAACGTTTTGTCTATTTTAACTTCATGCTAATTCCCAATCATCAATGAAAAGATACGCTACTCTAAAAGATATTGCTACTACCCTGAATATTTCCACCGCTACTGTATCGCGTGCGTTGGCCAATCGCTTGGATGTAAATCCAGCGACTAAAAAGTTAGTGTGCGAAGAGGCTAAGCGACAAAACTATCGTCCAAATCCAATGGCAACTCGCCTTCAGAACAAACGTACCAAAACAATTGGTTTAGTTGTGCCCGAGTTTAAAAGCGCATTTTTTCCAAACGTTATTTCAGGAATTCAAAAGGTGATTGACGAGGCTGGATTTCATTTATTAATCACTCAATCGCAAGAGTCGATGGAAATTGAGGAAAAAAACTTGAAATTGCTCGAAAGTAATATGGTGGAAGGTATTCTGATTTCGATAACCCGCGAAGGAGAAAATGATGATTATTATCAACGATTAATTGATAGCGGTATTCCAATTGTTTTTTTCAATCGAGTGTCGTCCAAAGTAAATGCCCCCAAAGTAATTATCGACGATTATAAATTAGCCTTTTTTGCAACCGAACATCTTATTTATAATGGATTTAAAAAGATTTACCATTTGGAAGGTCCTGTAAAATTATCCGTATCGAAAGAACGAAAAAGAGGCTTCTTAGATGCCATGAAAAAGCATCATCGCGAGATTACCGAAAAAACGATTTCAACCGCTGGTGTATTTAGCGAAAAAGGCTATCTTGCCATGCAGAAACTAATCACAAAAAATGATTTGCCTGATGCCATTTTCTGTTTTAACGACCCTACTGCTCTTGGTGCTTTGAGAGCAATCAAAGAGGCGGGATTGAAATGTCCCGACGATGTGGCGTTGGTTGGTTTTTCGGAAACGGAAATAGCTCAATTAGTTGAACCACCACTTACCAGCATCGAACAACCGACTTTTGAGATTGGAGAAACAGCCGCTAAGTTGCTTCTGGAACAAATAAACGAAAACCCACCGCCGTATAGGAGTGTCAGTCTTACAGCTAAAATGAATATTCGAAAATCGTCGATGAATATAAAAAAATAATATTAAAAAAGGAAATGCAATTATTTTTTCATATCCGTACCGATAGCTATCAGTGATTAAAATAGAAAGTCGCTAAGTATAAAGCAGAAATTCTACTTTATTGCTTAGCGACTTTGCATCAAAAAATTAACAAGAAACAAAACATCTTTTACACCTATTTTACAATCACTTTATTAATTTTAGAACCAACTTTTACAAGATACAATCCTTTGTTTACTTTTAATACTGAATTGTCAGCACTAATACATTCAGATTTCAACAGTTGCCCTGCGAAATTATAAATGTTTGCCATTTCGCCTTTTGAGTTTAAAACCTGTATACCTTCGCTAACAGCGAATACTTTACAAGTATTAATTGTTGAATTCCAACTGGTTGTTAAACTTGAAAATTGATATGCACCTAAATCCAAGTGACCGTTTGTAGTGATTGGCCGTTCAACCCCCATCAAATCAGTAGTAGGAATAGAGCCAGTAAATGTGATTGGTGAAGATGATCCACTATATGTGTAGTTTGCAGGCATAGTTTTTAACGAAGTTGTGATAATTACAGGCGATGCAGAAGCTAAATTTGGATCGATTTTAAAATTAGCCTGACGAATAGCATCGTACACTGTCTGATTGAATGATGCAGTATAGCTCGGAATCATAACATCCGTATTTGCTGTTGCACTTTTAAAACCAATATCACTTGTTACTTTTCCTGTAATTAGATTGTTTTTTAATCCACCCGTTGTATAACTCTCATCGTTATAAATTGTTGATACAAGGTAGGAGTTGGCGGTACTTGTCAAAATATCATAATTAGCTTCGTTCGTTGGATTCACTACCAACGAATTGGCAATAGCACCACTATTTGTCAAAACCACCGAAGCTGAATTGGCAGTAGTCGTTTTGTTATTTACTATGGTAGTATTTATGATTTGGATGCCTCGTTTACCTGATTGAGCACTACATCTAATTGCACCACCTGTTGCTGCTGTATTGTTGTAAATCAAACAGTTTTCAACTACGGCCAACATATCACCAACTGTTGCACCCGAAACGGAAGCACTTGAAACAGTGTTGCTTGAAGTGGCATTAATAGCACCACCTGCACTGGTTAATGCATTATTATTGCGGATTACAGATTTGCTGATTTTACCACCCAGAACATTCATAAAAACAGTTCCATTATTGGCTGACACATTACTTTCAATTAAACAGCGATCCACCAACGAATTTTTATTGTTCAAAGCAATTACACCCGAACCAGTTTCCCATATCATTTTCACAGTACATAAAGTAATGACCCAAAGTAATTGCACCTGTAGCACCCGTTTTATAGTCTGTAAAAGTAAGCCCATTGGCTTCACCTCCTTGCAAAACAAGTAAACGAGCACTACTAACCCCTGCCCCTGTAAATGTATAATTAGCAGAGGAAGTAGGATTGGGTCTGATAATAGCTTCGTTGGTAAACTCCCAAGGTTCAACTATACCATTTGCATCTTTGTCTGATGTTGCACGGGCATTTAAGTCTATTGAAGTTTCTAAACCAGAGAAACCACCGTATAATTTACCCGTAGTTACTGAAATGCCATTAGAGTAATATGTTCCTGGTGCTAAATAATACGTGTTAGTTGTGGCAGCGCCTATAGATAAAGCAGTTCCCGTGATTATCTGATCAGTCTGAATAATATTGTTTGTAACCAGATTATTCCACGAATTTGCATCGCCATCTGGTCGTAAAAAGTAGGTCGTAAATACTGGGATGTCCATGGTGCGTTTCAACGAGATGTCATCAAGAGAAACGGAACCAGTTGTAGGAAAAATAAAGTACATACGTGCAGTAGCTGAAGTAGGAATGGTAATATCCAAGTCGGCTTGAATAGTACCGAATACACTTGCCGAAGCAGGGGTGAATTTTATAGAATAACCTCCTGCACCAGTTCTGTCAACTGAGCCCACGGCGTTTTTAACAACACTTGTATACTCGGTACCCAATAAGTTTGTTCCTGAAATCTTCAAGTAAAAAGGTTGGTCGCCCATTGCCTTTAGTGAAATGCGGTAACGACCGGTGGTAAGTGCTTCGGAAGTAATTTGACCCAAGAAATGATCGTAAAGTGCTGCCGAA
>JAIFKX010000041.1 GCA_020049335.1 Paludibacter sp. | reverse complement strand
GATAGCGACCTGATACAGGCTGCTCAAAATAATTCGCTCATTCATATCGACCATTACGACGAATTGTATTCGCTTATTCGCCTCAGCGAAGAACATGGTTTAAAACCGCGTGTGGCTATTCGTGTAAATATGGATACGGGCATTTATCCTAAATGGGATCGCTTTGGATTTAATTTCGAAAACGGACAAGCCTGGAATGCGCTCACACGTATTGCAAACTCCGATAATCTGGAACTTGTTGGAATTCATTGCCATATCGGTACGTTTATGTTGTCGCCAAGTGCTTATGCTATTGCTGCACGCAACCTCTGCGAATTAGCTTGGGGCGTAAAAGAACGCTTTGGTAAAATGGTTCAATACATCGACCTTGGTGGTGGTTTTCCTTCTACCAACACGCTCAAAGGGGCTTACCTGCCCGGAACTGATACAGTGCCATCTATCGACCAATTTGCCGATGCTATTACGGATGTTATTCTAGGATACGGTTTTAAGCAAGACGAATTACCAACCTTGATTCTCGAAACCGGTCGTGCACTCATCGACGATGCAGGTTATTTGCTGGGTTCGGTGTTGGCTACAAAACGTTTATCGGATGGACGACGTGCAACAATTATGGATTTTGGCTTAAATTCGCTGTTTACTTCACTTTGGTACGATCACAAAATCAGTCCGGCACAAAAACTGGGTGACCAAACCGAAGAAATGGTGATGTTCGGACCGCTATGTATGAATATTGATGTGGTACGCGAAAGTATTACCATGCCTATGTTGCAAAAAGGCGATCAGGTAGTCGTACACAAAGTAGGTGCTTATAATATGACGCAGTGGATGCAATTTATCACTTATCGTCCGCCTATTGTGCTGATTGATACAGAAAATAATACGCATGTAATTCGCAAAGGCGAAGATTTAAAATACATGGAAGAATTGGAACAATTACCGGAACATCTCGTTTAATTAATTTGAAGAGTTTGAGGTTTGATGATTTTGAAGTGAGAGTGTGACTTTAAGTCGCGCCCTCACTAACAAAAAAAACTATTTTAGCGAATGAAGCAATTATTAAAAGATACTTTCAACGGAATTTTAAATAGCTATTCCATTATTTTCTTTTTAGATAATAAAATTCTGGCCGGCACCTTGTTGCTGGTCAGTTTTCTAAATTTCTGGGCGGGCGTAAGTGGTTTGCTGGCAGTAGTTTTTGTGTTATTTGTCGGAAATTCGATGCATTTGCACCAACCCACACTTCGGAGTGGTTATTATAGTTTTAATGCCTTGCTTGTTGGCATGGGAATGGGTACATTCTTCGATCCAAGTGTGGTGTTTTTCAGTTTGTTAGCATTAGCCTCGTTACTTTCACTTTTGCTATCGGTGAGCTTAGGTGGTTGGCTTTACAAATACAAATTGCCTTTTTTGAGTATACCTTTTGTAATTACATTTTGGTTTATAGTGCTGCCTTCATCGCATTTCGAAAACTTAGGACTTACACAGCGTAGTATATTCTGGATCAACGAATTATACGCTGTAGGTGGCAATGGTTTACTCGAATTGTTTAAATCAATTGATTCGTTTCAGATACATCATCTTGTCGATATTTACTTGCGTTCGTTAAGTTCCATTTTTTTTCAAAGTAATTTGATAGCAGGCTTTTTCATAGCCATTGCATTGCTTATTAGTTCACGTATTATGTTTTCGCTGTCAATTATCGGATTTTTGTCGGCTTATTTATTTGCTCAATTTACCGGTTCGGAGGCTGCAAGTATCAATTATTACAACATTGGTGCAAATTATATGATGGTGGCTTTTGCTATTGGTGGTTTTTTCACAATTCCGTCTCGCCAATCATATTTGTGGACAATTTTACTTATTCCTCTCACATCGTTGGTTTTGTTGTTTTTCTATAAGTTGTTGGGATTTATTCAGTTGCCGGTTTTTTCGTTGCCGTTTTCGTTTGTTACCATACTTTTTATCTACTTTTTGCAAATGCGAACAAAGGCCGAAAAGTTGGTGCTCACGCCTTTGCAATTGAATTCGCCCGAAAAGAACTTATATACCTATCAAAATAATCTGGAACGTTTGTCCGGCTTGTATTATTTTGCTATAAATCTACCTTTTATAGGCGAATGGACTGTAACACAGGCACACGAAGGAGAATATACGCATAAAGGCGAATGGCGTCATGCGTTCGATTTTATGATTACGGACAACGATGGTCGCACTTTTAAAAACGACGGATTTTTATTGACTGATTATTATTGTTACAATAAGCCTGTTTTTGCTCCGGCCGATGGCTTTGTTGAACTTATTCAGGATAATATCGATGACAATATTCCCGGACAGGTAAATACGGTCAATAATTGGGGAAACAGTATTGTTATAAGGCATCTCAATGGATTGTATAGTCAGGTTTCGCACCTTCGCAAAGGAACTTTCAAAGTGCAGCAAGGCGAGTTTGTACATAAAGGCGATTTATTGGCACATTGTGGTAACTCAGGACGTTCGCCCGAACCACACATCCATTTTCAAATGCAGATACATCCGGTTATTGGTGCTAAAACCATCGATTATCCGTTTGCCTATTTTTACAAAACAAATTCCGGAAGTGATGCTTTGGTACAATACAAGAAACCACAGAAAGGCGACATTGTGACTCCTGTTTCTTCGGACCAATTTATGTTTAATGCATTTAATATATTGCCCGATAGTGTTTTAAATATGAAATATTCTATGAATGGGTCGAACGAAAAAATGGAGCGTTGGGATACTTACACGGATGCGTACAATCAAAAGTATTTTTATTGTGCCGAAACCAATGCCACCGCTTACTACATTGTCGATGGTTCGATGTTTTATTTTACGGCATTTTATGGAAATAAAAATTCATTGCTCTACTACTTTTACTTATCGGCTTTTAAAATTTATCTGGGCAATAAGCAAATCGAAATTCAGGATTTTATGCCACTGAATGTGCTTAAAATGCCTATATCACTAAAATGGTTGCACGATTTTGTAGCGCCATTTAAGAGTTTTATCAATGTGGAGTACCAATCGAAAATTGAATTTTCGGATTATGCGCTCAACAGTGGTTTAGTTCGATTTGCAAGCGGTGTGAATTTCAATATTTTAAAAAATAAAAGTGTAGTAAGCGAAAGTAGTATTACAATTACAACAATAGGGTTAAGCGAATTTGAATATAAATCGAAGAAAATCATAATTAAAGCATCATGTATAAATATTTAATAGGATTTCTATTTTTTACAATACCAATATTTTCGCAGCCAAACCTCAATACGGCACAAGTTGATTCGGTTACTTACAACTTTTATTTAATCGGCAATTGGAACGAATTGATTAACCTTGGAAAAAATGCTATGAAAGAAGGAATTGATTTTAAATATTTACAGCAAAGAATGGGTTATGCTTATTTTGTAAAAGGAAATTATTTTGCAGCTATTAGGCATTATCAAAATGCTTTGTTTTTCGATGCTGACGATCCTGTTTCGCATACCTATTTGTATTATTCGGCTGTAAATATTAACGACGAAGCAATGGCTCGTTACCATTTTTCGAGATTAGATGCTGAAAATAAGGCATTTTTAAAAGTGAAAAAAACGAGGCTTGTTGATGCTGTAGATCTAGAGTATAATTATAAAATTAATAAGGATTATGCCCCGAATGAAGCATTAACAAGCGATTTGAGAAGTAACCCATATTATAAAAGAATTGGTTTGAACTCGCAGTTAGGTTATCGCTTCAATTTGTACCAATCCTACTCAACTTACTCTCAATTAACGGATTATTTTAACCAAACTATTCAAAATGAGTATTATGTGGCGGGCGTGTATTCCTTATTTAATCGTACAAGCTTAATGGGAGCTTATCATTATGTAGGTACAACTTTTAATACCGAAACAGATAGTCTGAAAACTCCGGGGAATCTTTGGTTTGGAAAGTTAACGCATAGCTTCAACCGTTTCGATATTTCGTTAAGTCAATCACAATTTACGAATGAATACATTGATTCAAAGCAAACGGGTTTGGAACTTGGATTTTTATTGCCTACAAAAAGTAAAATATACTTGAAAAGCTCGCTTTATAATATTACCGAATCCGATACATCGCGGTTGGTTTTTAATCAAACTATTGGCGCGTTAATTGCACGTAGGTTCTGGTTGCAAGGCTCGGTAACACTCGGAAATTTGAATAATTTTGTTGATAATAACGCACTTTATTTATACAATTCGATGGATCATACCACTTTTCGAACAGGCGCATCGCTGTTTTATTATTTAGGTAAACATCTAACTTTATTTACAAATTATTCGTTTGATAAGAAACTAATCATTGATTCACAATATATTTACAAACAACATTCAATTACAGGAGGAATAATATGGAAAATCTGAAATTTAAAACAATTTTTATTTGTTTGATAGTAACAAATATTGCTTTTGCACAAAATAGTGCTCGTCAATCAGCTTTCTCAAAAAGTTACGAATACGAGAAAAGCGCAAATTACGCTGCCGCAATTAAAGAAGTAAAAAACGTTTATGATGCCAACGATTATTTCAACAATATACGCTTGGGTTGGTTGCTTTATTTGGGTAAAAACTATACAGAATCCATTAAATATTACGACAAAGCCATAGCATTAAAACCCTACGCCATCGAAGCACGTTTTGGATGCGTAAAACCACTCAGCGCTATCGAGAGCTGGGAAAAAGTAAAAGCACATTACCTGCAAATACTCAAAATTGACCCACAAAATACCACTGCTAATTATTGGTTGGGTGTAGTTTATTACAATCGCAAGGATTATGTAAATGCCAACAAGCTGTTCGAAAAAGTAGTAAACTTGTATCCACTCGATTACGATTCGGTAATTATGTTGGCGTGGACTAAACTAAATCTCGGCAAAGCTGCCGATGCCAAAGTGCTTTTCAATCATGCACTTACCATTCGCCCAAATGATGCTTCGGCACTAAGCGGATTGAAACTGATAAAGTAAAAAGCTGATATTCAGTTTTTTTTAAAACTCTTGCTTAGTCCTTTAATTATTTGTAATCAGATTTTAA
>JAIFKX010000031.1 GCA_020049335.1 Paludibacter sp. | reverse complement strand
TTGGCCAAAGAGGCAGGCATGAAATACATGAACCTCACCACGCAACATCACGACGGATACGCGCTTTTTCATAGCAAATATCCCGATAGTTTTAATAGTTACCAAACCCACAACCGCGATTTTGTAAAGGAATATGTGGAGGCTTGTCGGGCAGCAGGATTGCGTGTTGGACTTTACAAAACGCTGATAAACTGGCGTTTTCCGGGTTATTATAATATTAGGGGAACCGACATTAAAAAGAATGCATGGGGCTACAAATCAGAAAGCTGGCACAAAGAAAATGCGCGCCAATTGAAAGAAGAAATGTATTGCAAAACCAAAGAATTGCTCACCAACTACGGCAAAATTGACCAGATTTTTTGGGATGGCGGTTGGTTAGCCGAGAGTGGAAGCGATGCCGATGCTGCACCTTTTTGGGAATCGGGCAAATACCTCAATCCGCAAAACGAATGGCCAATTGACCAACGATATACGCTCAAAAGCAGCGATACAGCTAAGTCAATGGGGATAATGGGCATGGTGCGTGCGCTTCAGCCCGATGTGTTGGTAAACCCACGCTGTGGGTGGTATGGCGATTATATGTGCGAAGAAGGTGGTGCTAAAATAACAGGCCCGGTTCGCTCGAGCGAAATTTACGAAAAAACGCTTTCGTTGCATTTTGCCTGGGGATACACGCCTACAGCCAACGACCCACTAAAGGTTGTAAACGCCTCGAAAGTAAAGCGTTACCTGACCGATTGCCTTATGCGCAATATGTGTTTGTTGATTAATGTTGGTCCCGACCGACATGGCAATATTGCGCCGGCCGAAGCCAATGTACTTCGCGAAGTGGGTGCGTGGATTGCAAGTGTAGAAGAAGCTGTATATGGAACACGCGGTGGCCCGTGGAATCCGATTGACGAACAATATGGTTTTTCGTATAAAAACAACAAAATCTACATTTATATATTACCCGATTACAAAGGAAATGAGTTTGTGCTTCCGTCGGTAGATAAACACAAGGTAAAAAATGTATATTTAGTTGCTGGCAAAAAACCGCTTAAGTTTAAGCAAAAAAGCAATGGTTCAACTCTAATTAGTAACATCGAAAGAACTTCCGAATCCGAAATTTCGATTGTAGCTGTCGAACTTAACAAAAACGTTTTTTAAGACCCCTATTTCCCCTAAAGGGGACTTGAAGTTACTATCTATTTATCTATTTTTCTTTATAAAATATAATTCTGTCAAAGCAGAATTAATTATTTCCTGTAAATGAGCCCGTTACTAAACGGGCTCATTTGCTTTGTGCCTGTTAAATTCCACATTTGAAACTTATTCAAACAATAATGCAATATTTTTAAACAAGCTCAAAGCCCCAATCATTTACTTTTGTACATTGTTATTTCGAAATCAAAATTTAATACTACTTATGAAGAAATATTTTTTAAATGTACTTCTTATATTGCTGTGTGTTGCCAATCAAGCATTTTCGCAGGATGTAGCCCTGCAAGGAAAAGTTGTTGATAAAAATGGTGAACCGCTGATAGGCGCTGCCTTGATTTTTGTAGGAACTACCAATGGAACAATTACCAACCTCGATGGCGTTTTTAACTTAAAAACGCCCGCAAACAAAACTATCCTCAAATGTAGCTTTTTGGGTTACAAAACGCAAGAAATAAATGTAAAAGGAAAAAAGAATCTCGAAATTGTAATGGAGGAAGATGCGCAAGGCCTTGACGAAATTGTTGTGGTGGGCTACGGCGAGCAATCCAAAGTTTCCATTACAGGTGCGGTAAGTACAGTGAGCACCAAAGATTTGGTTCGATCGCCGGCTGCCAATATGGCCAATATGCTTGCGGGTACGTTGAGTGGTGTTTCTACCGTTCAATTCTCAGGACAACCAGGGGCAGACAATCCCGAAATTTTTGTACGTGGTATCAGTACGCTTAACCAATCGAATTCCACTCCGCTTATCCTTGTAGATGGTGTGGAGCGCGATTTTTTTAATTTAGACCCCAACGAAGTAGAATCAATAAGTGTTTTGAAAGATGCATCGGCAACAGCTGTGTTTGGTGTGCGAGGTGCCAATGGGGTAATTATAGTTGTAACACGCCGTGGTGTCGAGGGAAAAGCAAAAGTTAGTGTTTCGAGTTCGGTAGGTGTGCAACAACCTACACGCTTGGTCGATTTTGCCGATAGTTACGAGTGGGCAACATACTACAACGAAGCCATGAAAAACGATGGCAAAGACCCCGGTTTTTCGGCCGACGCCATGGAAGCTTTCCGCACCAACAGCAATCCATTGGTTTATCCCAATACCGATTGGATGGAAATGTTGTTTAAGAAAAACTCCATTCAGAGCCAACACAATGTAAACGTATCGGGTGGTACAAACCGTGTAAAATACTTTACGTCTATCGGTTACCTCGACCAGGACGGAATGTTTCGCAATTACGATACACGCTACAATGGAAATTTTTATTTTAAACGTTTGAATTTCAGAACAAATATTGATGTAGATTTTACAAAAACTACCAAACTGTCGATAAACCTTGGCGGCCGAAACGAAGAACGTAACTCACCGAATAGCGGTAGCGATGCCAACCAGCTTTTTCGCTCCATTTACTGGGCAACACCTTTTTCGGGTGCCGGAATTGTTGATGGAAAATGGATAAAAAAGAATAGCCGTTATTTGTCCATTGGCGATAACGATGGACTTACACCTTATTACGGCAAAGGATATTTGAACAATATTAAAAATACCTTGAATATTGATGCCGACCTGCAACAAAATCTGGATTTCATAACCAAAGGTTTGAGTTTCCGCATCAAGGGGTCGTACAACAGTTACCATACTTTGCAAAAAAACCGTTCGGCTTCTATTCCGTATTATGTGCCTTGGTACAAAGGCGATTTAACCTGGCTCACAGTGCCTGATGCCGAAAAAAACGATGTGGTTCTTGTAAAAACCGGCGACGAAGGTACACTTGGTTACAGCGAACCCGGCCCGGGCAAAGACCGCGATTGGTACACCGAGGCATCGGTAAACTACAAAAAGAAATTTGGCAATCACGATGTATCGGGTATGATTTTGTATAATCAATCGCGTGCCTATTACCCTTCGAACTTTACCGACATACCGAGTGGTTACGTAGGTTTGGTAGGTAGAGCCACTTACAGCTACAAATCGCGCTATTTATTCGATTTTAATGTAGGTTACAATGGTTCCGAAAACTTTCCGAAAGAGAATCGTTTTGGTGTATTTCCGGCAGTTTCGGGAGGTTGGGTTATTACGCAGGAAAAATTTATGCAAAACCAGCATTTATTTAATTTCCTCAAGCTACGTTCATCGTTTGGTATAGTAGGCAACGACAAAGATTATAATTCATCGGGTGCATTAAACCGCTTTTTATACCTCGAAGGTCAATATGATACGGGTACAGGTTATTATTTTGGCACTGCTACAAGTAGCGCAAAGCCGGGAATGCTCGAGTCGAAGTTAGGAAATACCGTTATTACTTGGGAAAAAGCCTACAAACAAAACTATGGCGTGGATGCCTATTTCCTCAAAAATAAATTGATGGTAAAACTCGATTATTTTTACGAATTCCGCGACGATATTCTTACAACTCCCGACGTGGCACCTGTTTATCATGGTATGTCATTGCCTACCCTTAACCTGGGGCAGGTTAGCAACCGTGGTTTCGAAGTGGTGTTGAAATGGGACGATAAAGTAAACCGCGATTTTAATTACAACATTGGGTTAACCTTGTCGTATGCACGCAACAAAATTGAGTACCGCGCCGAAGTGAAAACTCCTTATGAGTATCAGTGGCGCACCGGAAAACCTGTAGGTCAGCAGTTTGGTAAAAAATTCGTTGGTTTTTATTACGACGGAATGCCCAATGTGGCTACGCATCCGGGCACACTTTACCCCGGCGATTGTGTGTACGAAGACATTAACAAAGATGGTGTAATTGATGGACTCGATGATACGGCATTGGGCTATCCAAATTACCCTTTGTTGAATGGTGGTTTACAAATTGGATTAAGTTACAAAGGCATTTCGTTGAATGCAAACCTCGTTGGTGCGACCTTAACTTCACGCTTGTTGAGCGAAACATTCCGCATTCCGCTGGGCGATACTTTTTCCCGTTCGTTGCTCCAAAGTCAGTTCGATGCTCGCTGGACGCCCGAAACCGCTGCAACGGCAACTGAGCCACGCCCATCGCTCAACTCGTACGCCAACAATTTCCGTAATGCCTCAGACCTTTGGATACGCGATGCCAGTTATATTCGTCTGAAAAACATCGAAGTATCGTATAATATTAATGCCAAATTTGTAAAAAAAATAGGGATTAATTCACTTCGCCTCTATGTAAATGGATACAATTTATTTACAATAGACAAATTAAAAATTGCCGACCCCGAAACACGTACTTCGGACCGACCAACTTATCCCGTAATGCGTATTTTCAATACAGGTATTAATTTCAGTTTTTAACTATCAGTTGTAATAAAAAAGTTATGAAAAAATCGAATTATAGCATTAAAAAAATTGTCTTGCTCTTTGTTGCAACACTCACAATGGCTGCTTGTGTTGACGATTTCACGATTGGCGATAGTCATTTGCAAAAACCTCCGGGCGTAGACATTACCATTGATACGGTATTTAACAATGCCGATTTTGCGCAACGTTTTTTGTGGAATACTTATTCAACTTTGTTTTATGGTATGCCGTGGGAATGGTCCACAAGAGGACGTGCCATGAATATGGGAAATTTTGAAGCCATGACCGACAATTGGCAGAGTTACCTGAGTTGGGATTACAACAACCGAAATATTTACCCCGGAAAATACGGAGCCACAGAGGAATCGATGGACAGTAAATACCACTATTCGTTGGAAGGAAGTTGGTCTGGTATTCGAAAAGCCTATATTTTTCTTGAAAATATTGGCCGCACACCGGGCATTGACGACGCCACAAAAAAACGCCTGAAAGCCGAAGCAAAAATGATTATTGCTTGTCATTACAGCGATATGTTCCGTCATTTTGGAGGATTACCGCTTGTACGAAGCTCTTATAATCCGTA
>JAIFKX010000291.1 GCA_020049335.1 Paludibacter sp. | reverse complement strand
GCGGCATTGCAAATGAAAAGCATGGGCATAAATGCCGTTACGGATATGAATGGCGTGGCAACGTTGGTGAATGTACCCCGCGGACAGGCAAGCATCGAAATTTCGTGTTTGGGCTACGAAAAAATTGTCCGCAATTTCAACATTACCGGCAATATAACATCGTCGGTTCGCCTTATCGAAACTTCGCTTCAACTCAAAGAAGTAAGCGTAGTAGCCAAAAACAGCGCCGCCGGAGCAGCTACTTCGTCCACCATTGGTCGACAAGCCATTGAGCACTTACAAGCTACGAATTTGGGTGATTTAATGCAGTTGTTGCCGGGGCAATTAATGCAAAATAGCGATTTAACTTCCGTAAAGCAATTGAATTTTCGAACAGCCGGCACTACCAACGATGCAAATAACGCTTTTGGTGCTTCGGTTATTGTTGATGGAATTCCAGAATCGAACAATGCTGTGCTGTCGGACAAAGTAGTTGCTACAACCGCTGGAAACGGAATTGACTTGCGCCAAATGGGAACCGATAATATCGAATCGGTGGAGGTAATTCGCGGAATCCCTTCGGCTGAATATGGCGATTTAACTTCAGGAGCGGTAATTGTAAAATCAAAATCGGGGAAAACACCTTACGAAGTTCGTACCAAAGTAAACCCCACCACAATTAATACAAGTTTTGGTAAAGGATGGTCTTTAGGAGCAAAAAATGGTTTTTTAAATACCAGCTTCGATTATGCGCAGGCATGGGGCGACCCCCGAAAAAAAACACAATCGTTCGACCGTATTTCGGGTTCGGTTACTTATGCCAATACTTTTTTCAAAAAACTGCGTACAAAAACAAAAGTAAGTGTGAATAGTTTGATTGATTGGGCTGGTCAAGACCCCGATGAGGTTGCAAATGGCACTTTCACCACACAAAAAGATTTTAAAATTGCCGTAAGTCACGAAGGTAAACTAGCGCTTAATTTGCCTTTGGCACGAACAATAAGTTACACTGCAGGCGTTTCATTTTCCGATAAACAATCCACTACGAGTACATTTGTACAAAAAACTGGAATTATTCCAATTATTACTGCCACCGAAACTGGTTATTATGATGTGCCGTTTCGGAGTATGTCGTACCAAACTTCGGGTGGTGCTATCAGTTCTCCCAAAAGTTATTTCCTAAAACTTTCAAATTCATTTGGAGCAAGTATTCAAAAGTTTACGCATCAGTTTAACATGGGATTGGAGTACCGCTACGAAACGAACAATGCCAAAGGATATTACAACGACAACGAATTGTTGCCACTTCGTCCCAATAGCGATGGTCGTCCGCGCCCGTACTACGATATTCCTTCTCTGAATCAGCTTTCGGGTTATTTCGAAGATAATATGGCATGGAAAATTGGTAAAACAAAATTCAAACTGCAAGCCGGAGTGCGTTATACGCATTTACAACCGGGCATGGAAGAACAGGTTTGGTCGCTATCGCCGCGCCTGAATGCTTCGATACAATTTACCAAATGGCTCGATATGCGGTTGGGATTCGGGCAAAATTCTAAAACGCCAGGATTAATACATTTATATCCCGAAAAAACGTACGCCGATAAGTTAGCTGCTGATAATACAGGAGCTGCAAATCCTAATGAACGTATGTTGATTTATCATACTTATGTATATGATGTACAGCGTACAAAAGGACTTAAAAATGCAACTAACACCAAATACGAAGTCGGTTTTGATATTAAACTCAGCGAAAACCATAAATTGTCGGTTGTTGGTTATTGGGACAATACTCCAAATGGATTTAGTACACTTGGTAAACAGTTTTTATATACTTCCAATGTTTATAAAATGGGGCAAGGGATGCAAAACAATCCAGGAACAAAACCAACTATCGACTGGACAAATCCTGCTCGGGTCGACACTATGTGGACGAGTACCGGTCAATTTGGAAACTACAATTGGGCACTTAACAAAGGATTAGAATTTGATTTGGATTTGGGTCGAATTGAAAACTGGAATACAAGCTTCTATTTTTCAGGTGCATATATGGAAACTAGCACAAAAACAACTATGAAAAATATTTCAGCTCCAAAGCGAGATCAATCTACTATTTGGACAACTATTTATCCCGAAACTAATACAACTCCGTTCAAATACATTTATCCTGCTGGAAAAAATGTAGATGTTGACCGTCGTTTTAATACGCAATTACGTGGTGTTCTTAATATACCTGCACTTCGAATGGTGTTTTCGAGTTCATTGCAAGTAATTTGGTATTCGTATTCGGGCGAAATTGACAGAGAAATGAACCCTATTGCGTATGTAATTCCCGATGTAGTTAATAACAAACTGATAGAATATCCGATTACGCAGGAAATGTTGGATGACCCTGAATACAGAATCAGAGGTTTGCTACTAAAGGACGCAAAAATTTCTGGTTCTGATGACCCACCTGTTATTCAGCCACCTTTAATGATGATGACTTCGCGCCTCACGAAAGACATTTCGAAAATGGCCGGTTTTTCGTTTTATGTAAATAATACCTTGTTTTATCAACCTTGGCAACGAAGTAATGTTTCTACTACATTATCAGAACGAAATCAGAGCACTTTTAATTTCGGAATGGAATTATATTTTAAATTTTAGAAAATATGAAATTACATAGTATAAAAGCAATATTGATACTCCTCGTTTCAATTCAAGTGTTTTCGTCGTGTGTCGATCAGGAGCCACAAGCATTGATTGATGAGTTTTCGATACGAATGACAATGCCCGAAGATTTTGGAGATTCGATAAAGTATGCTAATCAGGTGGTTATGCTCAAAAGTAATAGGATAACTTACAGTGCAACAACCGATTCGTTGGGAAAAGTAGTGTTTAAAAATATTATCCCCGGTATTTATAATGTATCTACCAATCAGATGCTTACAAGCGAGATAACACTTGTAGGTGATTCGCTACAATATCGTTTGTTTCAGCCGGATAGTTTGGTGTTGAAAATAAATAAATCTATCAAGGCAAGTTTGATTATAAGCAAAATATATGCTTCGGGAACAAAAGATAACAACAATAAAAACTATGAGTTAGATAAATTTATTGAGATTTTTAATAACTCGGATACAATACAAGAGATTGACAGTACATTTTATTTAGGTTATGTAGAAGCTCATTCTGATATTCCTTTTCCTGCATCGAAAAATCCTGGATTTGTTTATGCCCGACAAGTTTTTCGGTTTGTTAATAATGCTTCTAAAATTAAAGTTGAGCCCGGAAAAAGTATTGTCTTGGTAAATAGTGCCGTTGATCATACACAGTTTTCACCAAATTCGGTAAACTTACGTATTGCTGATTTTGAGGCAAAGAGTTCCAGCTTTTCGAACAATTCGGATGTACCCGCTTTAGAACTAATTTATTCTGCTTTTCCTTCTTTAATTTATATGAATCTTGTTAGAGGTGGAGATAATGGTGCTTTCCTTTTGAAAACGACTGAAAATGTGCGCTCTTTTCCAATATTTTATATGCCAGGTAAAGTTGATAAAGGAGATAGATATATGCGCATCCCTATACAATACGTAATTGATGGTGTAGAAACATTAAAAAACTATACAAACACAGGTCCCCGAATTGAATCAAAACGCTTGCAAACCTTTGTTGATGCCGGATATATGTTTATTTCAGCCTCTTCGGGCAATACCCACGAAAGTATTGAACGTAAGGTGGATGTAAAAAAATCGACCGCCGATAGAATTTATTTAATTGATACGAATAACAGTTCTAACGACTTCTGTGCGGTTACAGACCCAACACCCCAAAAATACGACAAACCATTATTATTGGCTAAATAAACTGAATGATTATGCGAAAATATCTATATATATTCATTTTTATAAATATAGTCTACGCTTTGTCGGCTCAGAATTTGGTACAAAACGAAGAGCATGAACTTACGTCGGCTACAAATCCTTGGTTGCAAATTACAAATGCTGCCGGACTTGGACTCTCGAAAACTAAATCGCACGGAATTACAGAGTTAGGCTATGTTTCCGAAAGTGGAAATTATCACAGAGCTCAACAGGGAAATGAGCGAAGTGGAATAAATTTTTATTCTGAAAGGTATGATAAATTAGGTAAAAACTGGACTACATGGGGTAGTTTCAACTTCGTAATGGACAGAGAAAAAAATCGCGCATGGTCGGATGTCTTTTCAACATACAATAGCAATCCTTTCATTTTTGGTAGCGGTGTACCCGGTAGTTACGACCGTCAGTTATTCGATTTTAAAATAAAATTAAGCTCTATCGAAAAGGGAAGACTAACGTATGGTTTTGGTTTGGATTATTTGGTGGGCGATTTATCACGACTACGTGACCCGCGTACACGTGTTTTTCTAGCCGATTATGCATTTTTACCTGCTGTAGTTTATCGTTTAAATCGGCAACAGCGAGTTGGAATAAACCTCAAAGCCGCATACCGGAAAGAAAAAATGCCGAGCGTTACTGCTGTGAACGATAACGATTTTCCAAAATTTTACACTTTTTCGGGTATGGAAAATACCGATGCAGTAACAGGTGGTTATATAGGTTTTCAACGTCAGTTTGTAAGTAATATTTACGGTGGCGAATTGCAATATTCCATAAAAACGGATCGTTCCGAACTTTTGATTTCGGGTGGTGGCGATTACGAACAACAGCAAATTCTCGAAAACCTAAAACAAAGTCCAGGTTCGTACGAAGCGACGAATTACAAAGCTCGAATGGTTGGAAATACTGTTTCGAATGGCAAAATGTATAATCTGGTACTTAGCGGAACTTTAAAAACAGGAGCAGCCGACGAAAACATTCAAAAACTTATTTCGACAAATAATGAGTCAACCGGAGTAAATTCGCAAAGCTGGGTAACGCTTTACACATACAATAATCGCTACATAAATTCGGCTTACACCGCAAATTTAAACTTCGACGTTCGCGATGTAAATGCTGATAAAACCGATTATGCGTGGTTGTTAGGAGTAGAAGGTGGCGTTTCGGGATTTGTAAATCAATACAATTTGCCTTATTCGCACTTTGCCACAAATCGTTTAAAAACTTCATTGTA
>JAIFKX010000146.1 GCA_020049335.1 Paludibacter sp. | reverse complement strand
CTGTTCCTGCAGTAGCTGTAAATGCAGTAGGAGCTTCAGTGTCGGCAGCAACGGTTTCATTATAAAAATACAGGTTGTCTAAATAAAAAGTACCATTGAGATCCCAAAAACCAACCTGATCAATTGCTGAAAGGTTTGCACCTGTCAAATGTGAAAGCGGAATATCAATCGAATTCCATTGTCCGGCTGTTAAAGCAATACCTGATTTTTTAAATTCTCCTCCTCCTCCTGTTACACCTATTGTCATCGATGCAAGTGATTCAGGGAAAATATCAACATGCAATTTGGTCATAGAACTAACATTCATTGGTTTATCAACAAATTCATAACCAAAACAGCAAATTGATGTGTTTTTTAAGGCTTCATTACCCCCTAATGAAACAGTTGAAAATGTATTTCCGTACCAATTCTGCAACAATGTTGGTAAATTTGTATATGTACCACTGTAAACTGACATAACGTTTGCAGCACTTCTTGTAGGATTTGTTACACTCGGAAAAGCACTTGTAGTAGCACTTACTGTTAATGGATTATTTGCTGCTGCATTGTTACTTGCATCTTTGGCTACAACTGAAAATGAATAAGCTGTTGATTCAGCTAAACCACTTATAACATACGATTTTTGTGTTCCCGAAGTTCCTGAAGTATTGACTGTGTTTGTTCCATAAGTAATTGCATAATTTATTGAACCTGAGTTATCTGTCGCATTCAACAATAATTCAACGCTATTTGAAGTTACAGCTCCTTTGGTTGCTGAAAATGCCGTCGGGATTTCTGTATCGGCTACAACAGCTCCACAAGTAGCAGTAAAAGGAACTGTAATACTCTGAATCATCCAACGTCCAGCCCATCCCGGATTACTCCATAAAATTTCTAATGTTACAGATGTTGGTGGGGTTGTGTAGTTTATTGTTGCTTTATACTCCGACAATAATGCACCTTCATCGGTACCCACAATAACAGCTCCAGCTCCCGAAGGATTTACTTGTAGAAAATCAATTGCTGCACCACCTGTGTTAGGTTCAACCTTTACACTCATATTGTTTGCATCAATGTTAGTAATGGTCAATAAAATGTGTGAATTCACATCTCCAAAGTTTGGATCTCCTAATTTGCAACATTTACCGAAGCTACTATAGCAGCTAACAGCATAAAAAGTTTGGTAATTTTTTTCATGATTTAAAAAATTTAATTGTTTTAAAAAATTAGATAATTTGAAAATTTTGCGAATTATTTCGTTGCAAATTTAGATGCTATTGCGTAAATGCAGTCTTTATTTTACCACACATAAATACAAATTGAAATGCAATTTACTACGTAGAAATACGCTAAAAAAATTTCTATCTATCTGATATTTAAAACATTAAATAATATGGTGTTTTACAACATATTTCTCTTGGTTATTTCTTTACTCAGGAGCATATACCCGAACATAATCAACCACCATCGAAACGGGGAAAATTGAATTGTCGACACCTTTAGCTCCACCCCAATCGCCACCGATAGCTACATTTAGGATAAAAAAGAAGGGTTGATTGAAAGGCCAGTCGGCAGATGTTTGTGGGTCGGGCGAATAGGTAAAGTAGGGTTTGGTACGGTCGTCTACATAATACTCTACTTTTGTTGCTGTCCAGTTCATGCCATATACGTGAAATTGGTCTTCGTCGGGCATTTCAAAATCGCCACCACGCGAATTGCCTGCAAAATAGGCAGCACAATGTATGGAACCTTTCACCCAATGTGGATTGTAACCCACATATTCCATAATATCAAGTTCGCCACAAGTAGGCCACGATACTGCATCGATATTTTTGCCCAACATCCAAATAGCAGGCCAAGTGCCGGTTCCTTTGGGGAGTTTTGCCCGGATTTCCATGCGTCCGTATTTATATTCGCGTTTGGCTTTGGACATTAATCGAGCTGAAGTGTAACTACCAAATTGCTTGTTTTCGTCTATTTTTTTTGCTGTAATGGTTAAATAACCATCTGCAACAAAGTGATTTCCGGATGCCTGATAACTTTGAAGTTCGTTGTTGAAACGAATATTCGTTTCGGGAGTCCAATTGGTTGTATTCAACGCGTTGCCATCGAACTCATCGCTCCATACCAAAGCAGGTCCGTTGTAGTTGGGGTCGTTTATGGGAATGTCGATAGTTTTGGTGGTAGTTATACTTTCACCTTTATTCCAGATAGAAAGCGTTACCTTATAACTACCTTTGAACGGAAAATAATACTCGGTTTGATTCACATCTTGTATTGTTTTATCTGAACCAAAATTCCATTCCAACAATTCGTACGTGCCGGTTACAGTAGCTGTAAAATTAACTGTGTTTTGAGTCCCGGCTTTAAATGCATAGCTAAAATCAACGCAAAATGAATGCATTAAAAGTGATTTTCATAAGTACAATTTTTTGAAGTATCAGTTGGATTTAATATCGAAGTAAAGATAGGTACATTTTATCAAATAGGGGTCTGAAGACAATGCCCCAGACCCGTATTTCGAGATTTGCAAGAAAGTGAGTTAACCAAACAACAATCTTTATTTACCTTACATATCCTTTTTTGATCAGTTTCATATACCAAGCCAATGCTGGTAATTGAATGCGCACAGACAATTCATCTTCCGTCAATGAAAGAATCTCATATTTTTCGTTGGTTGCACCCACATAGTAAATGAAAAATGCCTGTCTATCAGGAAATTGGATATAAGTTTTTTCACCTTCTTTGATTATTGACCATGTCCAATTATATTCAATTCCTTCACCTGTAGTTTTGTAAGTAGCTACCCAGTCGGCACCTTTTTCGCCCGGATATAGAATTTCCCGTTCCATGAGCGTAGCGCCACGAGCTATCATGGCATCTTTGGCAGTGCCATTTACATAGCTTTGACCTTTGTTGTCGAGAATAACTTTTGCTCCTTTCAGAATGAATGAAATTTCATCGTCGTAAATGCGTTTGCCGGTTTTAGCTATTGGTTTTGCCGACCAATATTCCGGAATGTACTTTTCAATAGGGCCAACACCTAAATGTCCGTTTGATAAAGAGTCCAACACCCAGGTTTTACCATTGGCAGCATCTACACCACCTGTTAAAAGCATATATACCGGATCTTTTACTAATTCGTAATTGTCGGTACTAACAATAATACTATCTTTTACGTATAAAACACCACCTTTTGTAGCAATGCCAATATTTACGTAGTACTTTCCTTTAAATGGATAAGCCGTTTGTCCCGTTTTTCCTTCGGCATTGGTTCCGTTGCCGAAATCAATTTTCACAATAGCATCTTCGGGTACGCTAACTGATACATTATAAACATTTTGTGTTGCGGCATCGGGCGTAATGGTTACTTTAACCGATGCGCTTGTGATTGGATCGGGCAAATTTATCTGCGTCATTTCGGTTGTACAGCTTACCGCAAAGGCGGTAAAAAGTACGAAATAAAATATTTTTTTCATTGTCGAATTATTTTTTGTGATACTTAAAATTAATAACCATCATTTTGATTCATCTGTTTACAGAGCGTCAGTTCGTACTGAGGGATTGGGAATAAACCGTTATATTTCAAATCAAAGGTTTTTTTCATTTCTTCGTCCACAATTCCGTTTTCCTTTTCGATGGTAGTTTTAGCTACATTCAAACCTTGACGGCGCAAATCCCAATAGCGATGACCTTCGAGAGCAAGTTCCAACAAACGTTCCTTCATTAGTAAATCTTTGGTAACTGTGGGCACAACGGCAGCACTTCCTTTGGCTCTTTTCACTACAAGGCTGTAATAATCCTGGGCATTGGCAGGGTTCGACTCTAATTGCAATTCGGCAGCCATAAGCAATACATCGGCAAAACGAATACTTGGGTAATTATTTCCAAAATTCAATTCACGTGAACCATCGGCAGGTTCGTTGGCTTTGAGAGCAGTAAATTTTTTGTTGAAAAAACCAGTGTTCTGATATCCTGCTTTATACGTTACCGCTTCGGCTGTTGTATTCAAAAGTGTTACCGAACGACGTGTGTCGGTGGCATCAAACTCATTCCACAACGAAGCTCTTACGGGAGCAAACGACCAGCCTGATGCATACGGTGATGTAGCGCCCGGGTCACGAATGCCCCATAAAATAACGGCTTGATTACCTTCCGAACCTTCGCGATAGCCCCAATCGCCCCAAGTTGATTTGGTAGAGTATTGGATTTCGAAAATTGATTCAGCATTGTTTTCGTTGGTAATTTTAAACAAATCGGCATAATCAGGTAATAAACTTGCACCACTGTTTTTAACCACATCTTCGATATAAGTGGTAATTTGAGCTTTTGTTAAACCGGCTAAATCCGATTTTTCGTAAGCTCCGGTATAGAATAACCAAACACGAGCTAATAATGCTTCGGCAGCATGTTTCGAAACTCTACCACCTTCCACTGCAGGAATATCACTTCTATTTGGAAGTCCACCGGCAATTGCATCTACCAAGTCGGTTTTAATCTGTGCGTACACATCGGCAGGATTAGTTTGAGATAGCGCTTGAGTCTCAGCAGACGACAAAATTTTTGTGATTAATGGGACATTTCCGAACAATCGAACTAAATCGAAATAATAATTGGCACGTAAGAATTTAGCTTCAGCTATAAACCGCGCTTTTTTATCTGCCGATTCGAAAGGAATAGCTGTTACTTTTTCCAAAAACACATTGGCTCTGTAAATGCCATAATAATATTTATACCATAATGCTTGAAATGAAGGGTCATCTACATCGCACTGCCACTTGCTCATTTTTACTACGAACGGAACATCATTCGCAGAACTACCGCCCGCATAACAGCAATCGCCAATTTGTTCGGAAATTACTTCGAAAGGAACATTTTGTGCTTTTGGAGCCGACCATTGGAGCACATCATATACCGAAACTAGTGCTTGAAATGCATCTGTTTCGGTTTTATAGAATTGCGTTTCGGTTTGCTCGGTAATTGGCTGCAAATCGAGGTAGCTGTTGCAGCTAACAAGTAATAAGCCTAAGCACAAACCAACGAATATTTTACTTATTTTTTTCATGAGATTAACTTTTAATTATTTTATCAGACGATTTAAAAACTACTACTGATTAGAATGTAATACTACCACCAATGGTGTAAGTTCTTGGTTGTGGGTATACTCCATAGTCGATACCAGTGCCCAATACCCAGCCACTTCCAATTTCGGGATCAAGACCTGAATAATTGGTCAATGTAAACAGATTTGATGCTGCTACATAGACTTTGATATTTTGAATCAGATATTTCTGAAGTCCGGTGATATTGTATCCTAATGTCAGGTTTTTTAAACGGGCAAACGATCCATCTTCGACAAAAAATGACGAAGGACGCGAAAAGTTTTTATTTATATCCGTAGTTGAAACACGTGGATAGGTGGTTGAAGTGCCTTCGCCAACCCAACGGTTGATGACATTGCTCTGGTAGTTACTCATAGGTAAATCCCAACGGCGGGTGCCATTAAAAATGTCATTGCCATACATGCCACTAAAGAAAGCACTTAGCGAGATATTTTTCCATGTCAAACCCAAGGTCAAACCAGCTGTAAAATCAGGATTTGGATTGCCTATCATGGTGCGGTCTTTATCGTCAATTGTTCCATCGTTGTTTAAATCGTTGTAGCGGAAATCGCCTGGCAGTGCTTTGGGTTGAATAACAGTACCATCGGTGCTGGTGTGTGCCAAAACTTCGGCCGAATTTTGAAAAATTCCATCGGTTTCATAGCCAAAGAAATAGGAAATTGGACGATCTACTTCCATACGTGTAACGTTTGTCATGGCTGTTCCTACCGAAGCTCCACTTATCCAACCCTCGTCATTGCCAACACTTACCACATTGTTTTTGTTAAATGAGATATTGAAATCTACATTCCACGATAAATCGCCCCTTTTGTCATTATAACCGAATAAAAATTCAACCCCTTTATTTTGGATCAAGCCTGCATTGGAAAAAGCATCAGGCGCGCCATTCATATCAGATGATTTAACAACAACTAAAAAGTCTGTGGTCGATTTAATATAATAATCGACAGAGGCATTGAATTTTTTCAGGAAACGCACATCAATACCTATATTGGTTTGTTCGGAAGCTTCCCATTTAACATCGGGATTCGACACTTTGGCAGGCGAGGCACCTGGGTAAATTACGTCGTTAAATGTATAGCCACGCGCACCAAAGGAAATTGTTGAGAGATATTGCCAATCACCAATATTTTCGTTACCATTTTTTCCCCAGCTTGCCCTCAACTTCAGCATGTCAATTTCACGCATGTTTTCCATAAATTTTTCGTTCGACACATTCCAACCGGCCGAAAATGAAGGGAAATACCCAAAGCGATTGTTAACACCAAAGCGCGTTGAACCATCGGCACGGAAAGTAGTGGTAAACATATACTTATCGGAATATGAATAATTTAAACGACCGAAATACGACACCAAAGCATGTTGATTAATGCCACCAGAGACTTTTGCACTCGTTTCATTTTTTGCCAAATCCAAATAGGCATAATAAGGGTCAGCCACTATTAAGCCTTGTTTGGAACCAACTAAGTTCGACCACTCATCAGTTTTAAGTGTATTACCAACCATGGTTGTAACATTATGTTTTCCAAATTCATGATTGTAAGTCAGGATATTTTCGTAGGTCAATGCCATCATATTCGAGTTCGATTTGCTGGTACCTGTTACCGAGTTGATGGTAGCTGCATTTAGTCTGAAAATTGGCGTATAACCCCACGATTCGTCGTAAAACATTTCGGAAGCAATAGTCGATTTGAATTTCAAATCTTTGAAAAACATAATCTCGGCATACGCATTGGCTGCTATACGATTGTATTTGTAACGGCTATTGGTGATATCTAATTTAGCTACCGGATTCACCACTTCTTGCGACACATAAGCCGATTCGCCAAAAGTACCATCAGCATTGCGAACAGGCGTAATTGGATCCATATTTAAAGCGCCAAGAATAGGACCACCAAAAATATTATTTGGGTCGATACCTTTTTTATTAACCAGCGAAATAGTAAGCGATTGTCCGATTTTTAAATGATCGTTGAGATAAACATGGTCGGTACTTTCGCGCAATGTCAAGCGGTTGAAGTTCGATTTGCCGGGAGCATAGATACCTTCCTGATTAAAATAAGAAGCCGAAAGATTGTAAGCGCTTTTTTCGGCACCACCGCTCACGGTGAGTTGATGACTGCTTATCGGAGCATTCTTGTTGAGAATTTCTTCCTGCCAATCGGTTCCGGTGCTTAATTTAATTATGTCGGCCGATGTGAATGGCAGGCTTTGTCCGCCCCAATAAATCCATTTTTTTACGTAAATTTTGTATTCCATAGCTGCCATCGTAGCGAATAAACATTTTATCGCCTACTTTGCCTTTTTTAGTTGTAATCATTACTACGCCATTGGCGCCACGTGCTCCATAAATGGCTGAAGATGCAGCATCTTTCAATACCTCCATCGACTCGATATCGCGTGGATTAAGATATTCGATATTGTCGGTGGACATGCCATCCACAATGTACAAGGGCGAAGCGTTGCCATTGGTACCAATACCACGGATTCGGATAGTTAAACCTTCGCCGGGTTGTCCGCTATTTGCCATAACAGATACACCAGCTGCCTTGCCTTGCAATACCTCATCAGCACGCATTAAACCCGGGCGGTCTAATTCTTTGGCCGATACCGACGAGATAGCTCCTGTTACGAGGCTTTTTTTCTGAACACCGTAACCTACAACTACCAATTCTTCGATTGTTTGGGTATCTTCGGTAAGTTGAACTTTCAGGGTGGTTTGATTATTTACCACTACTTTAAGTGAACTATAACCAATATACGAAAATACAAGTGCCGATTTTGAGTTTGGGACAGTTAAGCTAAAATTTCCATCAAAATCGGTAATGGTACCGTTTGTAGTGCCATCCACCACTACATTTACTCCGATTAAAGTGGAGCCACTTTTTTGATCTGTAACTTGTCCTTTCACGGTGATTTGAGCCGAAAGCGACATTGTTCCGAATAATAAAATTAGTGCTGAATAAACCCATTTGAGTTTCGGTTTATTCCCAAGTAAAAATGTTTTTTTACTTCTGGTTTTAGTGACTTTAATCATAAGATTAATTTAAAATTTGGTTGTTTATTTAGAAAAATAATGGTTAACCGCAAAAAAAAAGAACAGCAGCAGGATTATGCTGCTGTTCTTATGTTTAATGAAACTACGATATTACAATTTTACAATTTTGTGAGTCGAAACTGCACCCGATTGTAGATTTACTGTTACTATGTAATTGCCATTTTTCCAATCCGTTTACAGTAACTATTTTTACTGATTGACCTAATAAGCTGCTTATTACTACTGAGTTAATTTCACTTTCAGAAGTTACGATAAGTTTATTTGCCACCTGGCTTGGGAAACATTTTGTAGATGTAGAGATGTTATTTGAAAGAGCCGAAGGCACTTTTGAGAAATAAATATTATCAATATAAGCAATACTAAGCGGTGCACCGGAAATAATATACTGAGCAATATGTGCTTTGGATGTTAAGCCTGTAAAGTCGCTCAATGCAACGTGATAGCTATTCCAAACTTCTTTGGTAGGAGTAAATATCAATTCATGCTCAACATTGTCGCCACCTTGTTCCCAAACGCCATTTGCACCAAAGTCAACCAATTTAAATTTTAATTCGTTCATATTTGGAGTCCAAACATCGAAATGAATATACGACATAGCCGTAGCATCAACCAATGTACCTGTAGTTTCGATACCAACAAAGCCTAAATCGCTGTATTTCTTAGTGTCGTTAGTCGCAATCTGTAAGTCAGTCATTACACCAG
>JAIFKX010000314.1 GCA_020049335.1 Paludibacter sp. | reverse complement strand
ATAATCCCTGCAAACTAAGTGGTTGACCTCCAGGGCGCGAACCCGAAATCATTAAATATCGGCCAAACTGATAGGCTAAGACATTCATTGAAAGATCTTTTTCGTAGTTTTTCAGACGCTCAATGAGCGGTAGTTGTGCATACGGCGAAGGACCCAACGAGAATGCCGAACGATTGAAATATTGCTGATAATCGGCAATATGCGTTTGCTTTAGTTGGTCGAAACCTTTGGCAGCAGCTTTGTCTAAATCGGCAACGGCCAGTTCTGGATTAGCCGAAATATCGTTGTAGGATTTAAAGTTGGTACGCATGGATAGCAACACAGTAATTGAATTCGCTTTGGGCACAACCATGCACGAACCTACTCTTGTTAAACTGCCAGCTTCGGGCAAAATGCGCAGGTATGTATTCAACTTCACTTTTCCGACAATACCTTCCTGATCGGGCGACAGCATTGACATCAAGATTGTATTTGCATTGTAGTTGGAAACCTGCGTCACTTGTTTTGAACTCATAAAAAACTGACCGTTTACCATGTTCGGTTTGCTGGCCGTAATGCGCATAACCAATACCTGGTCGGGCTGAGAAATAAAGACCTCACGTTTAAAATCAACTCCACGCAAAGTGTAAGTAGTCGTTGTGATAGCCGTGCTCAAATCGAGTTCGCGGTTGTAATTTTTCACCGAATCAATATCATTGGTTTGGTAATAAATATTTCCTACCGGAGCCAGAAACATGCCTTGACTGTTTTTAGACAGGAAATGCTTTGTTATCAGCGCCTCAGCTTCTTTAAATTTCTTTTCGAACTGAAGTTTTCGTACTTTGTCAATCTGAAATCCGGCGCTATCGTTCACATTATTGTAGGGCGAACCCGACCAGAATGTGCCTTCGTTCAATTGTATTTTTTCTTCGAGCGGCATGCCATATACCATGGCGGCCATACGGCCATTGCCCAAAGGCAAGGCTTCACCCCAATTGGTAGCAGGTGTTTTGTAGGTCATTTTCAACTCATTCTGAGCCGTGACATTTATCAATGTAAAAGCCAACATTATCAACAGAAATCCTATTTTTCTAAAACAAGTCATCTTCTTTATTTTCAAATTATAATTAATGCAAATAGCTGATTAATTGTTATTTTCATAGGACTCTGATTCCGAACTACTGTGAAAATGTGCTTTTTGTTTCCTTTATTATTTGCAGTGATGTAATCATTCAGCTGTTGAATGGTTTTGATTTTCACGCCATTGACACCTTGAAGGAGGTCGCTAGTTCGAAAGCCCATTTTTGCCGCAACACTGTTTTCGGCAACCAATGTAAAGAGCACTCCGCCTTCGTCGAAACCCACGCCAAATGCCGACATTTCTTCTCCTTTTGGTTCTTTCAATTCCACGTCCATCCAGAAATATTTTGTGGTTTTTTCCACAACTGTGGGTTTGTCGCAACTAATTCGTAATTCAGGAATTACAGGTGTTTTGGCAATTGCTTTAAGTGAAGGTTTTTGTACGCCAAACTGATCCATGGGGAAGTTTACAAAACCAATTTTTAGCACCGGTGAATTATCCTTAACGCGGAAATCGCCTTTGGCAGCATCGATAAATTCAGCTTCACCATAAGCTGAATTAAAGTCACAACCATTGGCATTGAATTTTATTTTATGCGCTTCCGAAGCCACAAAATAGTTGTAATCCAATTCTTTACCCCATTTGCCGTTTTCGGAAATGGCGCTATTCATAATAGCCGGAAAATAGCGGTTAAACACAATATTATGTTTGAAAATATCGCCACTGTTTATGTACCACACATGCGGGTGCAGACTGTTGTTTACAATTACATTGTTGGTAACAATGCGGCGATAACCTTCACGGAGTTTCAATCCGCCTCTGAGAAGTAAATTATTATAAATCAAATAATTGGTTGACCCATCATCCAAATCAATATCCCAACCGTGGTCGCAACGCCACCTGCTGTTGCGGATAATATTCGGTGCCAGCATATCCCAAAATGGCATGGTGCTGTCATTGGCAACTTCGTTACATGTTTCTTTGATGGATGGTGTCCAGTAGCGGTCGCGTCCCCAAGAATTAAAACTTCCGTGGTCGCCGGTTTCGAGTACGGTATTAAAAACATCGCAAAACTCAATTACATGACCGCCAAAGGTTCCTTCGTTGATGTTAATACCAGCACGGGGCACATCATAAATAGAGCAATGACTGACTTTTACTCCATACACCATGGAAATATGTACAGGAGCTGTTTGTTTTTCATCGCGCCCCGTGCGTGTAATCAGGCAATTTTCCACCACACAATCGGCCGGATAATTATCCGATTTTGGTCCGGGCGTGCGGTCAATATTCTTGTAATCCTGTTTTGCATACCTGAAAAGCGGGCTGCGAACCGCCGCAGGGTCGCCCACAAACACCACACCGCTGGCACCGCTATCGTGAATATAACAACCACGAATTGCAATGCGCCGATTGTAATTATTTACCAATATTGTATTTCCACCCACCTGATCGAATTCACAATCCACTATACTACAATCGGATGCACCGTTAAAAGTAACTGCTGCTGTTCGACTTACTGTCCAGTCAGACCGCAATAATTGCTCTTTATTTTCCATAAAAGTACGATCAGTATGGCGAAACACAAAACCCTGAAGTTTAACATTTTGTACGGATTGAGCCCTTGTTCCCCTGAAATCAATCAGCGTTTTGAGTCGAACAATTTCCACTTTGGCTTTTTTCAAATCTATACCCGTCGTTGGTATATAATACAATTTATGTTCAGCTGAGTTGTAAAACCATTCACCGGGTGCATCCAATTCCTCAAAGATATTTTCGACAATTCGGAACAAAGGATGCATGGGCGAAGGTCGATTGTTTTGCCAACCTCCTTCATAATCTAAACTTCCATCCGATTTTTTACCTTTTATAAGCCAGTGCATATCGCCCCATAGCGCATTGTGCATGGCATGAATATACCCTCCGGCCGGATTTTCCCACTGAGAAATGCGTTTTGGGTCGAGGGGATTGGTGGCGGAATCAGCTTTAGCAGAATGGCTTAGCTCCCATGAATCGAACACATTTTTTCCAGACACGGCATTTGGGAAACGCGCCATACGCTGACGTTCACCGTTGATGTAAAGTTGGTCAATGCTTGTGTTTTCTTTTACCTTTGCTACGAAAATGCCCTTTTTCAAAGGTTTCCATTTCAACTTTAGTGAATTTCCACCACTCAAAATGGCCGCCCCTTCGGTTTCGGAACGGTACGTAGTATGGTTATCAGCAGCAGTAAACACAACTGTTTGAGGTAAATAATAGATACCAGCTGCAAAAACAACTTCCACACTCTCATTTGCAGGAAGTTTGCGGGCAAGCTCTTGTGCTTTGCCAAAGGTGAGCACCGGTTTTGCTTCTGTACCGGCGTTATTGTCCTTTCCTCTTGGAGAAACAAAAATAGTGTTTGCTGTTAGCGATATAACAGTAACCCACACAAAAAATAAGATAATTAGTGATTTCAAATTCATAATATTTTTAATGAAAAAATTTCTCGATAAAATTAACCTGTTAACATAAAAGCATTTACAACACAAATATATACTATTCATGAATAAAAATATCAAATAAAACAAATATTGATGCATTGTAAACGATTACATTAACCTTAAAATCAATGTAATCGTTTACAAAAAAACTGTTTACATAATTAATTCAGCCCAAATTTCCTAAAAACAGGTAGTTACGGAATTGCCGTCACTGTTGGTTTAACAATAATATTTACCGGACCAACAAGTCCTGATGGTAAAAGCTTGGTTTCCTGACGGTGATAGTACCAAACCACAAATCCTTTGCGATTTTGCTCGGGGCGCGGCTGGTTTTTCACAAACCAATCGGGATAACCCTTCATCATGTGGCCATTCGCTCCACGGTCTACTCCCCATTCAAAATCGGCCGGAAATTGCTCATCACCCACCAATAAGTTGTGCCATGCATTGGTAACGGCAATTTCGATGATATTGCTACCTGCTTTCAGTGCATCAGTAATATCACCTGCGAAAGGCGGATTCCACCATACGCCCAGCGATTTACCATTGATGGTAACGGTTGCCATATCGTACACTTCGCCCAAATCGAGTTGAAAACGCTGTCCGCTTTTGAAAGCCGCTGCCGGCATATCAACAGTGGTTTTATACGTAGCCGTTCCCGAAAAGTATTTAATATCTTTATTAGCATTTAAAGCCAACGATTCGAGTTTTGGCAGTTGTGCCGAAAATTCCTTGGTAATGGGTGTTTTAAACTTTACATCCCATGCGCCGTTCACCTTAATGGTATCTGAAGCCTTCAATTCAAACTGTTTCGTTTTGCCTGACGCAAATTGCAAAGTGCCTTTCATAGCAGTTGCCGATTCCAGGCGAGCCACGCCATTTTGCAAAGCGGTAAGATTATAACCTGCTGGAGCATTTACTCCAACCACCTGATCTGTTCCTGCCGGAATTGCTTTTCGAAACACCACAAACAAGGATTTGTGTTTTGGTAAAACAAAGTCAACCTCGGTGCGATTACCCGCTTTACGCCAAACAGGTGCAAGTGATATTTCGCCGGTTTCGGCATCCCATAATTCTGGAAATAAGCCTGAAACGCCAAACGAAACGGACACTTTCTCGGTATTTAAACCACCGTTGGCGGCAAAAAACCAGCTTTCCTTGCCATTGGTACGTTCCAAAATACGTACTTCCTGATTTGGCTGCTTTAGAATAACGGGTTGCTCGAGTTTCAGTGCGGAAAGTGCGCTTTGCACTCCAATTGCCGAACCATCCGTATACAGTGTTCCCTTGCCAATTTTTCGAACCGACTCAGCACCATCGCCCCAAATTTTCTGCGCAAGTGTTTTTAATTTTTTATCAGCCATCGGATAACCTGCCAAACTTGGCGAAGCTGTTGGTTTTGATGAAACGATAGTGGATCCTGCACGAAGCAGTTTTTCTATTTTTTCGATCATTTCGGGCAATAATTTGCCTTCGTGCGGAACCTGCAACACATAATAACTACGACCCGAAGGCATTAAGATTTTAGCATTTTCAACTTT
>JAIFKX010000332.1 GCA_020049335.1 Paludibacter sp. | reverse complement strand
TATGTTATTAAAATGATAATCAAACAATTAAACTCTTACGTTCACACGTATGTTCCGGTCAAGAACTTGGCAGGGTCAAAAGTAGAAATAAATAGTTAGAAATGCAATAGAATGTGAAAAATAAATGAAGAAAAATATTGGGGAGTAGAAACGTGAGTTTGTTACTATGCTGGGGTTATCCTGCTATTCGGTCTATGTTTTGTTCGGTAAAGTTTGCCGTTTCTTGTTTGAGCTTTTCAATTTGGCAAGGGATTGATATGTGGTTTTATTTTTATTTCTTTTTTTTACTTAAAAAAAAAGAAATTAATTGAAATTCAGACAGTTGAATGATTTCTTTTTATTTTCTTTTTTATTTCTTTTTTTTTATGCCAAGAACAATAATGTTTATAATTATCTAAATAACAAGAGTATAACTTTTATTCAGCTTTAAAGACAGCACAACACAAGGTATTTCATTTGTTTTTATTTCATTCTCTTCTTTTTTATGCCAAACTGTATTTTCTATAGGTACGCCCGCCACTTGTTGTAATAATTCCCTTATCGACCATAGCGTAAACAGTTTTTCTTAAATCTGGAATATCAACATCAGGCAATCTTTTATGAATGTCATTTCTTGAACTGATAGGATGTACTTTTAAATCCTCAACAATCAAAGCCTCTAACCGATGAGGTTCAATAGTTTTAAGTGTAGTTTTGATATTTACTCTTGCATTTGCTATTATTTGAGGATTAATCAAAAACTCATTTGCTTTTTTATTTCCCCGTGTTATCAAAATTCCTTGTTCTACAAGTCGAGTGGTATAACTCCTTAATCTATCTTCCTCTGAGAGTTGTAAAAGTTTAGTCAGTTGAGTAGATAAGAGTTTTTTATCCCTGGCAATTAGCCCCAAAGCAATAAATTCTTTCTGAGAAAGAACATAATTTTTTGCTATGTAATCCAATAATGGTAAAATTTCTTTGTCAATAATTTTAGAACTTTGTATTACACGAGTGGAATTAAAATCGGATTCAATAATCGGAATTTCTTTTGAGTCCATCGAGTTTAATTCATATATCAAATCATAGCCCGACCCTTCGCCTTCCATTAATTTAAAATCGTGCATTATCCGAATCAAATGCGGATTTCTACGTTGGCGAGCATGCAAGATATTGTCCTTTGTAACACCTAGAGGTAATCCACCAGGATTGGTTATTTCTAATCTGTCTGGATAAACCTGAATAAGTATATCGCCCGAAATAGTATAGCTTTTGTGTGCAAATGCATTGATTAATAACTCTCGAATTACTTTAGGGTGGTAATGCCTTATTTGTTTGCGGAACAATCCGTCAGGAAACTCGTACGAATAAGTAAGTTCAATGGCATTCCGTTCAATATCAATTAGTAACTCTTCAGGGCTCATCATATTGTCGTGCCAATCTTCTTTGCGAACTTTGATTTCGGCTGCATCGTATACAATGTACTGAACTGTAATTGGATAGGCAATTCTACTTCGTTGTTTTGCATTGCCAAGCCACAAAACACCTAAATATGTCAAATATCCATCAATAATCAAATTATAATTTTCTGCTATTTCAACATCCGACATCTGTTTTATATGGTCTTTCACACGGTCAGAGCTTCTTATTTTGTCTGTAAATTTAGCCAATGCATTTATATCAATATCATTGAGAGTAACCGACTTTGTACAAACCATTTCCCATTGGAACGCCTCTTTTTCATTAGCCAATCGGTGAATGTCTTCGTTACGCATTGGCTCACATTTATCGGCAACACGAATATAAAATTTACCATCGCTTGTTGATGCAATTGATTTTAATGATGGAGAAACGGTTACAGTAAAATACTGCGAACCATTGGGGTGAGTAATTGCAACAGAGCCAGTTAAACTAACATTGAAACATAAGCCTCGCAATCGTGTAACAGCATCATTAATTTCGTTGGGCTTTACGATTTGTTCAACGGGAGGAAGTTTAGATTTATCGTCTATGCCAATTGCAATAGTGCCGCCTTGTGCATTTGCAAGACTAACACATGTTATTGCTAATTCTTTAAAGCCTTTTTCGCCAGTCCTTATTTTTTGTAGGCTCTTATATTCAGTAAATAACGTTTCTTCGGTCATATTTTACTCAAGTTACTTTTTAAATCTTTAAGTTTGGTTGATAGCTTTAATTTAATATTAAATTGCTTTTCTTTTCTAATTTTGGCTTCTATAGCTGCAATTTCATTTTTTATTTTCTCCTTAACCTGTGCATCAACAATGGACTCTTTAAAATCGGCATCAGGCTCTACAACCAACTTTTTTATCCGCTATTTGTGCCACTAAGCTCTCATACACTTTATCCATATTTAACCCTTCAACGATTCCCACAAAGCCCTCAAAACCTTTTATACAAAAGTGTTTAATTCTTTATGGGAAAACATCTAATTGCAGGGAAATATCTTAATTCCGAAAGCTATAGTAATAAAATGATAATCAAACAATTAAAGTTATATGTTCACACATACATTCCGGTCAAGAACTTGGCAGGGGTCAAAAGTAAAAATAATTTATTAGAAATGCAATAGAATGTGAAAAATAAAATTAACCCATTATATTAAAGCATGCAAATAGTTAGCCGTATCTATTAATCCATTGTTTCTCAATATATCAAGAACTTCATATTCGTTGTGTGGTGGATTTTTTTTACCCAAAACCATTTTCTTAAAAGCCTGAACAGAAATGTCGTGGTTGAGGTCAATGATGTCAGTTAAAAAATCATCGGGTGCTTTGGCTTTTATTCCGAACGAAGACAAATACTCAGTTGGAAAATCTTTTAAATTATTGGTAATAATTAGGTCTGCATTTGTTTTTATGGCAGCTGCCAAAACGTGCCTGTCGTCGATATCGGGTAATGTAAGTGAGTCAATTAGAAGTTCATAGTTCAAAACCAATGCATCGGGAAATGCCTGGTTCATTTTTTGAACACGTTTCAATGCTTCTTCGCGAGTTATCCCTTTCCGTTCCATTACAGTAATCCATTCATCGAATATATTACTGCTCTACTTAGGTGTGTATAGTTCGTAAAATGCAAACCACATCAATAAATCTCGTATCCAAAGGGGATAAATGACATTGGTATCTAATATACATTTGAATTTTACACTATGTATCATACAATCCGTCTTCTTCGTCAGCGTTAATAATTTCGTTGATTAAGTTTTCCTGCTCTACTTTCATCTTATTTTTGTAATTTACCACATCTTCGTATCTCACTCGTCGATGTTTGCCCACTTTCGTGAATTTTATATCACCTGCTTCAAGAAGTTTAATCACATGCGGACGTGAACAGCCAAGAAATTCGGCTGTTGCCTGCGTAGTCAGCTCGGTTGCTATCGGAACAATGGATACCGGACGTCCATTGCTTGTTTCTTTTAGTATTTGCGATAATAATTTCAGGGCATTGATTGGTATCCGTATTTTTTCACGGGTTTCTTCTATCTCTATTTCAGGATAGTTGTCTTTCAAATCGTTAAGAACATTGGCTAATGCATCATACGATTTCATTGCCGCTATTTGTTCCTGTTTTGTGGGTCGTTTTATATTTTCAATGGTTTGCATTTTGTATGTGTATATATTTCGATGCAAATATAATCGAATTATTCGTAATAAACGAAATAAACGAAATAAACGAAATTAAAAATCTGATACATTTTTGTTTGGAATTTGCTTTTTGCCTTTTATATATTCTTAAATAATAGATTTCTTACAATTTCGGTTATTCCCATTAATTCCCACAAAGCCCTTCAACCCTTTTATTCAAAGTGTTCAATTCTTTATGGGAAAAATCTAATTGCAGGCTATATATCAGAATTGTTGGTTGTCGGGCGCATAGCTTTTGGAGGCTTCGTCGTAATATTTTCAGAAACTATGCTGTAACTGGGGTATTACTTCAAATGCACCTGCACCCCCTGATGATTTACATCCATTTCAGCAGCTTTTTGCAGGTGGAAGTTTGCTTTTTCAGAATTGCCAATTCCTAAGTATCCTAAACCAAGCATATAGTGGCAATGAATTTTATTTCGGAAAGTCAAATCATCATCCCAAATAAGCAGATCGGGAAGCGATACCGCAAAATAATCCAGTTTTATTTGCTCATCGATGTGTTTTTCACCAAAAGCAATCAACTTAGCGAAACGAGTGTTTGCTTCTTCAATCCGTCCGAGTTTTAGCAATGCCAATCCCTGATAGAATATCTTATCGGGTTTTTGGTCGTTATAAAAAATGGCAGCTGCAGGCTCTGAACTTCCATCTTTGGCTAACTCCCAATATTTTCTTGCTTTTTCAGCTTCTCCCAATCCTTCGTAAGCACAGCCTAACCAATAATGAAAATCGTTTTCCTGTGCGCCGTGCAGTTTTCCTTCACCCAAATTGTGGGGATATTCCAGACATTGTTCGAGTAAAGAAATGGCCTTTTTATAATCCTTTTCTTTCAAAGCAATTTTTGCCATCTCCACGCGCGCCAACTGATATTGCGTCGGTACTTTTCCTTCGCCTCCTTCCCAGGGGTGAAAAATACGATTGTCAATGAGCTCTATAGCTTTTGAGTAATTGCCTGTTTGGTTGCAAAGTGTAGCATATTCCAGATACACATCGTCGCGCTGCAATACCAGTTCAAAATACTTATCCAAAAACGCCAGCCGCTCGGCGTGTGAGCGACAAATACGCTTGTACAATTGGTCAAGTTCCATCAAAATGCGGGCATCGGAAGTGTCGAGTGCAAACGCTTTTTCGAGAAACTGAACCGCTTTTTCTTCCTGATTCAGTTTGTTGAAATAGGCCAGTGACAGATTACGCAACACTGTTGGGAATGTGTTATCAATTTCAGCTGATTTTTCCCAACAGGCAATGGCCTCGGGGTATTGACGTTTATCGTACCACAAATTTCCCAAATAATAAGGTGCTTTAGCATCGGTTGGATTCAGATTCTGCGCACTTTCCAACGCTAAAATGGCTTCAGGCCGATTCGGGAAACAGAATTCGGGTGCATGAGCTGCCGCTTTTTCGAGTGTTGGTTTTGCATCTTTTCCGCTCAACGTCAACGCCCAAGCCATGTAATAATAAGTCATGGG
>JAIFKX010000177.1 GCA_020049335.1 Paludibacter sp. | reverse complement strand
TAAATTATTTTTAATATGACCCCCAACCCCCAAAGGGGGCTTCAAGACGCAGTATCTTTAAATTCTCCTATCTTTTATAGAGAATATGTCTAAGCCCCCTTTGGGGGTTGGGGGTCAGAATAAAACATATCATTTAATATTTTCAATTACTTACACAGTTTCACTATAAAAATTAAATTATATGAAAAAGCAATTTATGTTAGCGTTATTAGCTATTTTCACAATGAGCTTAAGCATAGAAGCACAAAACCAAAAGTCGAATAACAATAGTGATGATGGAGCAAAAAGAATTCAACTAACTGCAGGTGACCGTGTAGATCGACTTGTGAAACAGCTTAAATTATCAGATGCTGAAAAAATGGAGGTTGAGTTATATTATATTAATGTAGACCGACGTCGACAAGAGACAATTGAAAAATTAAAAAAAGTCGCAAAATATTCAGATGAACGTAAACAAATTTTGGAAACAGAACAATCAAGAAACGACAACGATTTAAGAATTATAATTGGCCCTGAGAAGATGAATAAGTATATTCAAATCAGAGAAGATCGACAATACAGAAATAGAAGCAAATGAGGTCAATAAGACATCTTTGCTCTCGTTGATCAATTTTTTACCGATTGCCCGAAAGATTGTAGATATTTTAATCAAATCCACAACCCATTAGCTTGGACTACATTTTATTTAAAAAAATCTTCCCGCATTTGAGAAGGAGAAACTCCAAATTGTTCTCTAAAACATTTTCCAAAGTATTTGGACGAACCAAATCCTAATGCATCCGAAATTTCTGATATATTAAGTTCTGGATTGTTTTTTAACATGGAAGCAGCGATTTTAAACTTCACTGTGAGTATAAAGTCGTTTGGAGTTTGACCCGTAATACTTTTCATTTTGTTGAAAAACACCCTGCGCCCAACAGCCAATTCCGAGCACAGAAAATCTACATCTATTCTTTTATCTCGTGCATTTATTTCGATAATACTAACGGCCTTTTCAATAAATTTTTGATCGACATCATTGTGTGCCATCTGATTTGGTGCAATGTCAATTTGTTTGGAGTATTTTTCGTGTAGCGTTTTACGACCAATAAGCAAATTATTGCAGCGCATTATCAAAATCTTGACATTAAACGGTTTGCTGATAAAATCATCTGCACCACTTTTTAAGCCATCAATGTTTTGTTCAACTGTTGATTGAGCTGTTAAGAGAATAATTGGAATATGACAAGTTTCAAAATCACTTTTTAATTTTGAGCACATTTCATTACCATTCATTTTTGGCATCATAATGTCGCTAATGATAAGGTCTGGTTGTTTCTCTTTTGCAATATTAAATCCTGAAACCCCATTGTCAGCTTCCAAAATTTTGTACATTGGGTTGAAAATCCGAATCAATACATTTCGTAGTTCATTATCATCTTCTACAATTAACATAGTAGGCGTACTTTCAAAATACTCCTTCTGATAACGCGATGCTTCTTCAATAAATTGGATATCACTCGTATTAAATTGAACATTATAATCAACTGACTCAAATTCGGAACTTACAAATTCTATATGTTCCTTTTCGAGAAGATGCTGATTACCTTTCAGTAAAGTAACTGTAAAAAATGCCCCTTTCCCAATATCACTCACAACACTAATTTCACCTCCATGCAGTTCTACTATACCCTTCGACAAAGCAAGTCCTAAACCCGTTCCCGGATTTTGAACATTGTGTGTGCTGTCTCTTTCGTATTGATAAAATTGGTCAAATACTTTTGATAATGATTCTTTTGCAATACCTTGACCGGTATCAATAACCGAAACTGTAACTTTATCGTTGTAATCTATAACTTCAATTTTTACTGCACCTTCTTTGTCAGTAAATTTAAATGCATTCGATAATAAATTAAAAAACACTTTTTGTAATTGTAAATAATCATAGCAAATAAATATTTTATCTGTTTCGCACTTAAATGTCAAATCAATTTTCTTTGAAGCAGCATAATCGATAAACGACACATAAATATCCCGCAAAAATTCAACAAGGTCTTTTTCTGCCACTTTCAACTTCATAAAACCTTGTTCTTGTTTTCTGAAATCGAGCAACTCATTAATAAGTCTTGTCATTTTTAATGCATTACGATGTATATTTACAATGTCTTTGTAATGCGATGAGGCAATTTTTGAAGATTGCAATAAAAGCTCTAATTGCCCGATAATTAATGTGATAGGCGTTCGGAATTCATGGGAAATATTGGTGAAAAAACGTAATTTGGATTGATTAGCGATTTCTTTTTGTTCTTTGTCTTTTCGTTCAAACAATAAAGATGTTTGCAACATAAGTCTTGAACGATAAAATGACAATATCCAACCTACAATAGCAGTTATTAAAATAATATAGATTAAATATGCATACCACGAAGCATAAAATGGAGGTTTTATTACAATTTGCAACTCAATTTGATTGTCGAAATCAATTTCATTCAAAATTGTTTTTCGAACCTGCAAGGTATAACTACCTGGCAAAAGGTTCATGATACTTATAGGTGTTTTAATGTTAAAATTAGTCCATTCGTTGTTGTAATTTTTTATCCTATATTGAAAATTTGGTTGATTCTTTCGTAAATAATTGTCGGTAGCAATTTCAACAGCCAATAATTTCTGGTTATAGTTTAATGTAATTGTTTTATTAAAACAGAGGGATTTCGACAGTATTCCTGTTTCATCATTCGGTTTTACAATTCTGTTATTTAGCAGTATTTTATCAAATCGGATATTGTATTTTTTTTCAGGTACCGACAGTAATTCTTCATTTAAATAGCTAATTCCATTTACACCTCCAAAGGCAATTTCGCCATTTGAGAGTTTTAAAATATTTCCATTTAACATCGAAAGTATTGGAAATCCGTTCTTAGAATTGTAATTAAAACATTTCGAATTTTTCTCGTCGATAAACGACACGCCTTTACTTGTCGCAGCAAGCATAATTCCCGAATTTGTGACTGAAATAGCACTTATATAATTACTTTCGAGCCCGTTGGTATTGATATTATATTCTTTAAAAATATCTTTATCGGGCTGAAATAAAATTACACCTTCCCCATTTGTGCCAAGCCATAATCTATTTTTATTATCAATATATATGGTGTTGATTAATGTCTGCGTTGATACTTTTGAAAAAATAGTTTTTGATTTAAAATCTTCAATTTCACCGGTTTTTAAATCATAAGAATAAAGACCGTTACTGGCAATCCACATTTTTTCATTTTTATCAATTACAATGTCTTTTACCATCGAAAATTTATTCGCAAGTTTACTAATTCTATCAATAGCCCCCGTTTCGATATTGTATCTGAGAATGCCCGATAATGTACCCAAAAACAAATAGTTTTTGTAAGGAGCTATTGCCTGAATTGACTGGGTAGAATAGGAGTCGGCTTGTTGCTTTACATTAATATAGCTGAATTTTCTTTGTTTAATATTGTATTTGTTTAAACCACCTAAGTGTGTGCCAATCCATAATATTTCAGCTGTTGAATCGTAATACATCGATTTAATATTATTTCGGGAAATCGAATGATTTTCCTCATTAAAATAACGATATGTATTTTCTTTTGTGTTAAAATAAATCAGGCCTTTGGTTTCGGTACCAATCCATAAGTTTTTATATTTATCCTCAACAATACTACTGATAATCGGGTATTTTATGGCTGAATTATAGGATGTAAAATCCGTAAATGTAAAAACTTCCTTTGAAGGATTAAAATACTTTACTCCACCATAATAGGTTGCAACCCATATTGTGCCTTGATTATCTTTTATGATGCTCCAAATTGAAGGGTGATTTAAACTATAAGTATTATCAATTCCATAATGGTTAATTTGGTAATTTATGATGTCAAATTTATTTAAACCATTATAAGTTCCAAGCCAGATATTACCATCATCGTCTTCACAAATTGATCGAATAAAATTACTTGTTAATTTCAGATTATCTTCCTTTTTAGACGTATTGAGCTGGAGTGTAAATTTGTTGTCCTGCATTAAAAATACGCCATCGTTCCATGTTCCAACCCAAATTCGGGCTTTCGAGTCTTCAAATAAGCAAGTTATTTCACTGGTGTTTGTTTCAGGCAATTGTAATTCAGTTCCATTAGGATAAACTAAATACAGTCCATTTCGTTGTGTTCCAACTAATAAATTGCGGCTTTTAGTCTCGATTATCGATGTAATTTTTATACCTGGATTCTTTAGAGTTTTCATTAACTCCAGTTTATTTTGAGAATATCGGTATATTTTGTTCTCTTGTGTAATCCACAAATTTTCTTTTCCATAAGTAATAAATGTTTCCGATTTCGATGAAGTGCTTTTGAATATCATTTTTGATGATTCATCGTAATTATTGTACTCAATAACTGAATTTAGATCAGTTCTGAAAAACAATTTGCCTTTTTTATCGCCCGTTATATAATAAATTATATTCTTGTAGCCTGTGTTTTCGCCAAAGTTAATATTAACCTCTTCGAATCTATTCCCGTTGTATCTTTTAATATCTTCGTTGGTTGCCAGCCAAATTGCACCCAATTCATCCTGATACATAGAACGAATAGAAAATTGAGAAAGGCCGTCTTCGAAGCCTAAATGGTGAAATTTTATAGTTGAATTTGCGTTTAAAAAAAACAGGCAAAACACTAAAAATGGGAGTATTTGTCTGAAGTTTAATCTTTTCGAAATTAATTTCATTTGTTTTAGCACTTTATGATTTTTTTTGTTTGATTTACAGGATATAAATTCGATTATTTAGGCAAAGTTACAATTTATAATTTTGAAAGCAAATTTTGAACATGCTTTAACATATTGATTTTGAAAATAATTTTAATCAGTAGTAATTTATGCATAATTTTGACCTTTTTTGCACGATTCTATACCCTATAAATTTTTTCATTCATCTATATTTGCATTTTATATAACCAATAGAAGTTGTTTTTAAAAAGTAATTCCATTGTCGTTAAGTTAGTGGAATGCAATAAAGAATTTTTAATTACTGCCCCTAACCCCTCCCGTCTGCGTCGGGATAAATTGCGGGGAACAGAAATTAGTATTGATAATTACAATATCAGATTGGTTGTTTT
>JAIFKX010000078.1 GCA_020049335.1 Paludibacter sp. | reverse complement strand
AATTCCTGTAAATTAGTTCCGGTGGCAAAGAACGACCATATTTCATCCGCAATATCTTTATCGTCCATATTAAAAGTTGCAGGTTTACCCTGATCTGCGATAATAATTCCATGATACATCAACGAATTTAGTGGAAACAAATGACCTCTTTGCACGATATTGCTGTACGCATTACTATCGCGATAATTCAACCATTGCTGCCTTTTTGATCCATCACCGGTATATCCTGTATCGTCGCCACTGCGCCAAATTACGTCGCCTGAATAGAGCCAATAAGGCGATGGCCATGTTCCAACCGTTAAGCTAAAAAATAAGTCAGGTTTCACTTTTCGCAAATCCGGTATGAGTTTCAATAAAGCATGAATGTCTTTTCCATAACTTTCGTTGGCTTCCTGAGTATCATTTCCCCAACCCACGCCGTCGAATTTAAACATGCTCACACCCTGATTTTTTACAAAATTAGAAACAACATCGTAAAAACGTTTGTAATAAACGGGGCCACTTAACGAAAAACCTTCAGCAAATTGAAAACCATTGGTATTGGTTTCGAAAGGCGGATTTTGTTTGTGCCCGTAAATCAGGCGCTGCACTTTGTCTTCCTCATAACCACCCCAAGGTGAAATCCAAACGCCTAAATCGGCATTGTATTTTTTAGCAAGTTGGGATAAGTTTGTAAAACCATTCGGGAATCCACTGTTAAATTGCCAGAGTGTTTGATTATTATCCCAGCCATCGTCAAACAGAAAAGCATCCATTTTTACATTGCGTTTTACAATCAAACTATCAGCAAAAGTTTGAATTCTGTCCATACAAGAAACCTCATTCAGTTTTCGATCTATCCACGACAAATCGAACCATGAATTATAGTGTAATTTTTGGTGATAAGGCACAGCTCTTTCACGTTCGATATAATAAAGAAAACTCCGCCGCAATTGATTTTCGGGAGAAACGCCTAATATGGCGGAAAAACTTTGTGTATTCAATTTGTTAATTGGCTCATAAAGTCTTATATAAGAAACTATTGCATTTCCGACTGTATCAATCAAACTCATGGGATGCTCTATTGCACAAAAGAAATTATTGCCGGCGAGTGGCGAGCCCACAACTACTCCGGTTGTTTTCAATCCACTGTTTTTTGGTAAATCAATCAACCCTATTCTTTTCACATGCAGCGAATCTTTTGGCTGTAATGTGATTTTTTGGATAAAATAATTCGATTCATCTTTCAAGCTTATTTCCCAGAGTACTTTCAATCCTGATTTTGGATTATAAAGCGTTGCTGTAATGCACTTTCCATCGTACCGATTAGATGTTTTAACGTCATTTTTCGACCCTACGATGGAGCCAACTTTCGGGTTGTTTACACATTTAAAATCATTTGACGTTATACGTTGTCCATTTCCCAATTCGATATAAAAAATGGTTGATGAACGTAAATCGAGCTTATACCCCGTTTCTTTGTTTGTAAAACGTTGGAAATGAATTATTTTTTTATCTATTGTCCACATTGCCTCTAAAGCGTTGTTTTCAACTTTAAGTACCTTTTTATGAACCGCTGTCTGAGCAACCCCAATGGTTTTACCCGGATATAAAACTCCTGCAGTTATATTATTCAACATCAAAATAAGGATAACTGAAACGATAAAATACTTCATTTTAATCATATTGTTTGTAATCATATTACTTAAATCCTAATTTAACTCAATTTCATTTTTATATTTGTCAATAAGTTCGAACGATTTAAGAACCGAATCGCCAACAGGATTTTCGCTAAACTTTTGATTCGAATTATCTACCCATTTTTTTTCAAAACTGACGCACCATGTTGTGAATTCTTTTTCATCAAAAAGTTTTTTGTTTTGCAACGAAATTTCCAATCTTCGAATAAATTCAATCCATCGTGGCAAATAATAGGAGCTTATCAAACCGTTCCATTGCCGGTTCGAGTAATCGGTCAATCCACCTGAATTATTGTGCCATGTAGTAACGATTTCGCGTGCATCTCTTTGATAATAGGCTTTTTCGGAATTTGACTTTCCCCATGCCCGAGCATCAGCCAACCACGCTCCGAGTAGAAATTCGTGTCGGGTTCCTAACAATTCATCCAATTCAAACCCTAATTTTATAAATTTTTCGGAAGATTTCTGAAACGATTTCAGGTCGTTTCTGTTATAATCGGCCATCATTTTTGTATAAAGTTCAGTTCCATAATTTCCCAATAATTGACGTGTTAAGTTTACTAAATCCAACTTCCATGTATCTGACGATTTAGCTTTCTCTCCAGCTTCCGTTAAGCTGACAATTGCCTCGAGAAGTTTTTTATTATCGTACGGAATTTTAGGGTCAGTAGTCCAGAAACTTTTTTTCAAATCCATAACCGGCAAAACCTGATACACAATGCTGTGATTCCATATCGCAACAGCTGAATCGACTAAAACGTTCGCTCTTAATTTTTTCCAGGCATCTTGTGTTGCAGCATCCGTTGTTTGGGCACGCCGGTTGGCATATTCAACCACCAAATCATCCGCCGACAGATTCTCATTCAACCGCCAGGGCATTTCTAATACCGCCTCGTAAATGATAGGATTTTGATTAATTCCTTCGAGCGTAGAGCCAACTCCCGTACACGCATTTTTAAAATCGACTGATTTTATTCGATTTACAACTTTATTCAATGGAGCTACGAGGTTGGTATTTCCACCAAAATTGCCTAAATAACACCAAATAAATGGCGCACCCTGGAAATTGTTTGATTTACGGAAATACTCTTGTTCTTCGGCCACATAATCCAGAAAAACCAATTTACCTTTTGGCACCGCATGAATCATTGCCGACAGACGAGGCTGCGTCCAATGCGTTGGGTCGTAATAAAAAGTCCAGGACATTTGGTACCAGATTGCATCTTTATCGGCCGCAGCCATGGTATTGTAAATGGTTTTACTCACTTGTGCCAAATAATCCTCCTCCCAACTTGGAGGCGTAATTTCGTTGAACGGATCGGCAGAATACAAATGATCAGTTCCGTACAATTTTTCTTGTTCGAGTAAAAATCTTTTCTGAATTACGGCAAAAAGGCTATCGGATGGATCGAGAAAAAAAGTGCTGTATTTTGCTTCCATGCCACCCCAGCCCGGCGCAATGGCAGTAATTTTTGCTTTCGGAAATTTTGTCAAAAGTTCCCTCGGAATATGACCTGCAAATGCCGATAAAACAGGTTTCATGCCCAATGCTCGCGAGCGTTGTAAAATTTTTTGTTGCAAATGAGCCTGACCTTTTACATAATTCATGGGTAGTGGACCGCCCCAACTATCTAAATTAGCCATTCGGTGCCAGGGCAAATGTGCAGGAGCTGAAAAATAAGCCAAAACTTGCTTTTGCGATAAACCGAATGATTGCCATACACGCAGCCAAGCAGCCTCCTGCCCTGCTTGCATCAACGGTCGGTTAACACCATTCATAGCCATCCAATCGATAAATCGTTCCCATTTATTCCATTTCCAATACGGAAAAGTGTAACCAAAAGTACAGGTATTGTTAAAAAATCGCTCTTTTGCCTGACAAACATTTCGGGTTGCTTTTTCAGGTAGTGGAAGACTCCCATTAAATTGCAATGGTGCATTCGCTTCCCAATCAAAACTTATCAGTGCCACGTGTTTCAGATACCAGTTAAAAGCTTCGGCAATTGAAATCGGGTTATTACCTTTCAATACAATTTTATTTTTCGAAGTAGAAACTTCGAAAACATCCAAACCCAAGGTATCCGAAATGATTTGAATTTCGAAATTGGTTTTACTTCCGGGCAATACCCTTTCAATCAACGCATAACTTTCAGAAATAGCCGATTTCTTTTCATTTTTAGTCGTCGAAAATGATGCAAAAGTCAGGGTCAAAAAGGACAAAATGAAGAATCCAATTTTGAAAAACCGAATATCTTTCAAACTCCTATAAATCGCAAGTTGCTTATTTTTAATATCTTCCAGCATAATGACATTTATTTTACTACCGAAAATGTTTTTGTAATTTTAATATCGTTCGACGCTGCACCAATTTGCAGTTCGAAATCGCCCGGCTCAACTACCTTTTTCATTTGCTGATTTATCAACGCTAATTCAGAAATTGGCAATGTAAGTCGAATTGTTTTTGATTCACCGGATTTTAAATCCACTTTTTCAAAAGCTTTCAATTGCTTTACAGGAATAACTACAGAACCCACCACATCATGAACATACAGTTGAACTACTTCTTTTCCGTCGACAGTTCCCGTGTTTTTAATTTTTACATCAACAAAAATGGTATCGTTTGCTTTCACTTTAGTTTTATTCACTACGGCATCTTCATAACTAAATGAAGTATAACTAAGCCCGTAACCAAAACTCCAAAGCGCATCCGGACTACTAAAAACGTAGTCGCGGCCGGGTTTTTCCGTACTTCCATGTACTTTATAAAGTCCTTTATCGCTTGGTTTATAATTGTAAAAGCATGGCAGATTTCCAACAGACTGCGGAAACGAAACATTTAATCGTCCTGACGGATTTACTTTACCAAAAAGCACATCAGCCAACGCATTGCCTTGCTCTTCACCACCATAAAACTGAAGCAAAATGGCATCAGCATGTTCTTTTACCCACGGGATGGCGAGCGGCTTACCTGTTACAAGCACTACAATAAGCGGTTTTCCGGTAGCTTTAATTTCTTTGATTAAATCTTCCTGTACACCCGGTAATTTTAAATCACTTAAATCGAACCCTTCGCCACAAGTTGCATTTTTATTATCGCTAAAAGTACCACTCGAAGTTCCAACAACCACCACAGCCATATCACTTTTTTTAGCAGCATCAATGGCTTCGGCAAATCCGGTTTTGTTTTTGCTCCAACCATCGCAACCTTGTGCGTAATTGAAAGTTACTTTTTCGCCATACTTATTTTTCAATCCTGCTAATGCCGAAACACCATTCTCTTTTTTTCGTCCCCACGAATAATCGCCGGGCTGAAACTGATCCGCATTCGGTCCAATTACCGCAATGGATTTGTATTTATCGGTTGATAATGGCAAAATGGAATTTTCATTTTTCAACAAAACAATGCTTTCGTCGGCAATTTCTTTGGCTAACGCAATACTTTTGGGTGAATGAATTACAGCTTTCAAAT
>JAIFKX010000194.1 GCA_020049335.1 Paludibacter sp. | reverse complement strand
AGCAATACTTTTCTGAAAGAATCTGGATTGTCGGCAGTTACAAATCCTGTTTTATCGGCATTATGGAAGAGCCCTATGCTTAATCCGTACGAATATGACGACAACGGAAACCTGATTGGCATTATTGATGAAGTAGATCAGTTGGGAACAACAAACCCTACAGCCATCATAGATTTATCCGATGCACAAGCCAAAACTTATCGTTTTATAACTTCGGTGAACTTAACCGGTGAAATAACAAAGGATTTAAAGTTTAAATCGCTTTTTGGTATAAATTCGAGTAGTTCAAAAGAATTTTTGTTTATACCAAACAGGGGGTTCGATTTATTGTACGAAGGTGAAGTTTTTAACGAAACAAAAGCACAAAACAACGCCCTGTTTACAGTGTACAACGACAACCGTATTTTTTATACTAAAACATTCAGCAATGTACATTCGGTGTATGGTGCAATTGGTTTAAGGTGGCAAAAAAACCAATTCGACAGAGACCTTGGAGTTGCCCGAAATACCGCAAGCGATTATTACACAAACCTGAATCGAGGAACGAGTCTTTATAATTCGATTGGCGGTAATAACAGTGCGTGGAATTGGGGGGCACTTTATTCAAACTTATCCTACTCATACTCCGATAAGTATATAGTAACAGCTACTTCGTCGCAGGACATTTCTTCGCGTATAGGTAAAAACGCATTGAACACACTAAAAATAGGGAACATGCCTGTAGGCGTTTTTTACTCGATAGGTGGTGCTTGGCGTATCTCAAACGAGAAATTTTTCCCGAAAATTAAAGGCATTGAAGAGTTGAAAATTCGTACATCGTATGGTATTACCGGAAATGATGATGTGGGTGAGCTAAATAGTTTTTCGCATTATGTGGTTAGTCAATATCGAAATACGTCCGTATTAGTACCAGGCAATTTGGCAAACGATGAATTGACATTTCAAACTAAAAAACAATTTAATGTAGGCTTGGATTTCAGTGCTTTAGCAAACCGCTTCAATTTCACAGTAAATTATTTTAACAACAAAAGCGAAAACGTACTCGTAAATGAACTTCAAAACAGTTATCTGGGTTACAGCACTTTCCCAAATAATTCAGCCTCATTCTCCACAAAAGGATTTGAAGCTGAGGTGTTTGCCCGTTTGATAAGCAGTTCGGATTTTTCGCTTGATTTGGGAGTAAACATTTCGAAATATAATACCATAATTGACAAAATATCTACCGGACAACAAATAATCGACCTGCCCGGCAATATGCAAATTATAAATCGTGAGGGGGCACAGATAAATAGTTTTTACGGTTACAAGTTTAAAGGTGTATATGCCTCAACAACAGATGCATCCGATGCGAACATGTATAATTTTAGGGGATTTCCATACACAGCAGGCGATGCCATTTACGAAAATGTAGCCGATGCCAATGGAAATACCGACAATGTAATTGATAAAAACGACAAGCAATTATTAGGCTCATTCGAACCCGACTTTTTTGGAGGATTTTATATCAATTCGAGGTATAAAAATTTCAGTCTGAATTTGTTTTTTCAGGGTGTTTATGGCAACGAAGTATACAATTTTGTACGTCGCCAAAATGAAAGCATGACAGGACTCGAAAATCAGAGTATAAAAACCCTGCAACGCTGGCAGTACGAAGGTCAGGTAACAAATGTTCCAAAAGCAACTTGGAACGACCCCATGGGAAATACTGATTTCTCGGATCGTTGGTTGGAGGATGGGTCTTATTTACGCCTGAAAAATCTGACGTTGGCCTACGAAGTGAAAAATAATTTCATGGGACTGAATAGTTTTAAAGTTTTTGTTACGGCGACAAATCTTTTCACATTTAGCAAGTATTTAGGATATGACCCTGAATTCAGTTATTCGCAAAACATGTTAATGCAAGGTAGCGATTTTGCGAATACGCCTCAGAGCAAACAATTTATGTTTGGCGTCGAAATTGGACTGTAAAATGTATAAATACTTATAATAACAATACCCGTCTTGTTCTTTTCTTATTCCCCTTCTTATTCCCCCTTTAGGGGGTTAGGGGGCAGGGGTTGGGGGCAGGGTTATAAATTTTTTGAAAGATGAAAAAGAAATTAATATATTTTTTGATACTCCTTGTGACTGCTACTAGTTGCGAAGATTTTTTGAATCCCTCTCAAGGCTTGGTATTACCCGAAGAAAATGTACCTGCCGACGAGGTTGAATTACGTTCGTTGAGTTTAGGTCTATACAGTTTACAACAGGACTTGGTGGAACAAATTGTGATGTTGGGCGAGTTACGTGCCGACCTATTAGTCGTAACACCCAACGCCGATCCGGATTTAAGAGAATTAAGCAATTTTCAGGTAACCGAAAATAACCGCTACGCCAGTCCTTCGAAATTTTACAGATTAGTAGCGGCCAGCAATAAGTTAATTCGAATACTCGAACAAACACATCCCGAGGTGTTGGACAAAAATTCTGCTGTCAGCAATTCTCATCGTATGTATGGCGAAGCTGTTGTTCTGCGCTCGTGGGCATATTTCTATGCCGTGAGGATTTTCAACGAAATCCCCTATATTCCCGAATCGCTGAATACAATCGACGAAATTAATGATTATGTTAATACACCGGGCTCCTACACCGATAGTGTTTACATCAACTATACAGCAAACGGTAAGGATACCTATATTGTACGCGATACAACTTTTACATTTACCGAAAAGAAATTCTTAAATCAGGATTTAATGACACGTCAATGTATCAAAGATATTATGAATAAGGTGCGGGTAGTTGGAGTTGATTATTCGAACAAAGATAAAACGAACGATGCCACCTGGAACATTACCGTTTGGAACGAGACTGCATTAAAAGCATTTTTAGTACAAATGTATATGCATATTAATAATTATACGGATGCATTGACTATTTTAGAGCCTAACTTTTTAAGACGATCGGTTGATAATGTAACTGATGCCAATATAAAATATGCCATCGACAGTAGGTTTTCGGGTGATAAATGGAGTACCATATTTTCATCGATTGATGGTTACGAACATATTTTTACATTGCAATTTCAAAAGACGCAGGCTTCGTGGCAGCTAAATAATCTGCAGTATTATTTTTCAAATTTAGCTCCCAATGTGTATGCTGTAAAACCTACCCAAAAATCGATACGATTGTGGGAGTCGCAATGGAAAAACTATTCGATAAACACTACCGACCCGAATAAAGCATTTACAGTTAATCAGGGTACTCCGGGCGACTTTTCGAGAGGTTTCGGACGTTCGTTTACTTATGCTAAAAAAGGCGTTCCGTTAACGCAAACTACAGTTGCGTATATGCTTGATTTAAAGGCTCGTGGCTTTTGGGATGAGGTAAACGACATTATGAAAGATGTTGACACCGTGGCTTATAAATATACTATTGGCAAAGGAGCATTCGATAAAAATGCAAACTTTATTGTATATCGTGCTCCAGCCATGCATTTGTATGCAGCCGAAATTTTTGCCAACCGGCAGTATCTCGACGGCAATAGCAACCGCCATGATATTTCTGCAGCTGAAGATTATATTTACACCGGAGATTATATCAGTACGTATGATTCTCATGCCGGTACAGCAGGTAGAGCTGGTTTTCCATTAAAATTTGGAAAAACGGTGGATAGAGATAGGTATTACATTTTCGACCCCAACAATAATCAGATAATAGGCTATAAAGACATACCCACTACAAACGATAAACAGCTTTACATGGAAGATATAATTATGGATGAACGTGCCAGGGAATTAGCCTTTGAGGGTGAGCGTTTTTACGATTATATCCGCATTGCCCGCCGCCGACAAGCTTCCGGAAATAATGGCATTGAGTGGTTAGCCGAAAATATATCAAAAACGCGTCCGGCTAGTGAACGTGCTGCTATTAAAGCGCGATTGTTGGATGAAAAAAATTGGTATTTGCCTTTTATTTTGAAGTAATTTTCCACTATATAAGTTAGAATTGTATTGACCCCCAAACCCCCAAATGGGGGCTAAAGAGTGAAATCAAGTGAGTATTTACTTTTCAAATAAAATTCATAAACTACATCTTAAAGCCCCCATTTGGGGGTTTGGGGGTCGAAAATGATATTAAAAATAATTGAAATCTTTTCAAACTTATTTAATCTCTATTATACATGAAAAATTATTTTATAAAAAGTGTTTCGCTTTGCGCAATACTCCTGTTCCCAATTTTTTGTTTTTCTCAAAATCAGAAAAACAGCAAATTATCACCTTCCTTAAATATTGATTGGAAACAATTTATGTCGCGGCACGATTTAGTGTCGGAAGTATTACCATTGCAGTGGAACGAGGGCTCATTTATAGGTAATGGGCATTTAGGCATGATGGTTTTTGCTACATTGGAGGATAATCGTATCGATTTTCATATTGGCAGACAAGATGTTACCGACCATCGTAAAGCTCCCGACAAAAAAACGTCGATGGGTGTAGTTGGTGCAACTGTTATGTACGACTTTCCCCGACTCGACCTTGGTCGATTGGTGTTACGCCCTGCAGGTAAAATTATATCGGGTACCATGCGGCTCGATTTATGGAATGCCGAAATTAGAGCTAATATTATTACGTCGTTAGGCACAATCAGTTTTCGTGCATTTGTTCCATACAATGATATGGTGCAAATTATCGAAGTGAAATCAACGGAGAAAAAGGAACGCGCTCCTGCATCTTATAAATGGGAGTTTTTGCCGGGATATTCACAATCTCCAAGGGTAATTGTAAAAGGCAAGCCTGATGACTATATTTTCAATCCTAAACCTGAAATTTTTACTCAAAACGATACTACAATTTGCGTTCAAAGTCTTATTGCGGGTGGCGATTATGCTACGGCATGGGTTGATAAAAAAGGCAAAAGTGCAAATACTTCTACTTTATATTTATCTACTGCCAATGAAGTTCCGGCATCAGGATTATCAAAAAACGTTGCCATACGGAATATTTCGAAAGTTCTATCGAAACCAGTTTCTCAATTAGAAAAAAACCACCGACAATGGTGGCACAACTTTTATCAACAATCATTCGTTTCGGTTCCCGATGTTCAAACAGAATCGTTTTATTGGATACAGCTTTATAAAATGGGGACAGCCTCGAGGCCTGATGGTCCTGCTGTTGATTTAAACGGACC
>JAIFKX010000176.1 GCA_020049335.1 Paludibacter sp. | reverse complement strand
GACAACTTTGGTAACGGGACGAGAAGTTTATCCCGATTATTATCGGGAAGTCCCGTTTTTCGCTCAAAATTAACAGTTTATCTTGCCCGGATGGTGGAATGGTAGACACGAAGGACTTAAAATCCTTTGGCTTCACGGCTGTGCGGGTTCAAGTCCCGCTTCGGGTACCACGAATGGTGGCAAAAACCCTCATAATCAATAGGTTGTGAGGGTTTTTTATTTCGCTGCTGAAACATTGCTGTAAAATACTTCCTTTTAGATTTCCTCTTACCCCAAATTCACTGGTTTTCTTCCCATTTATTTGAATGTTCTCTTTTTTCTACAAAAATATAGCTAATAATCAGAAATATAGCATGTTAATTTGGTTTTATCATTTTTTTTTCATATATTTTTGATATGAAACATAAATCGATAAAATTTATAGTAGTATGAGTGAAATATATGCCATAATTCCTAAAACCACATTAGACGGTATTTTGGAAAAACTGGAGTCCCTTGAGACTCTTATCAAAGAAAAAAACTTGTCCGATTTTGGATCTGAGTGGATTGAATCAACTGAAGTACCAAGTATTCTAAAAATTAGCCGTAAAACGTGGCAGGAATACAGAAATAGACGAGTAATTGGGTTTACTCAATATGGGGATAAAATTTATGTCCGAAAATCGGATATTGAAAAATTTATGGAAGACCATTATATCCCAAAAATTGATTGATGAAATAATAAGTTTGATGGTGTTTCAAAGACCCCACCCCCAGTTGCGCTGACCCCCCTCCCCAACATATAGGAAGGTTCAGATATTACTGGCGATGGTTTATTTTGCACTGGTAATGAGATAATTACATTGGTGATAAAACTATTATCTCAACGGAAAATGTCTTAAATTTAATCATTGGAATAGAAGTTATAAAAGTTAGAGTTCAGTGGTAATTTGGACAGATGTTTTTATTTGGAAATTAAGTTGTTTTTATTTTTTCAAAAGCAATTAAGTGTTAAATATAATTTGTATTTTTGTGGTTGCATTTATTGCTCTTATTGGCAGTAATAACTAAATTGGAAAATTGAATTCACAACAACACAAATACCGTTTTTCCTTTACTGCTGCATCCCTGCAAGTACCTGTAATGGTTTTGTTAGCTCAAAAATTAGTGAGTGAAGGATTGTTGTTGGAAGAACTTAAAGCCGATGACCTTCAGAAAGGAAGAGCCAAAACCAATCTTCGTGAGTTTATTGAAATAAGAATGAGGTTAAATACACTTTCATCAGAAGAAATAAGTGTTCTTGCTAATTCTAATTCGGATGAGCAGAAATTTATTTGTTTGATTAGTTTTGGAAGGGCGTATAAGTACTTTCGTGATTTTATTGAAGAAGTAGTATTGGAGAAAATTTCACTCTTTGATTTCAAATTGTCGGATATGGATTACAATATTTTTTTTAGCAAAAAATCCATTGATCATATTGAGTTGGAAAAATTGACTACGCTTACTCAATACAAAATAAAACAAGTAATATTCAAGGTGATGGAACAGGGCGGTTTGATTGATAACACCAAAGACCGAAATATCCAAATCCCACAACTTAGTACAGCATTTGAAAATATTATAAAGAACACAAATCCCAACGACCTTAAATTACTTTTGAACCAATAAAAATATGACATTAGAAGAAATCACATACAATAAGTTCAAACATATTTACAAGGTTGTTACATCTCAGAGTTTCTTAACCATGAGTAGTCTTCAGGGTGAAATTCCTTTTTGGATTGCATCATACAATGTGGAGTCCGAAAATCAGGTGGTTATCGAAATTGAAAACCTTGAAAAAAAACTATTGAACGAAGGAATAAAACCTTTAACAATAGATTTATTTGAACTATCCTGCAAAATCATAGATGAAAATGTTGGATTGACCGAACTCTTTGAAATTGAGAAAGATATGGACAAACTCTATTTTAAGGATGCCATTCAATCGACCATCAACATACACGAACGACTTATTCCATCCATTATTCAATTGGTAGAAGATAACCAACCCCAAATGTTACTTATTAAAGGTGTTGGGTTGGTCTATCCATTTATCCGTTCGCATACCGTATTGAACAACCTACAGAGTGCCGTAAAACATTTACCTGTAGTGATGTTTTACCCAGGGGATTATTCAGGATTATCATTGCGATTATTTGCTGAATTTGAAGACGATAATTATTACAGAGCCAGTAACATAGACAGTCAAAAAATATAAAACCATGTCAGAACCAAACGCTTTATTCCTAAAAGATTTCGGGAGGAAAATTGAAACTGTTATCAAAGCAGATGACAAAGATAACATTTATCAGGAAGTTGATGAGTATGTAATTACTCGTGAAATATCAAATAAATTAGCTAACTTTTTTGAGTTTTACAACGACAAAGGAGCTACCAATGGTGTGTGGATTTCGGGTTTCTTCGGGTCGGGTAAATCCCACTTATTGAAGATACTCAGTCATGTTTTAGAAAATAAATCCTTAAACGGAACTCACCTTGGTGAACTTTTTGCAAGTAAGGTTACTGAAGATGTAAAATTGAAAGGTGACATACAATCTTGTTTGCGGAAAATTAAATCGGAAAGTATTCTGTTTAATATCGACCAGCAGGCACAAATCACTGCTAAATCGGAAGAAAACGCCATCCTGAAAGTATTCTACAAGGTGTTTTATGACCATCAGGGTTTTTATGGATTTCAACCCCACATTGCCGAATTTGAAGAAGGATTGAGCAAAGAAGGTAAGTATGAAGATTTCAAAAAGGAGTTTGAAACCATCTATCAGAAACCTTGGGTGGAAGTCAGAATGGATTACATTAAACCACTTGTCAATGATGCCGTAGCAAAAGCGTGTGCTAAGGTTTATAACGACAATGTGGACAATTACAAAAACTACTTACTTAAATGGCAATCGAAACACAAACAATCCATCGAAGATTTTGCCCTGAAGGTAAGTGATTATATCCGTTCCAAAGAAGGTAATTTCCGACTAAATTTCTTTGTGGATGAAGTGGGTCAGTTTATTGCCGAAAAGACCAAATTGATGCTGAACCTGCAAACCATTGCCGAAACTTTGTTTACCAAATGTAACGGAAATAGCTGGGTGATTGTTACTTCGCAGGAAGACTTGGAAAGTTTGGTGGGTAACGATCAAGCCATTCAATCGGATGACTTTTCAAAAATTCAAGGTCGGTTTAAGGCAAGAATGCCACTTACTTCTTCCAATGTGGATGAGGTAATTGAAAAACGGTTACTTGAAAAAAGTGATACAGGACAAAAAACACTTTCGACAATGTTCACCAAAGAAGGTGAAAACATAAAGACACTTATATCATTTACCTTATCGGGACTTCAATTCAAAGGGTATCAGGGATCAAAAGATTTTGTGAACAAATATCCATTTTTACCTTATCAGTTCGACTTGTTTCAACAGTGTATCAAATCACTTTCACGCCACAATGTGTTTCAGGGAAAACATCAATCGGTGGGTGAACGATCCATGTTAGGTGTGTTTCAGGAAGTATTGAAAAGTACTAATTTTGATGATCCCAACACCATTATAAGTTACGACCAACTATTTGATGGTATTTTGGGTACACTTCGTTCCGAAGCACAAAATTCTATTCTACTTGCCAAAAATCAATTAACAGAAAACCCCATTGCCATTCGGGTACTGAAAGTGTTGTTTCTGATTAAATATTACGATAGTTTCAAAGGATCGGCACGGAATATCAGTGTGTTACTGATTGATAACCTGAAAGTAAATCTGACTTCACACAACAAACAGGTAGAAGATGCCCTGAATTTATTGGAACAACAATCGTACATTCAACTCAAAGGCGATGTGTATGAGTACCTGACTGATGATGAAAAGGATATTGAAGAAGAAATAAAAAACACAACCATTGATAATGGATCGGTATCACAACTTATCAATGAAATAGTTTTTGACGGAATTGTTAGAGATAATAAAATTAGATATAGCCTTAATAAACAGGAATTTGAGTTTGCACGAAAAGTGGACGGTGTTTTGTTTGGACGTGAAAAGGAGTTGAAGTTTGACATCATTACGCCCAATAATGATTTGTACGACCACATTGCTCATTTCAATGGAAGTACACTTGCTGACACTACCTTGATGATGGTGAAATTACCTGCCGACAAACGCTTGATTTACGAAGTACGTATGTATTTGAAAACCATTAAATACATCAAGCAAAGTCAGTCATCTTCCAATAAAGAAGCGGTAACACGGATTCTGTACGAAAAAGGACAACAAAACCTGTTACGTAAAAAATTATTGGAAACATCACTCAACGAATTGTTGGCAAAATCCATTATTTATCTGAATGGTATCGAAAACAAAAGTTCTACGAGTAGCGATGGCAGAACACGGATATTGGAAACCGCACAGGATTTAATACTTATAGCTTACCATAAATTACAATTGTTGGGAAGTGGTAGTTTGGATGAAAATCAATTGAGAATAATCATGAGCAATAGTGGACTCACTTTATTCAAAGACGAAAACAATTCATTATCGGCAGCTCAACAGGAGGTTTTTAGCCTTATAACAAGAAGAAAAGAACAACACGATAGAACATCGCTCAGTGATTTGCGAGACCATTTTTCGAAAAAACCTTATGGCTGGCCGCAATTGGGTATATGGTGTGTGGTTGCCTTGTTGTTTAAACAAGGTAAAATTGAAGCACGAAATGGACTCAATTTGTTGGACGACAAAGGTATGCTGGATGTATTGGACAATAACCGAACTTGGTTAAGTACCATTATTTCACCACAGACTATTTTTGAACAAAATGATATTCATTTACTTAAAAAAGTATATCAGGATGCTTTTAACGAAACCAATCCACATACCGAAGCCAAAGAAGTGGCTGCTCTTTTCAAAACCAAGGCGTTGGACGAAGAACGAAATATCCGAAATCTACTTCGTGAAGTAAGTAATTATGCTTTTCTGAAATCCTTACAACCCTTAGCCGATTTATTGAATAAATTGGGGTCAATGGATTATGCCACACTAATAAACTCCATACGTACTTACGAGGATAAATTGTTGGACGACAAGGAAGATATTTACGACCCGATTATGCAATTTTGGAATGGAGAACAAAAGAAGATTTTCGATAAAAT
>JAIFKX010000089.1 GCA_020049335.1 Paludibacter sp. | reverse complement strand
TATTATTCATTCGTAAATGGTCAGCACACCACGCAGGGCGGAACGCATCAAAGCGCTTTTCGCGAAGCAGTGGCACGTACTATCAAGGAGTTTTACAATAAAAATCATGAACTTACCGATATACGAAACGGAATAATTGCGGCCATAGCCATTAGCGTTGAAGAGCCTGTTTTCGAAAGTCAGACCAAAACAAAACTTGGTTCGCGCGATATGGCACCCACTGGAGGCTTGTCGGTTAATAAATTTATTTCCGATTTTTTGAAAAAAGAATTGGATAACTTCCTGCATCGTAACAGCGAAACTTCGGCTACCATGTTGCAGAAAATTCAGGATTCGGAAAAAGAACGTAAAGCCATTGCAGGAGTTACCAAACTGGCCAGAGAACGTGCCAAAAAGGTGAATTTACACAACAAAAAGTTGCGTGATTGCCGTGCTCATTACAACGATACACTCACCAAAGACGAAGCCAAAAACACGGCAATCGAAAACTCCTGTATTTTTATTACCGAGGGCGATTCGGCAAGTGGTTCGATAACTAAAAGTCGCGATGTAAATACACAAGCAGTATTTAGTTTACGTGGAAAACCATTGAATAGTTATGGTTTAACTAAGAAAATAGTGTACGAAAACGAGGAGTTCAACTTGCTGCAAGCTGCCTTAAATATAGAAGATGGTATTGATAGTCTTCGTTATAATAAAGTAATAGTTGCCACCGATGCCGATGTGGATGGAATGCATATTCGCCTGTTGTTGATTACTTTTTTTCTGCAGTTTTTTCCCGATTTAATCAAAAAAGGTCACGTACATATACTTCAAACACCGCTTTTCCGTGTGCGCAATAAAAAGGAAACCGTTTATTGTTATTCCGACGAAGAACGCCTGGCAGCTATAGCCCGTTTAGGCGCAAATCCGGAGATTACTCGCTTTAAAGGGTTGGGTGAAATTTCGCCCGACGAGTTTAAACATTTTATTGGTAAAGACATGCGCCTCGACCAAGTTACGCTCAAAAAAGAAGATGCCGTACACGATTTACTCTCATTTTATATGGGCAAAAACACCTCCGAACGCCAGATGTTTATTATTGATAATTTGGTGGTGGAAGAGGATGTGTAGGATTTACCCCTAACCCCTAAAGGGGAAAAATAAGCAATTTGGCAATCAGCGATTGCCAAATTGAAAACCCAATCGCTACCAATTGGGCAGACAGTGTCTGCCCAATTACAGTCATTTATTAATTGAACAAAATAGCAATATTTTTTGTAAGTTTGCAAAATATAAAATACTCATATTATGTCAGAACAAGTGTCGGTTTATATTAAAGAAGTTGCCGTTTCCGATTTTAAAGGACTCAGAGGAGAACATCGCTTTTCGTTTGTCGACAATAATGGAGAATGGTGTCAATGGACTGTTTTTCTTGGGAATAATAATACTGGGAAAACAAATTTGCTAAAGGCAATTGCAAGTTTTGAAGCCCTAATTGATTTAAATGGTAAAGACAAAACATACTTTCCTTATGGAATTAAGAAGAAAATTTTTGGTGTAAACAAAAATTTTGGCCAATTGTCCATACTTGCATCATTTGGCAAAACAAACAATCAACAAATTAAGATTAAATATTCGTATAATTCTTTTTCTAACTCAAAACCAGTCAATTCTAAAATTAGGCCAGATCTATTAATTTATGGATATGGAGTTTTAAGAGTCGTTGAAAAGAAAGGAATTCCAACTGCTTTAGAAGGGAATCCAAATTCAATTAATTTATTTTCAAATTCAGAACTTATTAACTTCGAAGATTGGCTTTTTCAACTAGATTATTCAGCTAAAAACAAACAAGAAAAAGCATCAATCCGTAGAGACATTTTAAAATCTGTTCTTACTGGTGATATTTTCCCTGAAATAAAAGATATTCGATTTATTTCTGATGAGCAGTTAAATAATTATATTGAATTTGAAACAGAAGATGGCTGGCATCGAATGTCGGAGTTGGGATATGGGTATCAGGCAACACTTTCGTGGATGGCTGATTTTTGTAAAAAACTTTTCGATCGTTATCCTGATAGCCCAAATCCATTGAAAGAACCGGCTGTTCTTCTTGTCGATGAAATAGATTTGCACTTACATCCGCAATGGCAGAGAGGGTTGATAAAATCACTTTCGGCAATTTTTCCCAAAACGCAGTTTATTGTAACTACTCATAGTCCATTTATTATCCAATCGATGGAAAATGTAAACTTGTATAGTTTACATCGGATTGGGAATCAAACAATAGAGAAACAATGGGGAGTAAATTCGTTTATAGGTTGGTCAATTGAAGAAATTCTCAGCGATATTATGGATATGGATGGTAAAATGCATACCGATAGATATAACCGATTAATGGAGGAGTTTGATTTAGCTTTAGATACCGATGATTATTCAAAAGCTAAAGCAGCTTATGATGAATTGGTAAAAATTCTACACCCTCAAAGTGCTGAGCATAAGCTTTTAGATATTCAATTTACCCAGCTTACACCGCTTCAAAAATGATTAAGTTAGAATTACCCCCCAAACCAACTCAACTTACTGATGAATTCCAGGCAATTAAAACGCAGGAATTTGTTGAATCTGGAAAAACAAAAAATGTTTGGAATGTAAATTGGTTGAAAGATGCAGTTTTTCAAATGGCTTTTGGCAAATGTTGTTACTCAGAAATTAGACTCGGTGAAGAGAGCAAATACATGGAAGTGGAGCACTATCATCATAAAGTCAAGTATTACGATGAAGTCATGTTATGGGGAAACTTATTTCCTGCTTGTAAAAAATGTAATGCAACTAAAGGAAAACATGATACTGTATTTGAACCTATTGTAAACCCGTTTGAAGACCAACCAAAAGAACACCTGATATTTAAAAGTTACAGATACTTTCCTTTAAATTCAAAAGGTAAAACTACTATTGATGTTTTAGCATTAAACGATAGAGATCATTTTGTGAATCCTCGTTTCAAAATTGGAAATAAGCTTGCTGAAGAATTGGAAGATTTATATGAGAATATTGATGCTTTAAATAATCCAAGAAAAAACGCGAGGTATCTTTACCGTTTAAAATCACTATTAAAACAGGGTGGGAAGAAAGAAGAATATGCTGCTCTTGTATCCACAGTTATTCTTCAGGATGTAAATTATCAAAAGATTGAAATAGAATTAAAATTGAAGTCTTTATGGGACGAAGAGTTTGAATTATTTAAACAAGAACTGTTATTTTGCGCTCTTATATGATTAATTCCTCCAAAACCATCCAAACCCAAGGCGTAAAATACGCAGGTTCCAAGCTTAAAATAATTCCGTATATTATGGAAATATTGACGGAATTGGGCGATGTGCAGACTGTTTTGGATGGATTTAGTGGGTCGACAAGGGTGGCGCAGGCTTTTGCACAACAAGGGTATGATACTACGGCAAACGATGTTTCGGTGTGGTCGGAGGTGTTTGCAACTTGTTATTTAAAATCTGAAAAAACGGATAGTTTTTACAAAGAAATGCTTGAGCATTTGAATGGGTTGAAAGGTTACGATGGTTGGTTTACCGAGCATTACGGGGGCGAAGAAGCGGTGCTAAAACGTCCCTTTCAGGCAAAAAATACGCGAAAGCTCGATGCTATTCGCGATGAAATTGACCGACTGAATTTGGCTTGGGATGATAAATGTGTATTGCTAACCAGTTTGATGCTAGCATTGGATAAAGTGGATAGCACGCTGGGGCATTTTGTGGCTTACCTTTCGGATTGGTCGCCACGCTCGTACAAGGATTTGAAAATGGAATTGCCGAAACGATTTTCGCACAGTGGAAATAATACGGTAATCAAAGCAGATATTTTTGATACTATTTCGAAAAACGAATACGATTTTGTGTATTTTGACCCGCCTTATGGGTCGAACAACGAAAAAATGCCACCGAGTAGAGTGCGCTACAATTCGTATTATCACATTTGGACAACTGTAATTCAGAACGATAAACCCACTATTTTTGGAAAAGCCAATCGCCGCGTAGATTCACGCGATTCAGTTCAAGGCTCTGTTTTTGAGGAATTCAGAAAGGATACGGATGGCCATTTTATTGCTATGAAAGCCTTGGATGATTTAATCCGAAAAACAAAAGCGCATTATATATTGCTTTCGTATAGTTCGGGTGGAAAAGCTACAAAAGGCGAATTGAATGATATTATTTCCGGTTCTGGTAAATTATTGAAAGCTATTGAAATAGATTACAAAAAAAATGTAATGGGCAATATGCGCTGGACTAACGAATGGATTAATAGCGACGACAAATATCAGGAATATTTGTTTTTAATGGAAAAATTTTAGAGTAGATAAAAGAACAAAGAATAAAGAGCAAAGATGACAATAATTTCAAGTGTGTTTGAAAATATTGCATTTTTTGCAAAATCTTCGATTGTATTTGAAAAAAGTGAAATGAATTATTATTCCGAAAACAATACAAAGGAAACAAACCCCGACGAGTACTTTATGCGTCAAGCGTTAATTGAAGCACAAAAGGCCGGTGAGCGCGACGAAGTGCCTATTGGTGCCGTTGTGGTTTGTCAGGGGCGAATTATTGCGCGTGGGCATAACCTCACCGAAACGCTAACCGATGTAACTGCTCATGCCGAAATGCAAGCCATAACGGCTGCTGCGGGATTTCTGGGTGGTAAATACTTAGTTGATTGTACGTTGTATGTTACGGTGGAGCCATGCGTGATGTGTGCCGGAGCATTGGGTTGGGCGCAAATAACACGTATTGTGTATGGTGCTCCCGACGAAAAACGTGGCTTCGTACGATTTGCACCACAGGCTTTACACCCCAAAACCGAAGTGGTTTCGGGAGTATTAGAAGAGGAATGTAGTAAGTTGGTGAAGGAGTTTTTTAAGAAAAAGAGATGATGTGGTGATCCCGACACGTCGGGATGTCCGCTTCGCTACCATGTGATGATGTGATGATAATAAAGATAGTTCAAATAATATAAAATGAATTTTAACAAAAAAATGGAAAAATGAAAGCACATGAAATTGATTATTGCATTTACGGTGAAGAGATGCAATATGTTGAAATTGAATTAGATCCACAGGAAATTGTGGTGGCCGAGTCGGGCAGTTTTATGATGATGGATGCGGGTATAAAAATGGAAACTATTTT
>JAIFKX010000174.1 GCA_020049335.1 Paludibacter sp. | reverse complement strand
AATTTGCGTGGGTTGCAAGAAATAATTTATAAAATAAGCGATGTTTCTCTTTTTTATCATGTGTCGCGCAATGATGTTTCGCGTTGGTTGTATTCGCGAGCGATGTTTCCGTTGGCTGAATTTTTGAAAAATATTAGTGTCGAAAATTATGCCGATGGCGATATGACAAAAGTTCGCCAGATAATTTTCGATGCCATTGTTAATTATCGAAAAGTGAAGAACAGGGGCGTTGTTGCTGTTTTTCAGCGTGATAGATTTGATCAGTATTCCAATTTTGCTCGCATAGGCGAAGGTTCGCTCGGGGGCAAAGGGCGTGGTTTGGCTTTTATTGATGCCATGATTAAGCGCAACGAAGAACTCGAAAACTTTGAAAATGTACAGATTGTTGTTCCTAAAACCGTTGTGCTTTGTACCGATATTTTTACCGAGTTTATGGAGTCGAACAGCCTTTATCCAATAGCATTATCTGATAGTAGCGACGACGAAATTCTGGCTGCTTTTCTCAAGGCACAACTCCCAAAATCGCTGATTGCCGATTTGCTTTCGTTTGTTAGTGCCATCGATGCTCCTATCGCTGTTCGATCGTCGAGCTTACTAGAAGATTCACATTATCAACCATTTGCAGGGATTTATTCTACCTATATGCTTCCTATTAATCGAAGTAGTAAAACGCAAATGTTGGTGATGATTACTGAGGCTATAAAAGCGGTGTACGCATCGGTTTTTTACCGTGATAGTAAGGCTTATATGACGGCTACCAAAAATGTAATTGACGAGGAAAAAATGGCTGTCGTATTACAAGAAATTTGCGGCGAAGCGCACAATATGCGTTACTATCCTTCGTTTTCGGGTGTGGTGCGTTCGCTCAATTATTATCCTATCGGGGCTGAGCAACCCGAAGATGGCATTGCCAATATAGCGCTTGGTCTCGGAAAATATATTATGGATGGTGGGCTTTCGCTGCGGTTTTCGCCAGCTTATCCACGCAATGCTTTGCAGACGAGTACATTGGAGCTGACAATGAAGGAAACACAAACCTATTTTAATGCTTTGGATTTGTGCGAAAGTTGTTTTATTCCAAAGGTAGAAGATGGTTTTAATATTCTTAAATTACCATTAGATGAAGCTGAAGCTGATGGAACGCTGAAATTTATTGCCTCGACCTATGATATTCAAAATGAAACAATTAACGATGGTCTTTACGAAGGTCGTAAGCTCATTACCTTTGCCAATATTCTGAAACACGATGTGATGCCATTGGCACAGGTGCTCAAAACGGTGATGCAAATTGCGCAAAATGAAATGGGACGACCTGTCGAAATTGAATTTGCCGTAAATTTAGATTACAAAACTACCAAGCAGCATACTTTTTATTTACTTCAAATTCGCCCAATTGTGGATTCCAAAGAGGTAATTACTGAAAATATTGGTGCTATCAGTTCAAACCACACCATCGTTTCGAGTTCCAGTGCTTTGGGACATGGCATTGTGAGTGATATTTACGATTTAGTGTATGTACGTCCAGAGGCATTTAAAGCAATTAATAATGAGCGTATTGCCACAGAAATCGACAAAATAAACCGCTCGTTAATGTCTGAAAATCGAAATTATATGTTGATAGGTCCCGGACGTTGGGGTTCGAGCGATACTTGGTTAGGCATTCCTGTCAAATGGTCGAATATCTGCAATGCGCGTATTATTGTGGAGTCGGGTTTGTCGCATTATCGCGTCGATCCAAGTCAAGGTACGCATTTTTTTCAAAATTTGACTTCGCTTGGTGTGGCATATTTTACCATTAATCCGTTTCAGAATGATGGTACGTATGATGTGGATTACCTTAATCAACAAACGGCACACTGCGAAAATGAATTCGTTCGGCACATTCGGTTCGAAAAGCCCATTGTTGCCAAAATTGATGGTCGGAAAAATATTGGTGTTATTTTAAAACCCGAAAATTGAGCTTCTAAAATTTATAACTCACACCACTATTAAAATTAATCCTTGGCATGGGATATCCATAATTTATCTGATACGTTTCGTTCAATAAATTATTTCCAGCCATAAAAAGTTCTAAATTTTTAATCGGACGGCAGGACAATCGAGCCGAAAGTAAGCTGTAACTTTCTATGCTCGTAGTGGCAATGTTGGTGTACAATTGGTCTATGTTTTGTAAATTTACGTGTGCACTCCATATTTTATACGTGTAATTTACGCCCACATTCAATTGAGCACGAGGTACAGCAACCACTATTTTATCTAAATTGATATAACTATAGTTTGCATGAAAATGTATGTTTTTACTCAAACTGTATTTTGCCGAAAATTCAATGCCTTGATTATCAAAAGTTCCTACATTTTGTCGTTTGGCAGGAACTGGTGGCACCACCACTTGTATTAAGTTTTCGCCTTTTACTTTAAATGCTGTCAATTCCAAATTGAGTTTGTTTTTCAAAAGCGATTGCAGCCAACTGAGTTCATAATTTATCATACGCTCTGGTTGTAAATCAGGATTTGGAGCGTACAAATACATTTCCATGATAGTAGGACTACGAAAACCTTTCGAGACAGAAGCTTTTAAACTTGTATTGTCAGTAAGTACATAGCTCAAACCACCCATCGGAACCAATTCAGTGCCAAATTTCGAGCTGTTTTCAATACGTATTCCGGCACTAATTGTAAGTTTATTGAATAAAGTTTGTTGCCCATATAAGTAAGCTGCTAATTCGTTAACTGCTATCAACGAGTCATTTGCCGCTAAAAAAGGTTGGTTGGTAACTTTGCCTGCATATTGTTTAAAGTCGATACCACCAGTCAAAACGCTGCTTTTTCTTAATTTTAAAGTTTGATAAAGCATGGCGCCACTATTTCGGTCGGTCGATTGAAAGCCATCCGACAATACATGCTCGCCAAAATTGTGATACACTTTGAGCGCACCTTCAATATTTTCATATTTATTTTCGAGCGAAAGGGAGGTTTTTCCACGCGTAATGTCAATATTAAATGGTTTTGGTATTGCCAGATAAATCGACCCATTATCGTTGGCGTTGAACTGTGCAATATTAAAATCGGCTGATAAATTTAGGTTTTTATTAAGCTCGTATCCCACTTTTGCAAAACCGTTTGTGATGTTAAAATCGGTATTTACTCGTGTACCGTCGGTTTGGTCGTGGTTGGCGGAGGCAAATACACTAAATTTGTCTTTTTTTAAACCAACCGTTCCAAAATATTTTTGAGTATTGTACGAACCGTACGAAGCACCAATATTTCCACTAATACCTTCTTGTTTGTTTTTTCGAGTAATAATATTCACCACGCCGCCCATAGCGTTTGAGCCATAAAGCAGCGAACCAGAGCCGCGAATAATTTCTACTTTTTCGACATCCGAAGCCACGTAAGCATCGGCTAAAGGATGTCCAAAAATACCCTGATATTGTGGATGTCCATCAATAAGCACCAACACGCCCGTGTTTGGCGCTCCACCAATGCCACGCATACTAATACCGCCCGAACCACCCGCAGCCACACCAAAGCCCAAAATATTGCGCTCAGTTACAAAAATACCAGGCACAAAAGTATTGAGCGAAGGTAAAATGTTTATTTGTCCTGTACTTTCTATTTCTTGTCGAGAAATTTGCGATACCGAAAGTGGTATGAGTTTGCGTGATATTTCTACTTTAGAGCCAGTTACAACAACTTCTTCCAATTTTACAGAATCTTTTATTAACTCTTGCGAATAAATAATATTAGCAAAAAGTAATATCAGTAGCACTATTCCGATTTTTTTCATTTTTGTTTGAATTTATTAAATTGTAAGTTATATCAATTTATCGTGTTATTATTTTAAATAAAAGTGTTACTAATTGAGCAAAAAAAATTAATCCACTTTACTCATTATTAATTTGCCATGTTCAATTCCTTTTACGCTAATAAAAGCATCAGAAAGAGCCGTTAGAATATGTGAAGGTCCTTTAATCGCAATAATTTCGAGCACTTTTTCGGGAGTAATATAAAAACTCTGAACAGAAAGTATTTCTGATAAAGCATTTTTTTTAATCTCAGCCAATTTTACTTGAATGTCAGTTTTAGTTAAATCATAAATAAGCGTGATAGCTCCCGCCACAATATTATTGCATTTCCATTTCTTTTCAACTAAATTTTTCTCTACCAAATGACGAATTGCTTGAGATCTGTTTGGAAATTTATTTTCCTGAACATATATATCCAAAGCTTCAAGTAATTCATTTTCAAGCGAAACTCCAAATCGGGCTACGGGCATAGTGTTACTTTTATTTGTAAAGGTGTTACAAAAATACGATTTTATATTTTAATGTACAAAAATGAATTTACAAATTCATATCAATTCTCTTCAGGCTGCTCGGGCGTTTCTAATGTCAGTTGCAAAAACGCAGCATCCAACCACTTTCCAAATTTGTAGCCCACTTCCTTAAAAGTGCCTACATTTTCGAAGCCATAAGATTGGTGCAACCCGATACTAATTTCGTTCGAAGCATCAATTACCCCAATAATGCAATGATAATTTTGTGTTTTAGCGTTTTTAATAATTTCTTGTAACAAAATTTTTCCCAAACCGCGTCCTCTAAAATCGCGATGTACATACACCGAATTTTCTATGGTATATTTGTAAGCGGGTCGCATACGGAATTGCCCATACGATCCAAAACCCATCAAGCAGCCAGCTTCGTCAATCACTCCAATTACAGGGAAATTGTGCTTTCTTTTGGTTTCGAACCACACGCGCATGGTTTCCATAGTCCAAGGCGTATAATCGTAAAGTGCTGTGGTATTTAGTATTGCATCATTAAAAATGTCCAAAATTTGTGATGCGTATTCTTCGTTACAATCAATTATTGTCATCTTTCGTCTTGTTTTTTTGCAAAAATAGCAATAAAGTTTCGAATCCCAACCCTCTAAAATTCCGGTTTGATTCATAATTGTTATGTAGTTTGTTCTTGTTTTATCAAAAATACAGCTATTATATTTTAGTAATTGCATTTTAATAAATCGAAAAATGAGTATTCACTTTTTATTTCGAAATAAAAACACTATCTTTGCAGCCGCTTTTCGAGAAAAAGCATCAGGTATAACAAATTAAAAATTAAGAAAATGCCCGCAAAAATTAGATTGCAACGTCATGGTCGTAAAGGATATGCTTATTATCATATCGTTA